>NZ_JBKQOI010000172.1:0-56517 GCF_052145595.1 Mycobacterium sp. | reverse complement strand
TACCCCACCGGCCGGAGGGTATTTTCCTTTACGCCGAAAGTGCAACTAGCGACGCGCTTTCTCGGCGTTTGCGTCGCCGAATGCACTTTCGCGAAGTTCTCCCGTCAGGTGTTGGCGTTGCCCGCTTTCCACACCGGCCAGGGGATGTTCCAGTCGCCGAGCCCCTCGGTGCCCGGGAGCGTGGACCCGACGGTGTTGGTGATCTCGACGATGTCTCCGCTCTTGCTGTGGTCGTAAAACCATTCGGCGTTGCTGGGGCTCACGTTCAGACACCCGTGGCTGGTGTTCCTGTGTCCTTGGGCGCCCACCGACCAGGGCGCGGAGTGCACGAAGACACCGCTGTAGGAAATCTGCGTGGCCCAGTCGACATCGGTGCGATATCCGTTGGGCGAGTTGACGGGTACTCCGTAGGTCGAGGAGTCCATGATGATGTGCTTGAACCGCCCACCGACGATGTAGAAGCCATTGGCCGTCGGGGTGCTGTCCTTCCCCATCGACGTCGGCATCGTCTTGACGACTTCGCCGTTGACCCGCACGGTCACCATCTTGGTGGTGTCGTCAGCGGTCGAGATGACCTCATCGCCGATGGTGAAGCGCGTCTTGACGTTGTCCTCGCCGAACATCCCGTCGCCCAGATCGACGCCATAGGTGTTGACCGCCACGTCAATGGCCGTGCCCGGCTTCCAGAAATGCTCTGGGCGCCAACGTACTTCGCGGTTGTTCAGCCAATAGAACGCACCCTCAACGGGCGGGTCGGTGGTGATGGCGATGGCCTTCTGGGCGGCGGCGCGGTTCGCGATGTTCTCGTCGAACCGGATCGCCACCGGCTCGCCGATGCCCACCACCTCGCCGTCGCCCGGGTTGACGTAGGGCATCGTCAGGTGGGCGGGAGAACTGGTCTGGAAGCTCATCTGGCGGTTCGCCGCACCACCGAGCCCGAGCGCCTTCGCGTTGAGCGTGTAGCGCCTGTTGTAGCCGAGCTGCTCGGTGGTCGACCAGCGCAGCCCGTCGGGGCTGAGCTGACCGCTGATCGTCCTGCCGTTCTCGTTGACCATGGTGACCGACGCCAGCACGCCGTCGGCAACGTTCACCGTCACGGGCGCATCCACGGTGACGCCGACGGCGCCCTCGGTCACCGAGGAGGTGAGCTTGGGGACAAGCAAATCGGCGAACGGCGTGCCCTTGTCGAAGATGACCTTCGCCGGCGCGGCGGCGTGGGTGCTGCTGCAGGCGGCACCGACCACCGCAATCATGATCATCCCAGCAGCCAGCCACGATCGACGTCTGCGCAAAGGCGCCATCAAGTGACCTTCCCCGAGATTCTGTTTATTTTGGTCACAGCTGACCCTGAATAATTGCGAGCATTTTAGTGCGATTGCGCCCCTCATCGCGCCAACATGGGCCGGTTTATCCGGTCCTTGATGCCATCGCGACGAATCTCACACCAAAGCGTGAGCCGCGCGCTGGTTCGGCGACGTTAGACACAAGCCAGTGACCCTAAGCCAGCGTTGCGGCGTCCGCAAACGGCAGAAGGCGGCCACCGCGCAGGTTCTACACTGGAGCGGTCCGGGATTTCGCTCTGCGACAGAACGCCTGTTATTGTCGCAACGCGATCTCGGCCGACCAAGGCGCCGTTAGCTCAGTTGGTAGAGCAGCTGACTCTTAATCAGCGGGTCCGGGGTTCGAAACCCTGACGGCGCACTTCAAAGCCCATCTTTGGAGTCTCACGGGCTCCGGGGCGCCGTTTATGCGCCGCTTATTGCGTCGTCGAGCAGGTCGGCCACCTGCGCATGCACTTTGCCACGCGCCATGTAGACGTCCTGCGTCATGCTGACCTTGGAGTGCCCCAGGTGATCGGCTCCAACGCGTGCGGACAGGCCGCCCTCGTCGATGAGGGTCGCGAGCGTCTTGCGGAAGCTGTGTGCGGTCACGTCCGGCACACCCAGGTCCTTGCGGACGGTGCGCCAGTCCCTGCCGAAGTTGTTCGGGTCGCGCCATGTTGCCGCCGTGGACGGGAAGATGATCTCGGGATGTTGGCCCAGGTAAGGCAGTGAGCGTCGTTGCCGCAGTACGTCGATGGCGAAGCTGGGGAGGGCAATCGTGCGACGACCGGCTGCGGTCTTGGTTTCGTCCATCCGGATCAGCCCCTTGCCCGTGATCCGCACCACTTTGCCGGACACCGCCAGCGTTTCCCGCCGTCTCGTCGAAGTCACTCCATCTCAGCCCCAGCAGATCGTGAACGGGTCGGCAAGGTCATGCTTCTGGCAGTATTCGGAGGCTCGCAGCCTCACCAACAGATCGCGCGACTGGTCAGCTGTCAGTGACGGAGCGCCCTTCGGAGGCCGCTTGGACTTGATCTGTTCCACGTCACGAACTGGGTTGGTGGCCAAGACATTCGCCAGCACCGCAAGCTGCAGCCAGTGAGCTACGCGAACGCCTGGCCAAGGGCGAATCTGCTACCGCGCTCGCCACGGAATACCGTGTAAGCCGTCAGACCGTCTACAACTACAAGACCGCTTGACGCCCCTCTGTAGACTTCATGGCGCGAGTCGGCCATGACCATCCCGGCAAGTCCTGAAGTCGGATTCGGCGGTCGTCGTCGAGGATGCCATTGGCGAAGTTACTGCGTTGCATGTTGACCCAGTTGCCAAGCCGGAAACCGTCAATGACGTGGGACTGTGGCACACGAGCGTGGCCGTTCTTTTTCACGTATTCCTGAAGGTATCGAAATCCCTTGTCCCATCCGGCCTGTCGGGAATCCCATGTCCAGCCTGGCTGGGCTTCCAGGCGTCGTTGACGTTCGGGATCAAGGCGTCCCCTGGAGCGGAAAATCCGTTGTGTGTTAACCCATTTGCCTAGTTTGTACCCGTCAACGGTGTAGTTCTGGGGGACGAGGGCGTCGCCGTGGCGACGGATGTACTCATGAAGTCGGCGAAATCCCGCCTCCCACTCAGCGGCGCGGGCGTCCCAGAACCAGCCGGGCAATGCATCGAGGCGGCGTTCGCGTTCGGAATCAAGGGTCCCTTTGGCATGCTTGTGCCGCTGCACCGTGGCCCAGGAGCCGAGCTTGTAGCCGTCGACAACATACGATTGCGGCACGAGCGAGTCGCCGTGGTGTTCGATATACACCTGAAGTCGGCGCAGTCCTTCCTCCCACACGCCGTCGTAATCGGTCGCGGTCCACGTCCAAGCAGGCAGTTCTTCGAGACGCTGCCGGGTCCAGGTTTCCCTTAGCGTATTTACCGCGTTGGATGCTCACCCAGTTGCCGAGGTTATACCCGGCCGCCTTGTTGGACTGCGGCACGCGGGCATCTCCGTGCGCCTTGACGTAGGCCAGAAGTCGCCCGAACCCCTATTCCCATTGAGCGTCCAAAGGGCTCCAGACCCAGCCTGGAAGGGCTTCCAGTCGAGCGCGACGCTCATGATGAAGGGTTCCCTCGGAGTGCCTGTCGCGTTGCACGTTGACCCACTGGCCGAGCCGGTAGCCATCGACGTTGCAGGACAACGGGACACGGGCGTCACCGTGGTGTTCGACATAGTCCAGGAGCCGGCGGAAGCCTTCATCCCACTGCTCCGCATGGGCGTCCCAGGTCCAGCCGGGAAGGTTCTGGAGTCGCGACTTACGGTCGGCGGCGAGGGTGCCGTTGGAGTACTTGTTGCGTTGTCCGTTGACCCAAGCCCCGAGACGGTAGCCATCCACTGTGCACGGTCGTGAGACGCGGGCGTGACCGTGACGTTCGACGAACTGTTCCAACATCCCAAACCAGAACTCCCACGACACGCTGGACTCCTCCAACAGCCGCACGTCGAAGGCGGCGACGAAATCCAGACCCACCTTGACCGGAAGGTCGAGGTGAATCTTGTCCGGCAACTTCGGGACACCGCCGATGCGCCCAAGTTGGCGTCGCAGTTCGTCGATCTGCTCAGCCAACTCCTCGTCATGGGCGCGGAGCGCCTGGATCACGTTCCACACAGGCTTGAAAGACGAGTCATTCAGCGCGATCTCGGGATCGGTCTCGGTATCGATAAACACCGGGATGACGATGGTGCCGACGTTCTTGTCCTCGGACTTACGGATCGCACGCCCGACCGCCTGGACGATGTCCACCTCGGACCGACGGGGGTCGATGAACGCAACGCCGTCGAGGGTCGGCACATCGACGCCTTCGGAAAGGCACCGCGCATTGGCCAGCAGACCCCGCTGCCCGTCGTCAAGGCGGCTCAAGTGCAGGAGGCGAACGTGCCGCTCGCCAGCGGTCATCTCACCCGATGCGTAACTCGACCACAGCGCACCCTTCGGGCGCTGCCGGGCAGGCATCCACGCGATGACTTCGGGGATTTCTGCGGCGAACTCGCGGGCACGGGCGACGCGGGAGTGGAACGAGATGGTCCGGTGTAAGTCGTACTTCCGCATCGCCTTAGCCAGACCGATCTGCCCCGCAAGCGTTCGTGCGTCGGTGACCTTCTTCCCATCGAGGGTGACGAGAGTGCCCCTCTCCGCCCAATCGAGGTAGGTGTCATTGTCCACGCCGACCACGGCGACCTGGTAGTCAGTGAGCAGGTCGCGTTTGATCGCCTCGCCGAAAGTGAGTCGGTGGAACACCGTCCCGAACTTGGAGTTGTCGTCCATCGAGGCGACCTCAAGGTCGGCTTCCTGCGCCGCCTTTAGCACCCTGCCTGTGAAGTAGCGCGGGGTCGCGGTCATGAACAACCGCCGCCGTGCCTTGATCGCCGCATCGTCAAGAACCGTGGCGAAATCGGAGGATTCGATTCCAGCGACCCTGTGCGCCTCATCGGCGATCACCAGATCGAACGTTGGTAGCCGCCCAACGGCGAAGGCGGCGGCGATCTTGGGGGAGGACTGGTAGGTCGAGAACACCACACGCGGTCCCGACCGGCGTCGCAGGAACGCGCCGATGTCATTCGGATCGGTAGTTACGGGCACACCCAGCTCGCTGGTATGCGCGACCGCCGCGTCTTCGCCGGACAGCCCCACGGTCTGGTCGCTGCACACGGGCAGTGCCTCGAACGGAACCCTTCTGCTGACCGTCCACATCTGCATCGTCTGCTTCAGAAGAGATAGCGAGGGCACCAGGACGAGGGTCCGGTCGGCGGCGAGCTTCTCCTTAATGAAAAGAGAGGTCAGGGTCTTGCCTGTCCTGCACGCCATGATGAGCTGACCGCGATCCGACTTCGTGAATCCCTTCACCAGAGCGCGGATTGCCTCGCGCTGATGCTCTCTCGGCTCGGCGGGCTTCGGCGGCGGGGACGGGCGCATGTCGAGGGGGTTGGTGTGCCAGTTCACCTCAGAGGTGAGAAGGTCGCTCAACCCGACGAAGGCGACCTGCTTCTCCTGGTCGTTGATCGTCCGCCGTGCGACGTGGTGCAGCTTGTCGGTGGTGGCGATCAGCAGTCGGTAGGAGAACACCGCCCGCGAGGACTCTGCCAGGAACTTGTCCACGTCAGCCTTTGTGACGGTGTTTTCGGGGGCATACGCCTTCGCCTGGATCGCCCACAGCCGTCCATCGTGGTCTTCGGCGACCAGGTCGATACCCGCGTCTCCGCCCCACCGACCCGTCCACTCGCTCCACACCCACACCCTTCGCAAGGTGTTCTTGTACATCGGGTCGTTGGTGAGAAACCACTTACAGACATGCTCGAACTGCTTGCCTCGGACCCTCGGGTCGGGGTCGAGGCGGGCGAACAGGTCGCTGAATGTCGCCACGGCGGGGATGCTAATCGACGGCTGCGACGTTAACGACGCTTTCCCCACACCGGTGCGCCGTCATGGCAGCACCGCGAACGCCACCCTGGAAGTGTTGACCGGTGTGGCGTTTGGCGTAAGCATTAGCCCATCACGGCGTTATCCGCCAACCACCTTCGCGTCGTATGTCAGGTGTGTGGTGGGCCGAAATTCAGACAAACGTCTAGCCGTCGGCGGGCTCGTCTAGGAAGCTGTGCCCGCGGCAGTCCAGGACAGCACACCGCCGCCTCCTGGGCGAAATTTCTATCTGATGCTTCTCACCGTCCCGATGCACAAAACCGACCGAAACCAGCTCCGTTTCGCCCCCACAGATCGGGCAGCGATGGTGAGGGTCACGTTCAGTAATTGCCTCTACCGCGTCCATGTCCGGCATGCTAGAACCTGGTGGATGTTGCAACGAGTGGCCGAAAGTCCTCAGGCGCGGAGTACATCTTCCCTACTTTGCTTCTGTCGCGCCGGAGTTGAATGGTCACGGTCTGGGATCGTCCGATCATCCAACATCGACTCTGGGAGGTCATCATGCCAGGAGGCACTGTCGCTCGCGTCACCGAGATCAG
Source organism: Mycobacterium sp. (assembly GCF_052145595.1). Lineage (GTDB taxonomy): Bacteria > Actinomycetota > Actinomycetes > Mycobacteriales > Mycobacteriaceae > Mycobacterium. Next base: position 50,196 of record NZ_JBKQOI010000172.1, on the reverse strand, counting down.
CGCGAGGTCCGACACCAGTTTCGAAGACGCCGTGAAGACTGGCATCGCTCGGGCCGAGCAGACGCTGCGTGGTGTCAAGTCGGCCTGGATCAAGGAGCACTCTGTGGATGTGCAGAACGGCGGGATTGTTGCCTACCGCGTCAACATGCTGGTCACATTCGTCCTCGATTAGAGCCGGGGACGGCATTGGGATTCCATCCAGATAGATAAGGCCCTGGGTCAGCTCCCCACAGAAATTCGCAAGATACTGCAACCCCCGCAGTGAACTTATGCGCGTCGTGTAATCCCTAATCGCTTAACGACAGAAGCAGGGGAACGAATGTCCGGCTCCGAAACCCATCGTGGCATTTTGGTCGGCGTCGACCGATCAGCGTCGTCGATGGCGGCGGTCGACTGGGCGGCTCGCGATGCTGCGATGCGCAATGTTCCGCTAACACTCATGCACGTCGTCGCACCGGTCGTGCCAGCGGTTGCGCCGTGGCCGGAGATTCCGATACCTCAAGACTATTTCGAGCGGCAGGACGACAAAGCGAGGCGAATTCTCGAAGACGCGCGCAGGGCGGTCGCCGACAGCACCGCCGACCATGGCCCGCCGTTCGTGTACAGCGTGGTGGTGCATGGCCCGACCGTTTCCACGCTCGTCAATGAGTCCAAGATTGCGGACATGATGGTCGTGGGATGCCGGGGCGAAGGCGCGTTTAGCCGGGTCCCGTTCGGCTCGGTCAGCACCGGCCTTGTGAACTATGCGCATTGCCCGGTCGCGGTCGTCCATGATGAGGCCCCGCCGCTCGCGCAGGCACCGGTGCTGGTGGGAATCGATGGTTCGCCCGCATCGGAACTGGCGACGGAGATCGCCTTTGACGAGGCCTGCCGCCGGGGTGTGGACTTGGTGGCACTGCATGCGTGGTCCGACGTCAGCATGTCGGAAGTGCCGGGTCTGGATTTCGCGACCATGGAAGTGCAGGCACAAGAGGCGCTGGCCGAGTGGCTGGCCAGATGGCAGGAGCGCTACCCCGATGTCACGGTGCGACGTGTGGTGGCGTGCGATCAGCCGGCTCGTCAACTTGTCGAGCACTCGGAGTCCGCACAACTCGTCGTCGTCGGCAGTAACGGTCGAGGCGGATTCGCGGGCATGCTGCTGGGTTCGGTGAGCACGGCTGTCACGCATGCGGCGCGGACGGTGGTGATCGTCGCCCGCGAGTCATACCCGCCCAAGCGGGCATCACGCTAACCCGTGCATCTCACACGCCCGTCAGGCCGCTATCGAATGCGCGCGAGCATGTGGCCTACACCGGGTTTCCTAAACGCCGAAGCGCACCGTTTCCGCGCGGCGTCGCCGCCCGTGGTCAGCGGCCGCCGCGGCGGCGGCGACGATTGGGGCCTGGCTCTTGTCGCGGTGAATCCGCGACGAGTTCGCGGAACTTGGACATCATTTCATCGAGTAGGGCGAGCGCCAGTGCGCGTGTGTCTGGCGGGTGGTTGGAACGCGCGATCTCAAATGACAACTCGGTGAGCGCTCCGTTCATTGTGGCGGTCAACATGGCGGGTGAATGCTTGACAAGGCCCGCAGCGACGAAGCTGCCGATTAGTTCGCGGACGACGTCTGAGAAGTTGTCCCGGTAACGTTCGCGCCATCGCTGCCATCCGATTGCCGCGGGGGCTTCCTTCAAGACCACTGCCTGGTATTCAGCATCGGTGTAGACGTCGAGGAGCACCCCGATGACCGCCCGTGCCTGCTCCCATGGATCATCGTGATCGCCGAGAGCATCTGCTACGCGGCTGGCGCCATCGCCTTGCAGACCGTCGAATATCGCCATGAATAGCCCCAGTTTGCTGCCGAAGTGGTGTTGCAGCGCACCGCGGGTGACCCCGGCCCGCACACAGATCTGCAGACCGGTGATCTCAGCGTAGGGCTGGGTAGCGAATAGCTCCCGGCCAGCTTGCATGATCACCTGCTGGGTCGCTTCTGCGTTCCTGTCACGTCGCGTGCTGCCCTGTATCACGGTGCGCCTCACACATGCTACGTTCACCATGAATGATAGATCCGCGGTGAATGTCTATTGAATGGTCCTGGCGAAATTCTGGCATCCAGCGTGGCGGTCGAGCGCTAAGCGCCCGGCCGCGCGCCGTGTGATTCCGATGTCAATGTGCACCTCACACATCTTACGTTCACGATGAATGCTAGATTCGTAGTGAATGTTGTTTGCGAATGGTAGAGGTGACGTGCCCGGCGCCCGAGAGCTTGAGGAAAAGCTGCAGATAATGCCCGGCCAAAGCGTGGCAGTGGTCAATGTGCCACCCGAATCGAGGTTGAGGCTGCTAAGGACTGCAGGCTCGAACCCGGATCAGGCTGACGTGGTCATTGGCTTTGCTCCCCGGCCGACGGACCTGGCGTGGCTCAGGTCCGTATATGTGGCGGCCCGCGCTGGCCGCCTGGCCTGGCTGATCTACCCCAACCCCGGTCAGCCGGGGATCGATCTTCGCCGGGACTGGCTTGTTCGAGCTCTTCGCCAATATGGCGTTGAGCCGGTCCAGGACGTGTCGATCAACAGCACCTGGTCAGCACTGCAGCTGGATCCGGCTAAGGATGACCACCAACCCGACAGTTCCACGGCGCTTGGCGACGAGTGGGGAAACCTCGACAGTTGAGAGTGTCTGTAGCTCGTCTAGCTCCACGCGACGCGACAGCAAATTTGCCATCGCGAATAAGGCCAGGTGCCGCTTATGCGGCGCAAATGACACGCAATTGACCGGAATCGACCGGCTGCGACAGGAAGTAATCAGGTAGGCGAAGCATTGCCGCCCAACGGAATAGGGCACACAACCGGAGACAGCGGGAAGCAACCAGAACCGCCCGTTCTTAATCAGCGGGTCCGGGGTTCGAAACCCTGACGGCGCACCAAGATTTCAGGTTGCGGGAGCCACGATGCGCCGCGCGGCCTCCACGGCGGCTGCGCGCCGCGCCGCGATGATCTCGGGTTCGGCGGTGCCGGCGTCGGGATGGGGTGACTGCGCCCACGCCAAGCCGACGCCGAATAGCAGAACCAGCAGGTCCATTGGTTTCCAGGCCGCATCGACGTAACCGGCGGCCTGGGCGGCCTCGATGGTGGCGATGTCCCGCGCCGCTACGGATTCCCGATCTCCGACGGGTGGCGGGTCCAGAACCAGCCCCTCGAGGCTGGCCCAGGTCATCATGCGCAGGTGCTCGGGTCGTCTGCAGGCCAGATCGTAGATGTCACCCACGAATTCCGGTACGGCATCCGCACGCAGTGTGATGGCGGCGAAGAACTCCGTCATGTCGGCGGCGACCACGCTGCGGAACAGCGCTTCCTTGTCTTTGAAGTGCGCGTAGAGCCGTTCCTTGCTGGCGTCGGCGGTCCGGGCGATGCGGTCGATCCGGGCGCCGGCAAAGCCGTATTTGGCGAACTCCGAGCGCGCGGCGTTCAGGATCGTTTCGCGAAGCTCGCTTGTGGTCCGCACAACAAAATGATATCCCATACGAACTAGTTCGTTTGGTACGATTGGAGGGAACACCCCCGAGCCCGAGTTGAGGTCGCCGTGAACAAGCCAATCGATATCGATGCAGTGATGAACCATCCGCGCCGTGTGCAGCACTTGCGAGGTGCACTGGACAAGGTTCACGACGGCATCGCGCCGTTGATCGACCTTTGGCGGCCCTACGTTGTCGGTCTCGAGACGCTGCCCGCCGACGGCCGATTCCTGTTGGTGGGCAACCACACTCAGTTCATAGGCGGCGAGGTGTTGCTGATCCCGCACTTCGTACGTCGCGCGATCGGCACCCGGGTCCGGCCGCTGGCCGATCGCCGATTCGGGCAGAAGTCCGGGTTCGGCCACGATCTGATGACCGCCTACGGCGGTGTCGTCGGCGCCCCGGAGACCGCCCGAGAGCTGATGCGGCACAACGAGACCATTCTGGTGTTCCCCGGCGGAGGCCGCGAGATCGCGAAGTTCAAGGGCGAGGAATACCACCTGAACTGGCATGGCCGCTTCGGATTCGCCCGCATCGCCGTGGAAAACGACTACCCGATCATCCCCGTCGGCCTGGTCGGCGGAGACGACGTCTACAAGAGCCTGGTCACTCGCGACAGCGTCCTGGGTCGGCTGAGTAGGACCATCAGCACCAGGCTGACCGGCGATGCCGATATGGCGATGCCGTTGATGCGTGGCATCGGCCCCACCCTCATCCCTCGCCCGCAGCGGATGTATCTGCGCTTCGGCGAACCGATCGCCACCACGAAGCCAGACCGCGTATCAACAGACAATTGGGTGGCCTCGGTCAGGAACAAAACTCAGAAATCGCTCGAAACCATATTGGCCGAACTGCTGGCCATCCGAGCCTACGATCCTTTCCGCGAACTCAACCCGCTGGCCTGGGTCGGCGCGGCCGAAGCGGAGGAAAGGGCCGAATCCGCCTAAATCCGAAGTGCCGCAAGAATTTTTGCGGGTCAGCGATCCCTGATCCTGCGGACCACCACGAGCACGACGACCGACGAGATCCCCACCAGCGAGACGATCACCACAGGCTTCTTCACAAATTCGACCGCCCGGGCCTTGAGGTCGTCGGCGAGACGGCGAGGGTTAGCGCGCTCAGCAAGTGAATCGACGGTGGCCGCCAGCTGGTTGCGGGCGAGGTCGATGTCCTGCTTGATGGCTTCGGGGTCCCGGTCCGCCACTGTGTCCTCCAAGTCCTCCTGATGCACCTGAGGCACTACCCTAGATCAGCTGGCGCTGATCCCAACGCTCCGGTGAACAGAAAGGGAGGGACGTTGACCGAGACCACGCGGCTGGCGCCGGGCGACAAAGCGCCCGCCTTCAGCCTGCCCGACGCCGACGGCAACAAGGTATCGCTGGCCGACTACAAGGGGCGCCGGGTCGTTGTGTACTTCTATCCGGCCGCCTCGACACCGGGATGCACCAAACAGGCTTGCGGCTTCCGCGACAATCTGCGCGACCTCAACGATGCCGGACTTGACGTCGTCGGGATCTCCCCCGACCCACCGGCCAAGCTCGCGAAATTCCGTGACGCCGAAAAACTGGCGTTCCCGCTGCTGTCCGATCCCGACCGCAAGGTGCTGGCGGCGTGGGGCGCCTACGGCGAAAAGCAGATGTACGGCAGGACCGTCCAGGGCGTGATTCGTTCCACCTTCGTGGTCGACGAAAAAGGCAAAATCGCCGTCGCGCAATACAACGTCAAGGCTGCACACACGGCAACAAATATCCAGAAGATCATCAAGCAAGTTGGATAGCTGGCAGCAACCTGCACGGAGCCGAGATTTCGGAGGACCTTTGAAACGCGAAGACGCCTGCTGCAACGGCCATTAGCTCGTCAGTCTTGCCGATGCAGGAACCCGTGGAGAAGCGCCTGGACGAGTTCCTCGACAATGGCCTCTCTCGATGGCTGCTCAGGTCCGAAATAAGTCGAACGCAATGCGGCCATGCCGGCGATCATCGCCACCGTTGAGTAAGCGGGCAGGTCTGGCTTGCTGGAACGCATGCCGCGGATACGCATTCCCTCCGCGCCGATCTGGCTGAGCACGGTGAGGGCACGCCTAATGTCGGCAATGCCCGTATCAGCGATCTCCTCGTCGCTGAGAGCCTGCGCCGCCATAAGTGTCAAGAGCAGGCCATGGCGTTCTACGAAGACGTCGTAGAGCTGCCCGACGAAGCGCCGAGCCAGCTCCTCCTCGTCGGTCTCCTCGGGGATGACCGATTCCCACGTGCGGCCAAAGTCGTCGACGAATCCCGTAAATGGCAAGACGAGGGCCTCTCGGAATAGCCCCGCTTTCGAACCAAAGTTGCGGAACAGCAGATGTTCGGTTACGCCAGCGGCCTCCGCGATTTCACGCGTCGTCGTGCTGCGGTAGTCCTGGCGGGCGAAGAGCTCGCGAGCCGCGGCGAGCAGAAGCTTGCGTGGAGCGCCACGCGGCCGACGCAATCCCGGGGCCGGCGTGTTCGCCTCGGCCTGCTTTCTGGCGGAAGGTCGCTGGGCCACGCTTGTTCACTCCTTGAACCGCGTTAGGTGGTTGACTGTTCTTAAGATAGTCGTCACTATCTAATGGATCGAGCTCGTATCGAGAGGGGTACGGACGTGGGCGCTGTGATCATGCTAGGCACGCTGTTTGGACTGATTGCTCTGGCATTCGGCCTGGTGCTCCGCTACGACCCGGAAGCGCGGCGCACTCCGGGTAACGAGGGTCGCCCGTGAGCACGAAGATGACGCCACTGTTGACGGGGCAAATGTACTTTGCTTATGTCTCCGGCATCGCGTTTCTTCTCATCGGGGTCTATCTGAGCTATCGCCGCCGACGCCTGCACCCGCTACTACTGCTGAGCATCTCGGCGCTGTCGTTCTCGTGGATCGAGTCACCCTACGACTGGGCGATGTATGCACAATTTCCGCCCGCTCTACCCCGGATGCCATCGTGGTGGCCGCTGAACGTGACGTGGGGCGGCTTGCCATCGTCGGTGCCCATCGGCTACGTGTCCTACTTTGTGCTTCCCGCCTTGATCGGAGCCGCCCTCGGACGCTGGCTGAGCGCAAAACTCAACTGGCGCAGGCCAATCACCCTCCTCACGGTCGGCCTCGCCGTAGGGTTCTGCTGGGCTTTCGTCTTCAATGCCATTACCGGGGCCCACTTCGGCAACTTCTATTACGGTTACGTGATTCCTGGACTTGCAATATTCGAGGGAACCAAACACCAGTACCCGCTCTACGACTCCTTGGCCATGGGCATCCAGATGATGGTCTTCACCTACCTGCTCGGACGCACCGATTCCGAGGGTCGAAACATCATCGAGATGTGGGCCGACAAGAGATCGGGAAGTCGGCTGCAGTCGTCGGTCCTGTCCGTCGTCGCGATCGTCCTCGTCGGGCACTTGGTTTACGGCTCGGTCTTCGCGCCCCATCTCATTACGAAGTTGGGCGGTTGGGTGACCGCGGGCCCCTCCGAGGAGCTGTACCCGGGCACGCCCAACCAGCCCCGCTAGCAGAAGGCACATCGTGACGAGCAATTCAACAGTCGAGTTGTATTACGACCCGTTCGACCACACCATCGACGACGATCCCTATCCGGTGTGGAAGCGCATGCGCGCTGAGGCGCCGCTGTACTACAACGACAAGTACAACTTTTACGCGCTCAGTCGTTATGACGACGTCGCCCCAGCGCTGCACGACTGGCAGACATATCGCTCAGGGCGGGGCACCACCGCCGACGTTTTGTTCAGCGGCATCGACATCCCGCCCGGCATTTTGCTGTGGGAAGACCCGCCCTTGCACGACCTGCACCGCCGCCTGTTGTCACGGGTTTTCACCCCCCGCCGCATGTTGGCGGTCGAAGGGCTGGTGCGTGACCTCTGTTCGCGCGCACTGGATCCGCTCCGTGAGCTGGACGGATTCGACTTCGTCGCCGATCTCGGCGCAATCATGCCCATGCGGACGATCGGATACCTGCTCGGTATCCCCGAGGAGGGGCAACAACAAATCCGCGAACGCAACGACAAAAGCATCACGGTCGAATCCGGGGGCAGTCTGCTCAGCGCGACGACCCTCGAGGAGTCCATCGCACAGTTCGCCGATTACATCGAGTGGAGGGCGACACATCCTTCCGATGATCTGATGACGGAGCTGCTCAATGCACAGGTGGAAGAGCCAGACGGAACCTTGCGCCCCCTCGACCGCACCGAGGTTCTGGCCTACACCGCGATGATCGCCGGCGCGGGCGGCGAAACCACGGCTCGGCTGATCGGATTCATGGGTGAGCTACTCGGTGAAAATCCAGACCAGAGGAGAGAACTGGTCGCCGATCCTTCGCTGATCCCGTCGGCAGTCGAGGAGACGCTGCGCTACGAGCCACCGTCACCGGTCCAGGCGCGTTACGTCGCTCAATACACCGAGCTCTATGGGCACCCGGTGACCGAAGGTTCCTACATGCTTTTACTCAACGCGTCGGCCAATCGCGACGAGACTCACTTTTCTGAGCCCGACCGTTTCGACATCCACCGCAAGGCGGGGCATTTGAGCTTCGGGCAAGGTTTGCATTTCTGCCTCGGCTCCTCGCTGGCACGGCTGGAAGCGCGGGTCGCGTTCGAGGAGGTGTTCAAGCGGTGGACCGACTGGGACGTTGACTACGAGAACGCAAGCAGGGCCCGGACTTCCAGCGTGCGAGGCTGGGCTCGGCTGCCCGTCAAGACGGTATAGCGGACGTCAGGGATGCAAGCGTCTGACAACTAATCACCTAAAGCACAAGAGATTGAGTGCAACTCAGGAGGAAACCATGGCCGCAGGCAAATACCGCGTGGTGGTGTGGGCGACAGGAGGGATCGGGTCGATCGCTATTCGCACCATCTCCAACCGTCCCGACCTCGACCTGGTCGGAGTGTGGGTGCATTCCGAGGAGAAGGTGGGCAAGGATGCCGGCGAGCTGGCCAACGGTGATCCGATCGGTGTGGCGGCGACCAACGACGCCGATGCCCTGATCGCTCTCCAGCCGGACTGCGTGATCTATGCGGCCAGCGGGCCTGAACGGGATGCCCTGGCGATTCCGGACTACGTGAAATTACTCGAAGCAGGAATCAACGTCGTCACCACCAGCACGACTCGGCTGGTCAACCCGCATGCCTATGAGCCTGCCGAGTGGCGCGAGCAACTGGCCGCCGCGGCCAAACAAGGACAGGTATCGCTTTACGCATCGGGCATCGAACCTGGATTCGCCGCCGACTACCTGCCGCTCGTCCTGTCCACGCAATCGTCCTCGATCGAGAGGATCCACTCCTACGAGATCGGGTTGTACGACGACTACGGCGTACCCGAAATCATGATCAACGGATTGGGGTTTGGCCAACCCTTGGACTACCAGCCCTGGATCTCATTTCCTGGCGCGATCGCCGGTGAGTGGGCGGGTCAACTCCGGCTGATCGGCGACGCCTTGGGTGTCGAAGTCCAGGAGATACGCGAGAGTTTTGATCGCGCCGTGACTAACGAGACCCTCGAAGTCGCGATGGGTACGGTCGAGGCGGGAACGTGCGGCGCGCTGCGAATGAAGGCTATCGGCGTCGTTGAGGGCCGCGAGGCAATCATCGTCGAACACGTCACGCGGCTGGCTCACGGCGTTGCTCCGGACTGGCCGACCGGTATCGGCGACCTGTCCTACCGCGTGGTGATCACGGGCGATCCCGACATCGACTGCACAATGGCGGCAACCCTGCGCAATCCCGGGCGGGCCGGGATCGCCGCAATGACCTCTGGGGCAGGCGCGATGGTGGCCACCGCGATGCGCGTCGTCAACGCGGTGCCATACGTCGTCGCTGCCGCGCCCGGGCTACTGAGCGCGGTCGATCTTCCGTTGACCATTCCCAAAAATGCCTTTGTCACACAATCAGTTTGAGCAAGAGTCAAGGCGAGATCACCGGCAGCACCGAGGGCCGGCATCGCTAAGGCAACACATCTGCTAATCCGGAGGCGTTAGTGCGTTTAGTCTGTTGGGTTCAAGCGTGACAACCCGGGTCATTCAATGGGCCACCGGTCCCGTGGGCTCCGTTCAGCTCGCCGAAGTTATCGACAACCCCGAATTCGATCTCGTCGGGCTCTTTGTCTACTCGCCCGACAAAGTGGGGGTCGACGCCGGAGCCTTGGTGGGGCGCCCTGACACCGGCATCGTGGCGACCGCTGATAAGGCAGCGATCTTGGCTCTTGATGCCGACGCGGTGTTGCATTCGGCAAGCAAGGCTTACGGTTTCGATGCCAACACTGACGACATCGTCGCGCTGCTTGAATCCGGCAAGAGCGTTATCACGGTGACGTCATACGCGCATTTGCCGACTCTTGGCTCCGATGTCAGTGAACGGATCCGCAAAGCCTGCGAGGCGGGGAACTCGCGGTTCTGCCCGGCTGGCGAGCACCCGGGGTTCATGTTGGAGAAGCTGGCGGTGAGCCTGACCGCTCTGTGCCAGCGCGTCGACACCATCACGATTCAGCAGTTCGTCGACTGTTCTCACGTGCCAGAAGAACGGATGCTCGTCGACCTGATGGGCATGGGTAAGCCACCCGAGGAGATCTCGGTGCAATCGCCCGCATTCCGTGCCGTGTCGACCCAATCCGAACAGGCAATCGGCGCGGCGGCCGAGGCGCTTGGCGTCCACATCGACAAGATAGATCACGTCATCCGAACGGCGGTGTCGCCCGAGGACGTGACCCTAGACTGCACGACGCTGCCGGCCGGCACCGTCGTCGGCCAAATCCTGTCCTGGACGGGGTACCACGACGCCAAGCCTGTCCTGGTGGTCGAAGAGTTCTGGACCTGCACAGCCGACATCCCAGACTGGGATCTGGTACTTGACGGCCACACGGTGCGGATCCGGGTCGACGGCGTTCCTAACATCGCCGCCGAGGTTCGTTTCGATACCGACCCCATCGCCCACTTCGGTAATGCCTCGGGAGGTTATGTCGCTGTGGGGATTTCGGCGCTCCGAGCGATGCCTTACGTGCTCAAGGCACCACCCGGCATCGTGGTTCCCGAAGTGTTCGGTGCGTATAGGTGGCCGGGTGCCCCAGCGATCAGGTGAGAGCAAGTAGAACGATGCTCGTGATGTACACCATTGAGCACGGGGACACCGGCGCCGGGCCGGACTCGATCAACGCTTCGGCGATGGCTCCAATTCCACTCTTCCGCAGGGTAACCCGGCACCCGTGGCCTCGGCTCAAGCTGTGAACCTGTGACGACCGAACAGCTCGGCAGGCCCGACAATGTGTCCAAGAAACGCTCACCGTGGTTGGTGGCGGCGATCGCCGTCGGTTCGGCTCTCCTAGGACTGATCATCCACAACGCCCGGTATGGGGCGGTCTCTCCGCGGATTCGCAACCCCAATGACACCGGTGGTCCCCACCCGCTGTCGGATCCGCTGTTCGGTTATGGCCACTGGATCGTGACCATCGAAATATTCAGTTACCTGGCGCTAGTGAGCATCGTCGCGCTGGTCGTCGTCCTGTGGCGCCGCCATCCCGAGCATCCATATTTGCTGATGACCATTGCGGTCAGCACACTCGCGTGGCTGGACGCTCCCATGAACTGGGTGACGTTCGCGGCGTACAACCCCGATTTGTGGCACTGGCCCGAGGACTGGCCGATCGTGTCGCTGTCTCCGACTGTCGAGCCGCTGTTCATTGCGGCCATTGCGATGTTCGTGGTGCCGCCGTTCTTTCCGGCGATCTGGGTCTTACGGCGCCTGCAAGCGCGCCGCTCCTCGGATTCTTTCGTGTCGCGGCATCCGCTGATCAGCTTGTCCGGTCTGGTCTTCGTGTTCGGCTTCGTCTACGACTTCGCAATGGAGGCGTTATGCGTCCGCATCGGTCTGTATACGTTCACCCAAGTCATTCCCTTCGGGTCGGTCTTCGTTGGTACGCGCTGGCAGTTCCCCTTGTTATGGCAATCCTCGCTCATCAGCATCCTGATGATTCCGGCCGCGGCGCTGATCTATCGCGATGACACCGGACGCACCGTCGCCGAGAGACTGGCGCGGCGGGCCAAGATCTTGCCGAACCGGCCGGCGCTTGGCTCGTTTGTCATAATGCTCGTCGGCGTCAACCTTGCCTTCATGGCCTACGGATTGGTCTACACGGCCGTCACTCGGTGGTCGGGCGCGGCAACGTCAGTCGTTTGCCCGTGGCCGTGGCCGAGCGCCAAATCTATGATCCGCAGGGCTTCTACGAGCAGAACGGTGCACCGGGACCCTTCTCGGAGGGAATCTGGTCCACCTGGGAGAGCGCTCAGCCCGACGGGCGCCCAGTGGTGCCGGCTCCGCCGGGTGGCGGTCGTTGCACGCCCGTTCGTGAAAACCAGTGATTCGATCTCCACGCCAAAGAGTGGTCTCGACATCATCGCACTGTTGATGGACACGGAGCGCGTTGACCGCCACCTCAGGCCAGATTGGCCAACAGCAGCGCTTCGGCGACCGCTGCGCGTTCCAGCACACCCAGGTGCAGGCTCTCGTTGACGCTGTGCGCTTGTGTTCCGGGGTCTTCGACGCCGGTGACGAGGATCTTCGCCTGCGGGAACGCGGCGGCGAACTCGGCGATGAACGGGATTGAGCCGCCCATGCCCATATCGATCGGCTCGACACCCCATGCCTGCCGAAACGCCGAACGCGCGGCGTCATAGACCTCGCCGCTGGCCTCGATGGCGTAGGGCTGACCGACGTCGCCGCGAGTGACGCTGACCTGCGCGCCCCACGGGGCGTGCCGCTGCAGATGAGCGGTCAATGCGTCCAGGTGCGCCGCGGCGTCGCCGCCGGGCGCGATCCGCATGCTGATCTTGGCCCGGGCCCGCGGGATCAGCGTGTTGGATGCGGCCGCGATCGGTGTGGTGTCGATGCCGATCACGGTGATCGCCGGCTTGGCCCACAGCCGCTGCGGCACCGAGCCCGAGCCGATCTCGGACACACCGTCCAGCAGACCGGAATCGGCGCGGACCCGCTCCGCCGGGAAGTCGGGATAGTTGAGGGATGCGACATCGGTTTCGTGCAGGCCGGCCACTGCCACGTTGCCGTCGTCGTCGTGCAGGCTGGCCAGCAACCGCACCAGCACGCTCAGGGCGTCGGGAACCACGCCGCCCCAGATTCCGGAGTGCAGCCCGTGGTCGAGCGTGGCGACCTCGACCACGCAGTCGGCCAAGCCGCGCAGCGAAACCGTCAGCGCCGGGGTGTCGGTGCTCCAGTTGTCCGAGTCGGCGATGACGATCACGTCGGCGGCCAGCGCGTCACGGTGGGCGGCGAGCAACCGGCCCAGTGACGGCGACCCGGATTCCTCCTCGCCTTCGACGAAGACCGTCACACCCACCGGCGGTTGCCCGCCATGCGCCCGAAACGCCGCCAAATGCGTTGCGATACCGGCCTTGTCATCGGCGCTGCCACGACCGTAAAGCCGCCCGTCACGCTCCGTCGGCTCGAAGGGCGGCGACTTCCACTGGCCACGGTCACCTTCGGGCTGTACGTCGTGGTGGGCGTACAGCAGCACGGTGGGTGCACCCGGCGGCGCCGGATACTGGGCGATGACCGCGGGCGCGCCGCCCTCGCTGACGATGCGCACATCGCGAAAACCCGCCCGCGACAACAGATCCGCCACCGCTTCCGCACTGCGGTGCACCTCGTCGCGCCGGCCGGGATCGGCCCACACCGACTCGATCCGCACCAAGTCCTCAAGGTCACGGCGTACCGACGGCAACACCTCGCGGACGCGCTCAATCAGATCGCTCATGACCTCGAGGCTAATCTCTGGACCCTTCGGCGCGAGCTCAGGACGTTTCCAGGATGGCCACCGCGGCCGCGGTATCACCTTCATGCGTGAGCGACACATGGATCGTCACGTCGGCCAGATGCTTGGCGATCGCGCCGGTCAACCGGACTCGCGGTCGCCCCCACATGTCGGTGACCACTTCGATATCGCGGTGGATGTCCTCGCGGAGCATGGGCCGTTGGGCGAACCGCGATCCGGACCAGGCCTTGATCACCGCCTCCTTCGCGGCCCAGCGGGCAGCCAGGTGACGTGCCGCCGACGAACTCTTGTCGGAAGCGTCGCGCCGCTCGCCGGGGGTGAAGGTCTCGGAGAAGACCGTTCCCGGCTGGTCGACCTGCTCGGCGAAATGAGGAATGGAGACGAGGTCGATCCCCACTCCGACAATGCCCATGGCTGGCCAGGTTAACGGATGACCGAAGTCATCCGGCAGAGACCTCGTAGGCATCGTCTTCACCCAGCCGAGCGGCCGGATTCAGCAGCATCGAAGCCTCCTGGCGCTTCTCCGGCGCGTCGTGGTCGAAGCGACGGTCCGGTGGCCGCTGGTACATCGGCGCACCGCCGGCGATGGCCGAGGCCAGACGGCGCTGACCGGCCAGCAGGCGGGCGGCCGCGCGCCGCTGGTAGTCCGCGCGCTGCCCCGGGTCCAGCGCGGCGATGAAGGCCTGCGGATGCACCAGGGCGACCAGGCCGGACACATGGCCGAACCCGAGGCTGGTCAGCATCCCGGCCTTGAGCGGGAACTTACCGCCGAGTCGCAGCGTGTCGCGCACCCAGACGAAGTGCGCCGAGCCGGCCAGTTCTTCGTCGACGCAATCCAGGCTGCGGTTGGGCGGGATCACCCCGTCGCGCAGCATCTGGCACAACCCCATCATCTGGAAGACCGCCGCGCCACCTTTTGCGTGGCCGGTCAGGCTCTTCTGCGACACCACGAGCAGCGGGGCGCCCGCGGAGCGGCCCAGCGAGTCGGCCAGCCGCTCGTGCAGTTCGGTCTCGTTGGGGTCGTTGGCCAGCGTCGAGGTGTCGTGCTTGGAGATCACCGCGACGTCGTCGGCGGCCACGCCCAACTTGGCCAGCGCACGCGCCAGCGGCGACTCCTTGCCGCCGCGGCCCGCGCCCAGCGCGCCCAGGCCCGGAGCCGGAATCGAGGTGTGCACGCCGTCCCCGAACGACTGCGCGAACGCGACCACGGCAAGCACCGGCAGCCCCATCTTGAGCGCCAGGTCACCGCGCGCCAGCAGGATAGTGCCGCCACCCTGAGCTTCGACGAAGCCCAGCCGGCGCCGGTCGTTGGGCCGGGAGAACTTCGAGTCGTGGATGCCGCGGCCGCGCATCATGGAAGTGTCGGCGGTGGCCGCCATGTCGCCGAAGCCGATGATGCCCTCTAGCGTCAGGTCGTCTATGCCACCGGCCACCACCAGCTCGGCCTTGCCCAGCCGTATCTTGTCGACGCCCTCCTCGACCGACACCGCGGCCGTCGCGCACGCGGCAACCGGGTGGATCATCGAGCCGTAGCTGCCGATGTAGGACTGAACCACATGCGCGGCAACGATATTCGGCAGCACTTCCTGGAAGATGTCGTTCGGCTTGTTACGGCCCAACAGGTTTCCGTGGTACATCGTCTGCATCGAAGCCCCACCGCCCATGCCGGTACCCATGGTGTTGGCCACCAAACTCGGGTGCACGTAGCGCATCACCTCGGCCGGGCTGAAGCCGGCAGTCAGGAACGCGTCCACGGTCGCCACGATGTTCCACACCGCCAGCCGGTCAATCGAGGTGGCCATGTCCGGGCTGATGCCCCACACCATGGGGTCGAACCCGGTCGGGACCTGGCCGCCGACGACCCGCGACAGCTTGGTCTTTCGCGGCACCCGGACCTCGGTGCCGGCCTTGCGAATCACCTGCCAGTCGCTCGAGTCGGGCACCGGCCGGATGATGGTGTGCTCCGGGTCGAACTCGGCGAAGGCACGGGCGTCGGCCTCCGAGGACACCACGAAGGCGAAGTCCTTGTCCAGGAACACCGAGACCAGTAGCGGGGACGCGTGGTCGGGGCCGATCGCGCCGTCATAGACGAACTCGCGGATGCCGCAGCGCTGCACCACGGTGTCGTGGTAACGCTCGACCAACTCGGACTCGTCGACCAGATCGCCGGATTCGCTGTCATACCAACCGGGTTGCGGGTCGTCCTCCCAGCGGATCAACCCGGTGGTCCAGGCCAGCTCCAGGACGCCGGCCGCCGACAATTCGTTGTCGACCTCCATCTCGAACCGGGTGCGTGACGAACCGTACGGGCCGATTTCGGCGCCGCCGACGATCACTACCAAGTCGGCCGGGTCGACATCGAGGGCAGCCCACACCGGGGGTGGCGCCGGGGTGAATCCGCGCGGCGGGGAGGGCAGGGCGGCGATGGTGCCTTCGGCCTCGGGGGCGTCGGCCGCAGTGCCGTCGGCAGCCCGGTCGGCTGCCGTCTGCTCGCGCGCCTTGGCGGCCAGTTCGGCCATGTCGAGGTCGGCGTCGCCGAGCCCGCCGGTCAGGTCCGCCTTGATCGGCGCGCCGGCCGCTGCCACCTTTGCCTCGATATCGCACAAGGCCAGCAGCATTGCGGCCATCTCGTCGGTCGAGTAGGTGGTGACGCCGGTCTCCTCGACGGCATCGACGATGGCGTCGTTGTGGCCCATCAGGCCGGTGCCGCGGGTCCAGCCGATCAGCGCGTGCGCCAGGCTGACTCGGGCCGCCCAGGAGGACTCGGCGTGCCAGCGGCTCACCACGGCGTCCAGCGCCGACTTGGCTTCGCCGTAAGCGCCGTCGCCACCGAACATTCCGCGGTTCGGCGAGCCGGGCAGCACCACGTGCAGCCGCGACGCGATGTCGCGTTCGGCGCCGATCTTCGACAGACCGCCGATCAGCCGCTGCACGGCCCACAGCAGGACCTTCATCTCAAGCTCGGACCGCGAACCGGCCTCGGACAGGTCTCCGACGACCCGCGGTGCCGCGAAGGGGAACAGCAGCGTTGGGGTCTGCGCGTCCTTGATGTGGATCGACTGTGGCCCAAGGCTTTCGGTCTGCTCGTGGCCAATCCAGTCAACCAGGGCGTCGATGTCGGAGTAGGAGGCCATGTTGGCGGCCACCACCCACAGCGCAGCGCCGTAACGAGCGTGGTCTCGATACAGCGTGCGGTAGAAAGCCAGGCGCTCCTCGTCGAGCTTCGACGTCGTCGCGATGACGGTGGCACCGCCGTCGAGCAGCCGTGCGACCACCGACGCCGCGATCGAACCCTTCGAAGCGCCCGTCACCACCGCGATTTCGTTGCTGTGGGGACCCGGGTCCGGATTCTCGGCACCCGCAGCGATCCGGCCGTACAGCGATGCGTGGATCTGACGGCCCGCGGCCAGCGCTTTGCCCTGCCACCAGGTGGCCTGGGTGGCAACGACGTGACCGGCGCCCTCGAACCGCTCCGACAGCCGCACCCAGTCGGCGTCGATGTCGCCCTCGTCGGCCAGCCAGAGCCTGACCAAGTCCTCGCGGGCGCTGGCCCAGCGGTCGTCGAAGACGACGGCCTTCTTGGCATCGAACACCGGAGCGACCAAACGCGGCCAGTCCGCGCCCAATTCGGCGGTCACCAGGTCGATGAGCTCGGCATCACTGGCCGCCGGCAACGCGCTGACCGGGTCGTCCAGGCCCAGTTGGCCCAGCACCAGGCGGGCCGCCGACGCGAGCACGCCGTCGCGACCCGTGATCTGGTCGGTGAATTCGCTCAACGCGGCCGCGTCGATGGTTGCGCCGCCCCCACCGCCGGAAGAGGGCAGTGCCACCGAAATGCCGCGGCGCGCGGCGACCGAAGTGACCGCGGCGTCAATGACCTTGTCGACGGATGCGGCTTCGGCCAGTGCGCCCTCGTGCAGGTGGCCCATGGCACCCCCACGAACACTGGTGCCTTCCCGGGTTCCCAACGCGACTTCGACGGTGACGTGCTTGGCCCAACCGTCGCCGAGCTCCCATGTCTTCTTGACCCGCTCGGCGATGGCACCGGGCCGCTTGCCCGAGGGACCAAGAACGGTCCGCAGCTGATCGTTGATCGCGTCGGAAAGCACTGGGCCGTAAGGCTTATAGGTGCGCGCGAGCTTGGTCATCTGCGAGCGCAGCCCGGCCAGGTCGGCCTCGGCGGCACCGTCGATGGCGCCCAGGTTCAACTCGGAGCCCAGGTCCACCAGCAGCTGGTTGCGCCGCGAGGACGCGCCGTCGGTGATGGACTCGATGGAGTCCAGCTCCTCAATTTGGTCGATGCGCATCTTGGCCGACAGCGCGATCAACGCCAATGTGGCGTCGGCGGCGTCGAATCCGATGTCGTCGGGGCGCGGAGCTCCTGACGGAGCTCCGGCGGGAGCCGGAGCGACGGCAGGGGCGCCATTGGGGCTGGGCGCGCCTTCCGGCGAGGCCGAAACGGACTCGTCGGAATCAGCCGGCACCCCCATGTCCTCCGGCTCGGGGTCGGTGTCGGTGGCGAACAGCACCGCCGAGTCACGTTCGGCGTTGAGCACTTCCACTGTGCTGTGGGCATATTCGGGCAGCTTGAGGGTGTTGGTGGCCAGTCCGGCGACGGTCGGCGACGACTTCACGCCGATTTCGACGAACCGCTCCACACCCAGGCCACCCGCCGCCTCCTCGATGAACAGCAGATCCTGCGTCTCGATCCAGCGCACCGGGCTGGCGAACTGCCAAGCCAGCAGTTCGATCAAGACGGTGCGGGTCATCTCGCCCGGGCGCTCGCGGCGCCAGGTGTCGTAGTCGGCGAGGATCTCATCGAGCGGCTCGGCCGGCACCAGATCCCGGATTTCCTGGATGAAGTCGCGGTCGAGCGTGAACGGCCGCGGCACCAGGTTGGGGATGTACCGCCCGATGATCAGGGCGGGATCTGCATCGCGCGGCATGACCCGCTGCAGTGAGCGGCGGAAATCGGCCACACCGACCCGCAGCACCCGCGAGTGGAACGGCACGTCGATGCCCGGCACCAGGATGAACGAGCGCCGGCCACCGCTGAGCTCGCGGCGACGCTCCACCTCGGCCTCCAGCGCTTCCAGGCCGCGAACCGTGCCGGCGATCGCGTACTGCGCGCCGCGCAGGTTGAAGTTCACGATCTCCAGGAATTCTCCGGTGCTCTCGGCGATTCCGGCGACGAACGCCGGAACCTCGTCATCTGGCAGGTCGATCTGCGAGGGCCGGATTGCCGCCAACCGGTAGTTCGAACGGCCCAGCTCGTCGCGCGGCACAATATCGTGCATCTTGGAGCCGCGGTGAAAGACCGTCTCCAGCAAGGCTTCCAGTTCGTAGATGCCCGTCACGGAGGCCAGCGCTGTGTACTCACCGACCGAGTGACCGCACGCAATGGCATCTTCGACGAAGGCGCCCTGCTCGCGCATCTCGGCAACCTGTGCGGCGGCCACCGTCGCCATCGCGACCTGGGTGAACTGCGTCAGGTATAGCACGCCCTCGGGGTGGTTGTAATGCACACCACTGGCGATGATGCTGGTCGGGTTGTCGCGCACCACGTGCAGCACGGAGAAGCCGAGTGTGTCGCGGGTGAACTTGTCGGCTTTGTCCCACACCTTGCGGGCAGCCTTGGACCGGGCCCGAACCTCCATGCCCATGCCCTTGTGCTGGATGCCCTGGCCGGGGAACGCGTAGACCGTCTTCGGAGCGGACAGTCGCGCGGTGGCCGACATCACCAGATCCGTCCCGACCCGCGCGGCCACTTCCAAAACCTCTGCGCCCTGGTCGATTCCGACGCGGTCGACGCGGAAATCGACCTCGTCGCCGGGACGCACCATGCCGAGGAATCGCGCTGTCCACCCGATCAGCCGGGCCGGTGGACGGGCTTGCCTTTCGGTCGCGGTCACCGCGTGCTGTGCGGCCGCCGAAAGCCACATCCCGTGCACGATAGGCGATTCCAGGCCCGCCAGCAGCGCGGCCGCCCGGTCGGTGTGGATTGGGTTGTGGTCACCGGACACCACCGCGAACGGGCGCATGTCGACCGGCGCGGCCAGCCTGACATCGCGGCGGCGGCGGCGCGGAGTGTCGGTCGCGTTCTCGGATGCCGCACCGCCGGCCCGCACCGGATCGGTCAGTTCGGCACTGCCGGTGCGGCCGAGGATCGCGAACCGCTCTTCGAGCGAAGCGATCACCGCGCCGTCGGCTCCGGCGATCGTCACCGAGACCGGGACGACGCGGCCCATGTCGGTGTCGGTGGCGTCAGAAGCCGTTGCGGTGACCGTCAATTGAGCTGGCTCGGTGGGCAGCTTGCCGACCACGCGCGCGGCGTGGTCCAGGTGCACCAGGCTCAGCAGGCCCTCCACCACGGGGACCCCGGCGTCGGTGACCGCCGAGCCGATCGCGGCGAAAACGGCGGGCCAGCAAGGCCCGACCAGTGCGTCGGGCACGGTGGTGAGGCTGGGCGCCAACGGCTCGCCGAAGGTGGCCGTGACCCCAGTGTGGTCGGCGACCCGTTCGGGGTCCCAGTCCACCGTCACGGTGGCCGTCCCGTCGGTGACCGCGGGCAAGAAGTCGGGCCCGTCGACTCCGGCGGCGATCGCCAGGACCGCGCGCATGGCGCTGGCGGCGTCCTCGGTGGAGACCACGGGCGTACCGCCGTCAACGGTGTTCGCGGGCAAGCCGAACGGGATGTCGACCCAGGTGCCCGAAACCGGCACACTGAGCACCACCCCGTCTTCAGCGCTCGCCTGCAGCCGCGCGCCGGTGGAAGAGTTTGTGGCACTGCGATTTTCGTTGACCTGCCAGTCGGCCGGGTCGGCGATTCGATGAATCGGGTTGGTCGTGGTGCGGCCCGCCCACTGCACATCGGGGGCGTCCAGCACCACGGCCAGCGGTCCGGTGACGTCGGGGCGGCCCAGCCGGCGCGACGTGACCGCTCGGGGCTGCGCGCCAGAAGACAACACCTCGTCGATGGCCGCCTGCTCGAAGCGGTCCAGCAACTCCCCGACGGGTTCGTCCATCCGGGTGATGCCGGCCACCGCGGCCGTCCCCGGGATGATGCACACCTGGTCGGCGTCGTAGCGGGCATCGTGCGCTTGCCACAAAGAGTCACTGCGCCACCAGCGCCGCACATCCTTGTCGATGATGGGCACGAAGTTGACCGGCTTGCCCAGCGTCTTGCACAGGGTGACGAAAAACGGAACGTCCGCCGGATGCAGGTGCACCGATCGGGCGTCGGGGTAATGCGCAAGCAGGACGGCGATGGCCTCGCCGGGATTTTCCAGCAGCGCCTCGTCCGAGGCGAACAACGTCTCGATCGGGCCGAAATCCTTCGAATGCAAACGCGCTTCGGCGCGCTGCAGCATCTGCTGGAACCGGTCACGCCACGTGTCGGCCAGCCATGGGCTGTCCGGTGCGGCGGTGGCGGCGGTCGAGTCGCCGTCGCCGATGGTCAGCTCGACGTAGCGCTGCAACCACTGCAGGTAGGTCATCTCCCCGACATCGCCGAAGTACGGCTTCGCGGTGCTGGCCATCGCCGCGACGATCTCGTCTCGGCGCTCGGCAACCGCCTCCGCGTCGCCGGCGACCTCGTCGAGCAGCCGACCGCAGCGCGACGCGGCGTTGTCGATCTCGTGGATGTCCGCACCGAGCTGGCTGCGGCTGGAAGCCATGCCGCCCTGGGCTTTTCCGGCGCTGATCCACTGATCGGTGCCTTGCGTTTCGACCAGCATCCGCTTGACCGAGGGCGACGTGGTGGACTCCTTGGTCGCCATCGCCGCGGTGCCGACCAGGATGCCGTCGATCGGCATCAACGGGAAGCCGTGCGCCTGCGCCCAGCGACCGGTCAGGTACTCGGCTGCCCGCTCGGGGGTGCCGATGCCGCCGCCGACGCAGACGGTGATGTTGGAACGCGACCGGATTTCCGAATAGGTCGCGAGCAGCAGGTCGTCGAGGTCTTCCCAGGAATGATGGCCGCCGGCACGCCCACCCTCGACGTGCATGATCACCGGCTTGGTGGGCACCTCGGTCGCAATGCGGATAACCGAGCGAATCTGCTCGATCGTGCCGGGCTTGAACACGACGTGGCGAATGCCGACGTCGCCCAGCTCGTCGATCAGCTCGACGGCGTCCTCGAGGTCCGGGATGCCCGCGCTGATCACCAGACCATCGATCGCCGCGCCGGACTGACGCGCCTTCTGCACCAGCCGCTTGCCACCGACCTGCAGCTTCCACAGGTACGGGTCGAGGAACAGCGCGTTGAACTGATAGGTGCGGCCGGGCTCGAGCAGGCCGGACAGCTCCTCGGTGCGGTCGGCGAAGATTTCTTCGGTGACCTGCCCGCCGCCGGCCAGCTCCGCCCAGTGCCCGGCGTTTGCCGCGGCGGCGACGATCTTGGCGTCGACCGTGGTCGGGGTCATGCCCGCCAGCAGGATCGGCGACCGTCCGGTCAGCCTGGTGAACTTCGTCGAGAGCTTGACCCTGCCGTCAGGGAGGCGAACCACGGTCGGGGCGTAGGTCGACCAGGCCCGCGCCACCTCGGGGACGGCCCCGATGGTGAAGAGATTGCGCTGCCCGCCGCGGGTTGCCGCGGGCACGATGCCGACGCCAAGGCCGCGGATCACCGGCGCGGTCAGGCGGGTCAGGATGTCGCCGGGACCCAGGTCGAGAATCCATCGGGCCCCAGCGCCATGCACGCGGGTGATCTCGTCGACCCAGTCGACGCCACCCACCAGGATGGCCTCGGTCAGCTTCCGGGCCAACGCGACATCCAGGCCTGTCTTCTCCGCCCAGCCACCGACGATGTCGATGCCGTCGGCCAGCCGCGGCGTGTGGAAGCCCACCTCCACCTGCACCGGATCAAAGACCGGGGCGAAGACGTCGCCGCCGCGGATCTTGTTCTTGCGGTCGGCCTCTTCCTTCTCGGAGATCTGCTGGCAATAAAGTTCGAAACGCGAGAGCTGCTCGGGGGTGCCGGTGATGACGACCGATCGCCGGCCGTTGCGGATGGACAGCACCGGGGGCAGCACGGTGCGAACGTCCTGCGCGAACTCGTCGAGCAGCCGGCGAATGCGCTCGGCATCGGCGTTGGTGACCGATACCATCGGCGGGCGGTCGCCGAGCACGGAGATGCCGCGCCGGCGGGCCACCAGCGTCCCGGCGGCGCCGATCAGCTGGGCCAGCGCCAGCAGTTCGACGTCGCGGGCGCCCGCGGCCTGGAACGCCTCGACGGCGAGCACGCCTTGCGAATGCCCGGCGACGGCCACCGGCGGCGTCGCGCCCCAGTCCATGCCCTGCCGCGCCAGGGCACGCACGGCCGCGACCTGGGTGAGCAGCACGCCGGGTATCGACACCGCGGCGGACGTCAGGTGCTTGTCCGAGGGGACCGGATCTTCGGCTGCCAGCGCACGCACCCAGCCCAGCGGCTCGAAACCGATCGGACGGACCACGACCAGCTCTTTTGCCACCGGCTCGAGCAGCAATTCCACCTCACCGACCAGCGTTGCCAAGTCGGATTCGATCCCGGCCGATGACACGAGTTCTTCGAGGGCCTCCAGCCAGGCAGCGCCCTGGCCGCCGAATGCGATAGCGTACGGCTCGCCGGCCGTCAGACGGTCGACCAGAGCATGGGTGTCGTGCGGGCCAGTCCCGTCGCGGTCAGCGGACACCCGGTTGTGCTCGTGGATCGTCAACTTCTGTATCTCCCTGTATGCGTCTTTTCGTATCGGTTCGTTCGGCCGCGTTAGAGATGCGCCTGGTCGGTTCCAGTCGATTCCGCGTCGAATCACGGCCCACAAGCGGCCGGCCGGTGCGTCGTCGGCGGACCGCCCCCGGTTGGCCTTGCGGCGCTGCGGACTGCACCGGCTCTACTAAGAGTGTCATAAGGATCAGTGCCCTTTTTGCATGTAGATCGGTTACTGGTGAGTTCTACGCACGGGTAACCGTGTCGTGGGTAACACCGCGTTTAACCGGCGGCGCGGGCGCGGCGAACAAACTTGCTGCATGCAGGTGGTTACGGTCGAGTAGCTATAACTGCGCTGATCAAGGCAGTATTGTTATGTAATCGTTATGTTAAAAATATCGGGTTGTCCGCGGCGCGTGACGTCGCGTCAGCCCGGGCGTCTCGCGGCCGCTGATGGCCGCGGCGCCACGAAATGAGCGAACGAGTGTTTGCTGGAGTTCTACGCGCCGGGGCTTAGACCCACTGGCCGAATTGGGGTTTGAGGATTTCGTTGATGTCCACCCCGACCCCGCCGACGTTGCGCTTGTCGATCTCGACCTGGTGCAAATTCGCGGCCGGATGGGTGAATCCCTTGGGCGAGCCCCAGTTGTGCTGCCAGAAGTACGCGCCCAAGCCGTCGTGCAGGGCCCAGTCGATGGTTTTCGAATTGCCGTACACGCCCGTGCGCTGGTGCCCGATCACCGACTCCCAGGACCGCAGATACGGGACGATCTGCTGTTTGTACTGGTCGTACGACGGGTCGTCATCGATCGACGCGTAGATCGGGGCGTTGGGCGGACCGCCCGCGGCGGCGTGCAACTGCATCCCGCGCTGCGCATGTTGCGCGCCCGCGCCCGCTCCGCCCAGCCAGTCGGCGGTGCTGCCCTTGCCGTACTGGTAGCACGAAACGATCTTGAGCCCGTTGCCGCTCAGGTCGCGGGCCTCAGAGACCTGGATTGGCTTGCCCAGCATCCAGTTGCCGCCGGGCCGGCGATCGGACACGTACCGAATCGACCCCACCGCCCCGGCGGCCCTGATCTGGCTGGCGGGGATGACTCCCGCGGCGTAGTCCAACAGGGTGCCGAGCGAAGCCGATGCCGGGGCGGCGCGCAACGACGCGGCTGCGACCCCGAGACCTACCAGGGCTGGGGTCGCGGTCGCGAATTTGAGCAGCTCACGTCGCGAAACCGATGACACACGCCACAGGGTACGGCAGAAACACCATAGGGCACACTGGCCACACCAGTTGCATCTGTATCACATTGCCGCAACGGCCGTCCTTGGCCGCCGCGAGCGGATTCCTAGACCGCCCGTCTAGGCGTTTGCCCGCGTGGTCGGGCAACGAGGCCACCCAAGTGGCAGCGAGTTCAAGATTGACAGCGTGCAGACGAGTATCGCCGTCGTCGTCACCTAAAGGAGACTGAAGGAACCATGGCGGCTGAACCGCTCGATGAACCCGATTTCACTGCCCGGCTGTCTCGCGATCAGGAGCTATGACGCCGGGCGGAACCGGTCGACAGCGACCGACGACCGCGCCATGATGACTTCACCGATGTCTACACACCAACGGCATTATCGAGACCATCCAGGCGGCGACCACCAATGCCGCCAACGAGATCTCGGGTGCTGCCGCGAATCTTTACGCAGCTCTGCTTCCGACGGCAGACATCGTGAATACCGTGGTTACCGTGATCCCGGCCTATGACGTCAACCTGTTCCTGAGCGGGATCCAGCAAGCGATCAACGGGAACGTTCTCGGCGGATTGCAATATGCACTCGTCGCTCCGTTTGCGGCCTCCGCGGGATTGCTCACGGTCGCAGGTGGTTTTGAGCTTCTAGTGCTGTTGCAAGCCCTGATTGAGCTGGTTGGCGGATGAGCCGGGCCCGGCCTCGCTGATTCCTACGGCTCGAGCACCAACTTGCCGAGCACACCGCCGTCGGCCAGGCACTGCGGCGCCGCCTGGGCTTCCGGCAACGGATAGCGTTGCGGCGGAGGCGGTCCCATTCGAGCCCTGACGGATTCCTAGACCCCTTTAGCGGGCTTCAGCCTTGATAAGCACGTCGTGGACGAAGCCGAGCTTGGCCACCACCGGAAGGTTGAGCCGGAAGGGGTAGAGGGCCTCCTTGCCCATCGCGTGGTTCACCCGGTTGAGCACGCCGGAGAGCACCTCCCAGTCGTGCACGAGCGCTTCGAAGTCGCCTTTGCCGTAGTGGACCCGCGGGTCGATGTCGGCGTCGAGATCGAAGTGCACCCGATCGGCGCGCAGCATCATCCCGGAGTCGGCGGCGGTCGCCAAGGTTCCCGTGATGTGCAGATAGTGGGCGAAGGTCTCTGCCCAGTCCTCCCAGGGGTGGGCGGTCGCGTAGTGCGAGATGTAGTCGTGTTCCCAGTCATCCGGAACGTGCCCGGCGTAATAGTCCGCCAGCGCGGCCTGGTAGTCTCGGCGCTCGTCGCCGAAGAAGGAGCGGGCCTCGTCGATGAGTGCACCGCCGGTGATCAAGATCATTTCGTAATAGTGGCCGACCTCATGGCGCATGTGACCGAGCATGGTGCGGTAGGGCTCTTTGAGGATGATCCGCAGCCGTTCGCGGTACAGCTCAAGCGATTCGGCCAGGTCGATGGTGATGACGCCGTCGGCGTGCCCCATCGTCACCGGATGTCCGACGGACTTGCTGGAAATCAAATCGAATGCCAGGCCCTTCGGGTCTTCGTGAAAGGGCGTGATCGGCAAACCTAGGTCGAGCAGTTGAAAGATCAGGCGCCGCAGGGCTTTCAGGGTGCTGGCCAGTTCGCTCTGTGCCTCGGTATCGTCAGCATCCGGTCCGGTCCGTACAAAGCCGTCGGCGAAGCAGACACCGGTTGGCGAGCCCTTCTCGACCAGCCAGTTGCAGCCTCGATCCCAGTGGGCGCACCGCACCCATTCGGCGTCGTCGATCATGGTGGATGCTCCGGCGGCGGGCGCGAGCGCCACCGACATCCAGGGCTTGTGGAATGCGACGTCAGTCGCGCAGGCTGCACAGCATTGGTCTTCGAAGGCCACTGCGAAGCCGCACTGCGGGCAGCGGTATGCGCGCATCGACGCTATCCCTCGTTGTCCGTGGCGGGTACGTATGTCCAGGGCTGTTGCGGGCGGCTCTTCAGGTAACCCTTCTGCCAGTTCCACTGCGGGTGCTGGCGCAGGAATTCGTCGGCGTCGAACGGCGCACCGTCGGCCCGCCCATACCGCGCCCACAGGTTCATCTCGGCGATGTCGGCGGCGCAGGCGACCTTCGCGTCGATGGAGCCGAAAGGTGTAAACGGCGTCAAATCACTGTTCTCACAATGGTCTTCGTCTGAATGCGCGCAGATTGTGCGCGCCGACGGGTGCGTGTAGTTGAGGTACGGATCGAAGGTGTCACCGATCATGCGCTTGCCGACCTCGACGTCGATCCGCCCGTCGAACTCCCCGAGCAATTGTTGCCAGCGCACCTGGCGGGCGCCATTGGGCGTACGGATATCGCTGAACCCCGTCCCGAAGCATTCCAGGTTGCGGATCCGCGGGTCGGTCGGTGCATTGTCACCCCAGAAGTAGCCGTCGGTCTTGCGCGCCAGGCTCTGATAGAGCAAACCCTCTTCGTAGCGCGCGATCTCACCGGTCTTGATGTCGCCGATCAACCACGAGTTGGCGTACCCGCCGTTGTTGTTGGCGTTCATGAGGCTGATCCAGTGGTCGATGTCGTTGGCGTACTGAGTTGCGACGCGCGCCCGGCAGAACTCCGGCGTCCTCGTCTCGTCATACCCCTTGAAACCCTCGTACCCGCCGATGGTCGTTTCGGTGATCGCCAGGCCTGACGACGATAGCCAGAAGTCGGTCATGCTCGCGATCCATCCGGGCGCGGTCTGCATGACCATTCGGTTGCCGTCCTCGGGGGTCAGGTCGAGGATCACGTTCTCAAACTGGCCCTGCCAGAAGTCGGTGAAGCTGGTGTGACCCAGCACGATTGAACCGTCACCGGTCGCGCTACCGGTCGCGATGAATGCGCTGCAGTGGTTGCCCTCGCCGCCGGTCGGGGCAAGCGCGGTGTAGCGGCCCGAGTTCTTGGGCCACCAGTAACCGGTCAGCTCCATCCAGTCGTTGATCCCCAGCACGTCGTCGAACGTCGACGGAACTCCGGCTGCGGTCAAACCGGCTGCAACACCTTCGATTTCGGTGCGCAATTCGGACGGTATCTTGGCGGTGTGCAGTTCGACGGCCTTGCCTACAAAGAAATCGTAGGTCATAC
Organism: Mycobacterium sp.; assembly: GCF_052145595.1. Taxonomy (GTDB): domain Bacteria; phylum Actinomycetota; class Actinomycetes; order Mycobacteriales; family Mycobacteriaceae; genus Mycobacterium. The sequence continues at coordinate 22,924 of NZ_JBKQOI010000172.1, read as the reverse complement.
CAATGTCCTGATAGGTCATCTCCCGGTAGACCCGGATCGACTCGGCATACTCGTCGGCGACGAGGTAGCCGTACTGGAAGCCGCGTTGGAACGGTGCGCCACCGATCGAGACGTGCACCCACCCGCCGACGTCGTGCCGCGAAGCCTTGGCAAGCCAACCCTTCTGCTCGTCTGTCAGCTTGGCGGGGGCGGTGCGAGCGGGTGCGGCGCTGGGAGCGACCGGCGGCTGCACGTTGTGGGGCGGCGGCTCGGCAGATCGTGCCGACGGCTGAGTTGCCATGATCACTCCTTGTAATGGTTGCCGAACAGGCCCAACTTCAGCCGGTTCACGACTTCTGCGACGGCAAGCCAACCGCGCACGCTGTTGCCGGCCGAATTCAATCTCGGCGAGAAGGCGGCCACCGCGAGTCGGCCCGGCACCACAGCCAACACACCGCCCCCGACACCGCTCTTGGCGGGTACCCCGGCCGTGTAGGCCCAGTCCCCGGACTGTGTATACATCCCCTCCATCACCATTTCAGCCAGCAGGTAGGGGACGTTGGAGTCGGCGATGACCCGGGCGCCGGTGCGGGGATTGACCCCGCCGGAGGCCAAGGTGGCGCCCATGGTCGCCAAGTCGGCGGTGTTCAGCATCGTCGAACACTGCTGCGTGTACACCGCGCAGGCTTCCATCGGGTCGCAGAAAATCGTGCCCGCGCTGAACATCAGCCAGGCGATGGCCTTGTTGTGCGCGTTGGTGGCCTGCTCGGAAACATTGATCTCCTCACCGAGGGACAGCGAGCGCCCCGCGAATGCACTCTGGATATCCAGGATTTTGCGCCACCGATCGGACGAATCGGTGGCTTTTACCAAACTGGTCGTGGCCATCGCCCCCGCGTTGACCAAGGGCGACGTCGGCTTGTCGTGATGTAGCTCGAGTGCCAGGACCGAATCGAACGCAGCTCCGGTCGGGTTCACTCCGAGCTTGGCGCGCACCGCCGCATGGCCTTGCTGCTCGATAACCAACGCCAGGGTGAACACCTTGGAAATGGACTCGATCGGGAACTCGTGTTCGACGTCTCCGATGGAGGCGATGTGGCCAAGCGGAGTCATCGCGCACAATGCGAAAAGGCCCGAGTCCACGTCGGCAAGTGCGGGGATGTAGTTGGCGTTGTGTCCCTCAGCGTTATGCCGGTGCACCGAATAGGCGTGTGCCACAGCGGACTCGATCGCTGCCGGGTCCAACGGGTCTTGGGCCATGACGAATCACTCCCAGCCCAGCGTCGGGCGAAGCACTTGTACTCCGGGTCAGGCCGGTCGCGGGAGGGTGCCCGCGACAGCGAGCGTAGCAGAGTGGATTCGCCGTGAGCCGGCTCGAGCCTGAGCTTGATAACGCAATAATCAACGCAGGAGGTTCCGGCCACGGGACCACATTTGACTGCAGGGGACTTCCGATGGATCACGACCAGCTCATCGACCTGACCCGGCGCGCGCTGAAGTTGGCGCGCGACCAGACGACCGACCTGGCTCCCGCGCAGCACCGGGTCGACGCCCGGGACTACACCTCGGTCGAGCGACACCACCAGGACCGGGCCCTGCTGCTGGCCAGCCCCCAATTGGTCGGCTACGTCTCGGAGCTTGCCGATCCCGGCGCGTATTGCACCAAGACGGTGATGGGGCGATCGATCCTGCTGACCAGAACGTCCGATGGGTCGGTCAAGGCGTTCGAGAACGTCTGCCTGCACCGCCAGTCGCAGGTCGTGGCGGGGTGCGGCAGCGCGAAGCGGTTCACCTGCCCGTACCACGCGTGGACGTACGACAACGCCGGGCGGTTGGTCGGCCTGCCGGGGCGTGAAGGCTTTCCGGACGTGACCGTCAAGTCGGACGGTTTGACCGAGCTTCCGGCGGCCGAGTTCGCCGGATTCCTCTGGGTGGCACTAGATCCCGGTGCCCCCCTGGACGTCGCCGCGCACCTGGGAACGCTGGCCGACGAACTGGACTCGTGGGGCATCGGGCGGTGGGCTCCGCTGGGCGAGAAGGTGCTCGACTTCCCGATCAACTGGAAACTCGCGGTCGACACCTTCGCGGAGAACTACCATTTCGCCACCGTGCACCGGCAGACCTTCGCCACCATCGCCCGCAGCAACTGCACGGTTTTCGACTCGTACGGACCCCATCATCGATTGATCTTCCCGCTCAACACGATCCTGGAACTGGACAACATCCCCGAAGAACGGTGGGACCCGTTCCACAACATGGTCGTGATCTACGCGCTGTTCCCCAATATCGTGCTGTCGGTGACAATCGCCAACGGCGAGCTGTTCCGGATCTACCCGGACGACCAACCGGGCAGGTCGATCACCGTTCACCAGAACTCGACGCCGCTGGACCTCTCCGAGGAATCTGTCGCCGCCGGCGCGCAGGCCGTCTTCGAATACGCGCATGCGACGGTGCGCGACGAGGACTACCGCCTGGTCGAGAGCCTGCAAGCCAACCTCGAGTCGGGCGCTCGTGATCACCTGCTGTTCGGGCGCAACGAACCGGGACTGCAGCACCGCCACATCGCCTGGGCCCAGGCGCTCGCAGCTTTCCGCCATAGCTGACGGCCGCCGTTCGCGACACTGCAACCACGCACACGACACCCCGCAAAACGTGTACGTGGTTTCAGTATCGACGCGGGTGCGAATTTACCCGCTCGGCGCAGCAGCCTCCGCGCCGTCGTCGGATAGCACGGCGATCAGATCATCGAGAATGATTGCCAGCGCATCGTTTTGGATGGGACGAACCCCGGCCAACAGCCCGGCCGCCGTGCCGCGACGGCCGGAGGCCACGAGCGGCACCAACTGATCCACCACCGTCTGCAGGTCCGGGGCCGGTGGATCGACGTTCGCGACGGTGGTGGCCAGCACCTCGATCAGCTCCCAATCCCGGTACAGCGCCAGCGAGCGCTCGTTGAACGCAAAACCGGTCACCGGCTTGCCCCAGAGCGTCCCGTGGTAGCGGTAGGGACCTTCCATGTATTCGATCGGCAGGCCGTGTGCCGGGGCCGCCACCAGCGGCTCTCCGGTGATGTCCAGTTGCAGTGTGGCGCAGGTGATCCGGTGCCGGTCGGGCATGTACCGGGCCTGAGCAACCGGCCGCACCAGCGGTCGCACCGCGTTGGGCCAGCGGACGTAACTGCTGATTGTCACCTCGACGTCTTCGGCGCACCCCGGCGGCGTATTGGGGTCGGGATAGCTTGTCGTCACACCGGTAAACGGCTGCAGCGCATTGCCATTTGTGCGGTCGAACTGCCGCCAAATGCTCAAGTCCACGCCGTTGTCGAAGTTGATGGTGCGCCATTCGTGAGACATGGCCCGCGGGTCTCCCCCGGTACCCCCGCCGCCGGCATATTTCGGAAACCACTGCCGGTCGACATGCCCGCCGCTGCCGGACACGTGCTCGACCACATCGCCCCAGCGCAGGGTTCCGGTCATCGCCATCCCGGTCTGGAAATACGAGTACGTGTCGGGTTGGCCGAAGCAGACGATCTTGCCGTTATGGGTCGACGCACCCACCGGTGTCGGTGCGCGCGTTGGTGTTACGGCCAGGTCCAACCGCATGCGGCGACCGGAGTGGTCCTCGCCCACCAGGCTGACCCGGTAGGTGTACGGCAGCAATTCTCCGTCGCCGTTACGGCAGCTGGTCCACGACGCGGTGCCGGCACCGCTGTGGTAGCTGATGTCGAGGTAACCCGGGGACATCGCCAGCTTGGGCTGCGCTCCCGGCTCGAGGTTGGCCGGCGGCATGTCGTAATCCGTATAGGTGCCGTAATCGCCGGTATCCAGGTCGAACAGCGCCATGGTGTAGAAGTCCGCGACGACCGTTCCCCCGGGCCGGTTCTTGTTGAAGATGGTCAGGAAGGCAAATGACCGGCCGGTTTGGGTGGCGTCGAGCCGACTGGCGATGAACCAGGTGTCCGACTCCTGGTCGAGGTGTTCGCCTTCGGCGGCCGGGAAATCCAGCTGGCTGTCACCGGGCACCAACTGGAACGGGTAACTGCGCCAATCGTCGGTCATGTCACACGGGCTTCCTTGCCACGGCACAATCCTGCTTTTTTGGCTATGTTAGCGTCAATAGCGAAGTTACGGTCACGTTCCCTACCCCTGCCTGCAGGAAGTGCCCCGATGACAGAAAATTCCGGCCATCGCTCGTATGACGAACTGTTCATCGGAGGGCAGTGGCAGAAACCCGCCAACCCGAGGCATCTCGCCGTGATCTCCCCACATTCCGAAGAGCCGGTCGGCCACGTCCAGGTGGCCGGGCCCGAGGACGTCGACGCCGCCGTCGCCGCCGCACGACACGCTTTCGACCACGGGCCGTGGCCACGCATGGACGTCAAGGAACGGATGGCCAAGGTAGACGAGCTCGCCGCGATCTACGCCGGCCACATGGACGAGATGGCCGACCTGATCACCGACGAGATGGGATCCCCACGCAGCTTCAGCCGGCTGGGCCAAGCACCGGCTGCGGCGTCGCTGATACACCTCACGCTGGCGGCCGCCCGTGACTTCCCCTGGGCGGAGCGCCGCCAGGGAGTGCTCGGCGAAGTGCACCTGCGCAGGGCCCCGGTCGGGGTGGTCGCGGCGATCGTGCCGTGGAACGTGCCGCAATTCCTGATAATGCCCAAGTTGATCCCGGCCCTGATCGCCGGATGTACGGTCATCATCAAACCCGCGCCCGAAACACCTTTGGACGCTTTGTGGTTAGCCGAAATGATCGAGCGGCTGAACTTGCCCGACGGGGTCGTGTCGGTGCTGCCCGGCGGGCCCGATGTGGGCGAGGCGCTGGTGCGCCATGCCGGTGTGGACAAGATTGCGTTCACCGGTTCCAGTACCGTCGGGCGCCGGATCGCGGCCCTGTGCGGCGAGCGGCTCAAGAGGGTGAGCCTGGAACTGGGCGGCAAGTCGGCGGCGATCGTTCTCGACGACGCCGACATCGACAAGACGGTGGCCGGGCTCAAAACGGCCGGCCTGATGAACAACGGCCAGGCCTGCGTTGCCCAGACGCGCATCCTGGTCAGCGAGCGACGCCACGACGAGGTCGTCGACGCACTGGCCGAGATGATGTCGGCCCTGAATGTCGGGGATCCAGCCGACGTGGCGACCGACATCGGACCTCTTGTCGCGCAACGGCAACAACGTCGGGTCCAGGACTACATCCGGTCCGGGCAGCAGGAGGGCGCCCGCATGGTGCTCGGTGGCGACGACAGTCCGACGAATCGCGGCTGGTATGTGCGGCCGACGCTGTTCGCGGACGCCTCCAACGACATGCGCATCGCCCGGGAGGAAATCTTCGGCCCGGTCTTGACCGTCTTGCGCTACCGCGACGAGGACGACGCGATCCGAATCGCCAACGACAGCGACTACGGACTGGCCGGTTCGGTGTGGACCGCCGACATCACCCACGGCATGGAGATCGCGGCCGGTGTTCGCACGGGCACCTACGGCATCAATATGTACACGCTCGACATCGGCGCTCCGTTCGGCGGCTTCAAGCAATCGGGCATCGGGCGCGAGTTCGGTCCGGAGGGCCTCCACGAGTACGTCGAGCTTCAGACGCTGGTAAGCAAGGGGAAGTTGCCGCCGCTATAAAGGGTCCGATCGCCATGAAGGATCGCGACCGAGCCGCGCGAGAAGCCTTGTTTGCGCGTCAATTTCGCTGGTCTCGATGTTCACGGCAAACGGAGCTTTGAACATTCCCGACGAGCTCAGGGCCTGGAGATCCACCGGCAAGTCGGCGTAAAACAGCTCACACCAGGCGGGATCGAGCCGATCGTCGGCTCCTACCGCGCGAGCGAGGTCCCAGGTGTGCACTAAAACATCGCGGGTCAGTTTCGGTATCAGCTGGCGAGTATCCAGCTGTGTTACCGTGCCGGGTGCTAGGGCCTCTGTCAGCGAGTCGTAGGTCAGTTGCCATCGCACCTGCGCATCTTCTGGTGGCCGATTCGGCTTCAATCCCAGAGGACGCAACACGAGCACGTCATGAAAACCAATCACATGCTCCAGCACGGCCCGGGCATCCCACTCATCACACGGAGAGCGATGATCCCATTTGCCATGCGCCGACCGAACGGCCTCGCCGAACCGCCGGCACACCGCCAGATGCAGTTGGACTACGCACTCATCGGTCGCTTGCGCCATTGGGCATCTGCAAGGTGAGCTCGACCGGACAGCACAGCACGCCGTGCTGATTGGTCACCTGGATCTGGACGTCGATGAGGCAGCGCGGCGGGTCAACCGAGGTGTCCCGCCGCTTGGTCACCGCCCGGCCCCGGCCGATCATGGTGTCGCCGGCATACACCGACCCGGCCAGCCGCATGGAGCGGCGCACCACGCGGCTGCTCGGGCCGGCCCAATCGGTCGCGACGCGGTCGGCGAATCCTGCGAGGTGCATGGTGTTGACGTAAATCGTCGGATTGCCCTGGCTTTGGGCGTAGCCGGGATCGAAGTGGCCGGGAAAGTAGTCCCAGGTTGCTCCGGCGTTCTCCACCACCCGCTGGTAGCTGATCTCGTCGACCACCTCGGGCAGGTCGACGGGAACGGTGATCTCACTCCAGTTCAGATCCTCACCGGTCACGACGATCCGCCAGGTGTAAAGCGGAACAGGGTATTTCGGCAGGTCGCGACCACCGCCCCGTCTTGGCGGCGATATGTCTCCAGCGTTTCTACGAAATGACCGACGCCCAGGCGGGTCCGCTTTTCCGGCGACACCGACACCAACTCCTCGACGACGGTGAGCAGATCGCCCTCGACGATCGGCTGCAGGAACTCAACGTCGTTGGCCGCGTTGATGAACGTGGTGCCCGGCAATGGCACCCGCAGCACCATCGATGCCGCCGGCCTGGCACTTCCCTGTTGGGGCGGCTTCCACGGCGGAGGTATCAGCCATCCCATCAACAAGGCCGGCGGAGCCAGCAGGCCTCCCCATTTCTGCCGGGCAAAGTCGGCGTCCCAATACGAGCGGTTACCGTCGTGGACCATCGCGGCGAACAATTGGATACGCGCGCCGCTGACCGGGGTCGCCGCGGTTCGCGGCTCGCTCTTCGCGCCGACCATCCGCAGCGCGTCTTCATAGGTACCGAAGGTCAGCCGGTAGCTGAGGTCCCGATCCACGTATCGGTGTCGCTCACATGACGAGCGGGTGCCGGCTCGGCACCGTATCCCAGTGCAGCGTCCGGGAAGTGAAGTACCAGCCGCCGCGCTCATAGATCAGTGTGTCGCGAAATGTCCCGGTGGCGCGGAGGGTGGTGTCGCCGTACATGGCGGCGAAGAGCACGGCGACACAACGCTGGGTCGCTTGCACACCGTCGATGCGGATCTCGTGATCGAGCGTGACCAGGCGCTGCCCATCGCCACCGTCAAACGCCGCGCGCAGGTCGGTGTACGCCTCGCCGTCGCGGGTGTAGCTGGCTCCGGAGTGGCGGAAGGTGGCGACCCAGCGCTCGCGGTCGCCGTCGGAATAGGCCCGATTCTGCCGGGCGTTCAGGTCCAGGATGGCGGCCCGGCCCGTGGCGGCCTGGAGGAATTGCTCTTCCTGATAGGTCATGGTCATCTTTGCTCAGCCTCTCTCGGGCATGGCGGCCAACAATGGAACTTGCGTAACGCTACCGTAACTTTCCTACTGCTACGTAACATCAGCGTAACTTACCGGCTAACGATGTAGCCCTGTTTTTCACGATCCCACGCGCTCGGATTCAGGCCCCGGGTGCGTAATAGGTCCTTACGTATCCGTCCAATCGCGTTCTTCGGGAGCTCATCAACCCTCTCGACGTACCGCGGCACGCAGAAGTAGGGCATCCGAGCCGCGCAGAAGTCGAGCAACTCGGCGCAAGCCAGCGCTGCCCCGGGGCGCAACGTCACGACCACCAGGATGTCGTCTTCGCCTAACTCACTGGGCACCCCGACCACCGCGGCCTCGGCTACCGCGGGGTGGCGCATGACGACGGCCTCCACTTCCACCGAGGAGACATTTTCGCCGCGTCTGCGCAACGAATCTTTGATGCGGTCCACATAGGTCAGGTTCTGGTCCCCCTTACCGTCAGGGTCGAGACGGCCGACGTCGCCGGTCCGAAACCACTCCGGATGCGCATCCACGTGCAGACCGCCGACCCCCTCGCCTATATAGCCGTTGCTCATCACGTGCGGGTACCTCGGCCGGCAGGCGATCTCCCCGACGGCGCCGGCGGGCAGCGCGTTGCCGTGGTCGTCGACGATGCGCACGTCGAAATTGGGATTTGGCCGGCCCGATGTCCCGGGCACCCCCTCGTCGGCCACGCCCTTGACGGCGATCGGGAAAGCCTCGGTCATCCCGTACATGGTGACGATGCGACAGCCGTAGCGCTTTTCGATGGCGTGGTAGGAGTTCGCGTCGATGGGCGCGGCGGAGATGAACCGCAGCGGCAGTTGCGCGTCACGCGGATCCGCGGGCAGATTCAGCAGCATCGAAACCATCGCGCCGGCGCCGGCAAAGCCGACGGCACCGTGGGCGCGGATGTCATCCCACACCTCGCCGGGGTGGAAGGTCTTCGCCAATACGGTCGTTCCGCCGACCAGCATCGGGGCCAGCACGCTGGGTGCTGCGCTCAGGTGGAAAAGCGGCATCGCGGTCCACAGCACCTCCCCCGGGCGAAATTCCCAGGCCGAAGCGACGGTCGCGGCCACCGAGAACAGGTAGTGCCACGTCGTGGCGACCGCCTTCGACGGCCCGGTGGTGCCCGACGTGTAGAACAGCGATCCGATTTCGTCGGGCTTCGCGCAGGTGTCGGACCCGGTGGCGATGGCTCCGCGCGCGAGCGCGCTGCTGAGTGAATCGTTTTGCACCACAATGTCGGTCAGCGTCTTCACCGCGCCGGCAACCTCGTCGACGCGGGGGCGTCGCTCGGCATCGGTGAGGATGACCTTGGCCTGCGACAAGCGGAGCGTATGCAGCAGGAAGTCACCCTTGTTCGCGGCATTCACCGTCGCGCTCACCGCGCCGATGCGCGCCGCCCCCAGCCAGAAGTAGACCCATTCCGGGCAGGTGGCGGTGAACAGGGCGACGCAGTCGCCGCGGCCGATGCCCAGGTCGGCCAGCACGTTGGCCGCCGCGCAGGACCGCTGCCGCATCTGCTCGAAGGTCACGTCGGTACCGGCAATCGACATCATCACCCGGTCGGGATGCTGCTCGGCCCGGCGATCCAGCACGGCCGGGACGGTGAAACTCTCGACGCCGAAATCGGAGGGCCCGAAAGGTTTCCTCCGGTCAGGGCACATCAGGCTGCCGATCAGGCTCTGGTTAGGCCTCAGCGGCCGCCGGGTCGGGCTCGCCGTCGGAGGTGTAGCCGAAGTCCGAGGGCGAGGGTTGCGTGCCCGGGTAGAAGCGGTGTGCCCAGCGGCGAAGGGCGGCGTAGTCGTGTGCCTCTTCGGGGGCCAGGTTCGGCTTCTCCAGATATTTCATGTTCTCCCAAGTGAAGAAGTCCTGTCTGATGACCTCTTGCTGCAGCGCCAGAAACTTGGCGGCGCGCCCGGTGGGCACGTCGCTCGTGTCGCCGGGCTCACGAATGGAAGCCTGCGTATAGAAGTAATCGGTGTAGTCCTCGTCGACCGGTGTCTGACCGGTGACCTGGACGGTGGCCACCAACTCGCTGGGAAAGCGAACCAGTCCGACTCCCAGCGAGTAGTTGTCGTAGATGATCTTGGCGTCGACGGGTCCGTTCGGGGTCAGCCAGGTCGACGCGCGGCCGCCGCCGAAATGGGCGTTGACGGTGGCGTGCAGGTGATAACCCGACGCCTCGAACGAGGCGGTCGTCGCGGGATTTGCGGCCTTGTGTACGTATTGAACGTGGTACGGGTCGGCAGCGTTCTCGATGATCATTTGTGGGTGGACCTTGACCCGGTTGAGCATCTGGGTGTGCGGGTGCAGCGGGTAGTACTCGTTGGTTTCCAGTTCGGGCAGCACCGGCGGCTGCCAATACGGCGCGCGTCCGTGACGCTCGTGCCAGGCGAGGATGAAGCCGTACCACTCCACAGTCGGATAGGTGCGGATGCGGACGTTGTTCTTGCAACCGATCTTGCTGTAGGGAATCAGCGCATTGGTGCCGTCGCCGCGCCACCGCCAGCCGTGCCAGGGGCAGACGATGTTTTCACCTTCCACCGTGCCGCCGACGCCCAGGTTGGCACCGAGGTGCTGACAGTACGCGTCGAGCACGTGCACGCTGCCCGATGCGGTGCGGAAGATCACCAGCTCCTCACCGAAGTAGTGCGCGCGCTTGACCTGCCCTACCTCCAGGTCCGAGGCGAAGGCGACGATGAACCAGCCCGTGGGGAACCGGTAGGTCGACAGTGCGATGCCGGCCTGGCCGAACTCACGTTCCGACGGATCTCCGGCCGAATCCGACGCCGAGTCCGAAATTGTATGCGTCACGAGCACTCCAGCGGGGTTCGACTACTACGTCTATTTTTACTATTTTAAGCATTGAACGTCAACGCGGCGCCGACCGGATGGTGTGGCGTCGAAACGAACCGGGGTTTCAGATGACGACTGCGGCGATAGACCTCTCGGATTTCGCCTTGTGGCGCAATGGTTTTCCTGACGAGCTGTTCGCCGAGTTGCGGCGCTCGAGGCCGCTTTTCCGGCACGAGCTGACGCCCGGTGTCGCCGCGCTGTTTTCCGGGGGGGTGCAGCGCGAATTCTGGGTTGCCACCAAGCACCGGCATGCGGTCCGGCTGCACCGTGATGTCGACTCGTTCACCGCGGTCGACGGCCCGCTCATCCAGCCGGTCGGGATGTTCGCGTCGTACCCGACGATCATCAACATGGACCCGCCGGATCTGAACAAGCGCCGCAAGCTCATCTCCAACGCGTTCAACCCACGTGCGATCGCCAAACTCGAGGACGGCATCCGGGCGCGTGCCGCGCGGATGATCGACCGGCTGCTCGCCGAGGGCGGCGGCGATTGGATCGCCGACGTTGCCGACGCCCTGCCGATGACGGTGATCGGCGACATCATCGGCATACCGGAATCCGACCGGCCGCGGATCTTCGATTGCTTCGACCGCATCCTCAAGGCCCGCTCGCCCGAGGCGCAGCTGAACCGGAAGGAAGAAATCGACCTCTACGCCATCATCTTTGGCTACGCGATGGAGCTCACCGCGGACAAGCGACGCACCCCCACCGATGACATCTGGAGCACGCTCGCCTCCGCGGTGATCACCGGTGAAGACGGAGAACAGTTCAGCCTGCCCACCAATGAACTCGAGTTCTTCTTCTTCGTGCTGGCGTTTGCCGGCAGCGACACCACCAAGAACGCGCTGGCCGCCGGGCTGCAGGCGTTCGTGGAGAATCCGCAGCAGATGCAGCGGTACCGCGAACAGGAAGGGATGCGGCCCAGCGCCATCGAGGAGGTGTTGCGCTGGGCGTCACCGGTGGCGTACTGGACGCGCACCGCCAAGGTCGATGTCGAGATGGATGGCCAGCACATCGCGCGGGGCGAGCGGGTGGTGTCGACGCTGCGTTCGGCGAACCGCGACGAGGAGGTCTTCGAAAAGCCGTTCACGTTCGACATCGGCCGTCAGCCCAACCCGCAGGTGGCTTTCGGGGGCGGGGGCCCGCATCATTGCCTGGGCGCCATGCTGGCGCGCGCGGAACTGCGCGCGGTGTTCGACGAACTACTACTGCGATGCGACGACATCGTCCTCGGGCCGGCCAAGGTGGCTTATCCGAATCTGCTCACCAACATGTCGATCTACGACGAGATATCGATCTCGCTAACCGCGCGGGGGTAGGTCAGTCGACTATGCGCAGCGCGGCCTTGGGGCACTGGTCCACCGCGGCGCGCACGTCGATCTCCAGGCGCGGCGGCACCGGGCCGTCCGCGATCTGCACCACGTCGGCGTCGCCCAGTTCGAATACCTCCGCGGCGAGCGACTCGCAGAAGCCGTTGGCCTCACACAAATTCTCATCAACCGTCACGCGCATCGGATACCCTCCTTACCCTTGTTTTTCGAGGCCCACCGGACGGGTCCCGATGACCCCGCTGCTGGCAAGGGTCGCCAGTTCTTCATCGGTCAGCCCGCACCGATCGCGCAGTACCTCTCCATTGTGCTCGCCCAACCTCGGCGGCGGTCGCAGCAGCCAGCTGCGCTGGCCGGCGAGCGAGGCGAACGGCGGACAGGGATAGAGGCCCGCACCGGTACTCGGGTGGTCCAGCGCCTCGAAGAATCCCCGGTCGCGCAGTTGGGGGTTCTCGGTCACCAGCGACGGCGAGACCACGGGCGCGGCGGGAATACCGGCGCCGGCCAGGCGCTCCACGGTCGATCGCAGAGGCTGACCGGCGAACCAATCCCGCAGCCGGCGATCGATGTCGTCGGCTCGCTCTCGCCGCCCGGCGACCTTGGCTAGGCCCTCGTCACACCAGGCCGGTCGATCCAACAGGTCGACCAGCGCACGCCACTGCCGGTCGTCACGGACGGTGACCGCGATCCAGTCGTCCGGGCCGGCACACCGGTAGAGGTTCTGGATCGCCTCGCAGTGACCGCGGTTGCCCCGCCGACTCAGCGTCATCCCGAAGACTTCTGATTCGATCGCCTGGATCGCAGTGGCGTTGAGGACCGTTTCGAGCATCGGCAGCTCGACCAGCTGACCCGATCCGGTTCGGTCGGCGAAGTTCAGGGCGGCCAGCACGGCGAATGCGGCGTGCACGCCCGCCAGTGGGTCGCAGGCTCCGCGCGGGGTCACCGGCGGAGCCTCGGGCAGTCCGGTCACCCAGGCCAGGCCCGCGATCTGCTCCATGGTGGGTGCGAATCCGACCCGCTCCCGCCAGGGACCGTCCAGCCCGAACGCCGGCATCCGGGCAACGACAAGTTTGGGGTTGACCTCCAGCAGCACGTCGGCGGTCAGCCCGAACTGGTCCATCACCCGCGGCGAGAAGTTCTCGATCACGACGTCGGCGCCGGCCGCCAGCTTGGTGAACAACCCCCGCCCCGCACGAGAGCCCAAATCCAATGTCACCGAACGCTTGTTGGTGTTCATCGCGTGGAACACCCAGCCGTACTCCCACCAGTCGTCCACGTCGGTGCGCATCCCGCCCGAGTATCGAATCCCGTCGGGTCGCTGGATCGACTCCACCTTGATGACGTCGGCACCGAATGCCGCCAGTAGATGGGTTGCGGCGGGGCCGGCCCAGAAGGCGGTCAGATCGATGATGCGAACACCCGCCAGCGGCAACCCTCGTAGCGCCGGCTCGGATTCGGGTTCGGCTGCCCGCCAAGGCGGTTCGTCGTTGGCCTCACCGAGGGCGGGGGTACCGCGCAGCGGCGCGGGCGCGCAGGCCGACATGAGCCATGGCGGGCGGGGCTGGTGAAAGCCGGCGGGGTTGTCGACGAACACCCCGCGCTGCCTCACGTACTCCGTGTCCCGGATCGTGGCGCCGTTGCCCAACGCCGCGATCGGCAGCCGGAACAATTGCCCGAGTTCGACGATCTCCTCGACGGTCCGCTCGGCCATCCAGGGACCGATCTGTTCGCGGATCAGGTCACGGAAGCCCCACCGGCCGATCTGGAAACGCAGCTGTTCAATCTCCCCCAGCCGGGGGCAATCCACCATCGCGACAAAGTCGAGCCATTGCTGGCCGGTGACCATGGTGATCCCGACGTAGCCGTCCTTGGCGGGTTCGATCGAGGGCACCTCCTGGGTGCGGCGGATCGGCGGAACGCGCAGCAGCTGCGAATGCAGCCATTCGCTGCTCTGCATCGCGGTCATCGCCTCGAGCATGGACAGGTCGAGATGCTCGCCGGGTCCGCCGTGCTCGACGCGGCGGCGCACGGCCAGCGCGCCGAACGCGGCGTAGACACCGCCCATGTACTCGCCCAGGTCGCCGCCGATCGAGATGGGGGGTCCGGCGGGATCGCCGCGAAAGCCCGGCGAGCCGGCCCACGCTTGCAACGTGAACTCGCTTGCGGCGCGGTCGGCATACGGCCCGGCCCAGCCGAAGTCGGAGATCGTGACGATGATCGCCCGCGGAGAGTCGGCCAGCAGCCGTTGTGGATCGATGCCCAGCGCCGCGGCCTGTGCGCGGCCGGCGGTGACGACCACGACGTCGGCAGCGGCCAGTTCGGCACGGTAGCGCTCGGAATCTGGAGCAAAAGTCATGCTGCGCTTGCCTGCGTTGAGGTAGCTGAAGAACGGGGCGATATCGCCGTCAGGGACCGGCGAACAGGTGGCGGAGTACCGCCACAGCCAATCCCCTTGCGGTGGCTCGATTTTACGCACCTGCGCCCCGGCGTCGACCAGCAGCTTCCCGCAGTAGCTGCCGGCGATCCGGTCGCTGATCTCGATGACACGTAAGTCGTGCAGCGGCGTCGGCCGGCCGTCGGATCCGCGACTCACCCGGCTATTTATACCATTACTGCTAAAATAGCTAAGCCTGTCGAGTACGTGAGCCAGCCGCCATGCTTTCTTGTGTCCGCTTGCGAGGATTGGATGACCGCCCTGGGAATTGGCCCCGATGCCCGTCGCCGACTGTCGGCGCCGAGGATCGCCGAAATCGTCGCCGACGAACTGCGCCGCCAGATCATCGACGGCGAGCTCGCCGACGGCGACCTCCTGCCTCGCCAGGAGGTGCTCGTCGAACAGTTCAACGTCAGTCTGGTCTCCTTGCGAGAAGCGCTGCGGATCTTGGAAACCGAGGGGCTGGTCTCGGTGCGGCGGGGCAATCGGGGCGGTGCGGTCGTGCACGCGCCGGCGAAGACCAGCGCCGCCTACATGCTCGGTCTGCTACTGCAAAGCGAGTCCGTTGCCGTCGCCGACCTGGGCATGGCGTTGCAGGAACTCGAGCCCGCCTGCGCCGCGCTGGCGGCCCAGCGGCCGGACCGCGCCGACACCCTGGTGCCAGAACTCAAGCAGGTCAACGATTCGATGGCCGAGCATCTCGACGACGGCCGGCTCTTCACCGAAATCGGCCGTCGATTCCACGATCTCATTGTCCGCGGCTGCGGAAACCACACCATCATCGCGGTCGTCGGCAGCTTGGAGACGCTGTGGACCAGTCACGAACGGCAGTGGGCGGACGAGAGCGCGGCGCGTGGCACCTACCCCTCGCTCGCTAAGCGCCGCGCGGTGCTCAGCACGCATATCAAGCTGACCGAGACCATCGCCGAGGGCGACGTCGACCGGGCCCGTCGCATCGGCGGTCGCCATCTCGCCGACACACAGACCTATGTGCTGTCCGGTCGGCCCGATCAACGAATCTATGCGCTTTCGCCGCAGGCTCTTTCACGCTCGGGGTCGCGCCCGCGGGATATCCGGCACCCTTGAAGCCTTCGACGTCGATGCGTACCGCATTAGTAACCGGCGGCAGCGGCGGGATCGGCAAGGGATGCGCCCGCAAGCTCTGTGAGCTGGGCTACGACGTCGTGCTGGCGGCGCGGCGCGAAGACGCGTTGCGTGCGGCTGCCGAGGAGATCGGTGCCCGTTACATCGTGGCCGATGCGTCCGATGCGGACGGATTCCCTACTGCGATAAGCACATTAGAGAAGATCGATCTTGTTGTTCATGCCGCGGGCACGCTGGGCGGGACGTATGCGCGCAAGCAGTCATTCGAGCAGTGGCGCACCATTATCTCGGCCAACCTGGATTCGTGTTTCGTGGTGACCTCCGCCGTGCTACCACGGATGCGCGCGGGCTCGCGGCTGGTCTTCATCTCGTCGTCGGCGGCGCACGAGCCGATGCCGGCCCGGACCGCCTACTCGGCGTCGAAAGCCGGGATGAACGCGTTCGCCCGGGCCCTGGCGCTCGAAGTCGACCGTGACGGCATCAGCGTCCACATCGTCACGCCGGGACCCGTGGAAACCGAGATGCTGCAGGACGTTCCCTTCGAGATGTACGCAATTCAGGTGGCCGACGTCGCCGAGGCGGTCGCCTGGCTGGACACGGTCGACCCGTCGGTCGATCTGCCGGAGATCCGGCTGGCCGCCGTGCAGCGGGGCCCCTTCGCCCGACCGCCCGTCGTGCCCACGGAAGCCCGGCGGCGCTCCGCCCAGCGAGGTTGACGCTCAGGAGTTCGGGAATGCTTTGATCACCGATTCCCCGAACTCGTGCAGGGAATCCGGGACGGCGAAGTCGGCGAACCACACATAAAACCGCTCGACGCGCTGGTCGGCCAGGCCGGAGAAATGCCCGATCAACTCGTCCGCGTCACCGCACACCAGCCCCGACCCCAGGTTGCCGAATCGCCGGGTGCTCACTTCGCGCACGGCGTTCGGATCGCTGCCCGACCGGACAAAGCCCACCATCTGCTGGACCGACAGCCGGGCCGTTCCCGCCGCCGGGGCAAGCTTGGGCAACTTGTCGATGTGGTTGGCCGGCAGATTCCACCAATCCGCGTATCTACGAACAAGTTCCATCATCCGGCGCCCGGTGCCACCCAGGACCAGCGGTATCGGATGGGACCTGCGCGGGGCCTGCGGAGCCATGCCGGCCTGGCCTGCCTCCCCCGTCCCGTCGCCCCAGTACCCCCTGATCAGGTCGAGGTGGCGTTCGAGTTGCTCAACCCTGGCTACGGGATCCTGCTGACCGACATCGAATCTGGTGAACTCGGCGGGCCACGATCCAGCGCCGAGGCCGAGCTCGAATCTGCCGTCCGACGCGTCCGAAAGGGTGACGGCTTGTTTGGCGAGCACGGCGGGATGCCGGAAGGCGTCGCAGAGGACCAAGTGGCCGATCCGCAGCCGCTCCGTCTTGGCCGCCACCCAGGTGGCGATGCCCATTGCCTCCCAGATGTTTTCATCGGGCAGCCCGGGTGCCTCGAGGTGATCGATGAACGCCATGCCATCGAAACCACTGGCCTCGGCATGGCGCGCCCGTTCCGTGATGTCGGCCGACGACAACCGCACCTGGGGAAGGAACAGATACCACTCGACCATGCGACCACCTATGCGGGTTCCTTCGATTGCAACAGCGTCGCTAGTTTACTATTTTTATTATGTTAGGGGTCTTATGGATGTCGGACTGAACTCGGAGCAACTGTCATTGCGCGACGCCGTGCGCGACATCCTGCGCACCGAATGTCCCCCCGACGCCGCCCGCCAGGCCCTGAACGATTCGGGGACGGATCCGGAGCGCTGGCGCACGCTGTGGAAGACGGTCGTCGAGCTCGGCTGGACGGAACTCGCGGCGCCGGACGCCAGCGACTACGGACCGGTCGAGATGGCAGTGGTTCTCGAGGAATGCGGCGCCGCCATCGCGCCAATCCCATTGTTGAGCAGCGTCGGTCTGGCCGCGGGCGCTTTGCGTGGTACCGGCCTTGACTCGGTGCTCACCGACATTGCCGGCGGCGTCGTCGCCACCCTGGCGGTCCACGCCAGCGGATCGCGGCTACCCGGCGCACCCATGATCCTGCGCCAGGGGCGTCTGTGCGGACGAGCGGTCGCGGTCCCCAACGCGTCGCGCGCGGAGCTGCTCGTCACGCTCGCCCGGTCCGACGATAGTGCCCCTGAGGGCGTGGTTGCAGCGGTCGCGCGCTGTGGCGACGGGGTGACCCTGATCGCGGGCGAGTCGACGGACCCCGCACAGCCGGTGGCCGACGTCGAGATCGACGCCGAGCCATTGGCCACCGCGCCCGTCCAGATCGAATCGGCGTTGACCGCACCGTTGGTAGCCGCCGCCGCCGACCTGGTCGGCGTGGCGAGCGCCGCCTTGCAACGCTCCGTCGAGCATGCGAAGACGCGTCGTCAGTTCGGCACGCCGATCGGCGCATTCCAGGGAATCAAGCACGCGCTGGCCGACAACTACGTCAGCGTGGAACGCGCCCGCAGCCTGACCTACGCGGCGGCGGCCCGGCTGGGCGATCCGAAGACCGCACCCGCGGACGCCTGGACCGCCGCGGCGCTGGCCAAGGCGGCGGCCGGCGACGCGGCGGCCAACTGTGCGCGCACCGCGGTCCAGGTGCACGGCGCCCTCGGGCAGACCTGGGAGCACGACATCCACCTCTACGTCCGGCACGCCTGGCAGGGCGCGGCGATGCTGGGCGACAGTCGCGCGCTCTACCACGAAGTGGGCTGCCGTTTCGCGGGAGGCGCGGGATGAGTGCAGCGGTAGGGGAATTCGGCGAGTGGTTGGCGGAGTTTCTGCCCGACGACTACTACGAGAACTATCGCCAATACCGCTGGGATCTCCCGCTGCGGCGTGACTATCAGCGGGCCGCGTTCGAGGCCGGATGGATACAGCCGACCTGGCCCCGCGAGCACGGCGGACGATCGCTCGGCTTGCGCGACGCAATGGAAGTCCGGATCGAGGCCGCGCTGCGGTCTGCGCCCAAGCTGCCCAACATTGCCGGTCCCAACGTCGCCGCACCCGGCATCCGCCAGTTCGGCACACCCGCACAGATCGACCGGCTGCTGGTTCCACTGCTGCGCGGCGACGAGTGGTGGGCGCTGGGCATGTCCGAGCCGGAAGCCGGATCGGATTTCGCCGGCCTGCGCACGCGCGCCGAGCGCGATGGGGACATATTCAGGGTGAACGGACACAAGATTTGGACCACTCAGGCCCACAAATCGCGGTGGTGCACCCTGTATGCCCGCACCGACCCGGCGGCGCCGAAACACCGCGGCATTTCCTGCCTGATCCTCGACCTGCATGCGCCCGGGGTAAGAATCGAGCCCATCCGGATGGCCTCGATTTCCGACGAGACGTTCTGCGAGGTCTTCCTCGACGACGTCGAGGTGCCGGCGGAAAACCTGCTGGGGCCACTTCATGACGGCTGGAACGTCGCACTGTCGTCGCTGCACCACGAACGCCAGATGATCTGGATCATGAACTGGGTCGAAATCAAGCGAGGACTCGACTCGGTGCGCGACGCGCATCCAACCGACGACATCTGCGCCGAACTGGGCTCGCTGCTCGCCGACGCCGAGGCGCTGCGGGCCACCGGATACCGTGGCCTGTGCAACGAACTGGCCGGACGACCCAGCCCAGAAGCTGATATCCTGAAGCTGCTCGGATCGGTTACCTTGCAACGTATTTGGGAACTCGCCGCGGCCGCGGAAGGACCGCATTCTGCCAGCGATCCGGATCTGCTCTTCGAACGCCAGGATGCGCTGGCCGCGACCATCTACGGCGGGACATCGGAGGTCCAACGCAACATCATTGCCGAGCGACTGCTCGGGCTGCCGAAGGGATGACGACGATGGATTACGACCTCGGCGACGACGCTGGACAACTTCGAAACCACCTGCGGGAGTTGATATCCAACAACATCCCCGCCGGCTTTCTCGGTGCCTGCACGGACGATCCGCGAGACCTGGCCACCACAGAGACGTTCTGCAAGTTGCTGGCCGCCGAGGGGCTGCTGGCGTTGGCGTGGCCGAAAGAGCATGGCGGCGGCGGTGGTTCGATCTGGCAGCAGACGGTGCTGCGCGAGGAAATGTGGGCCCAGCACGAGCCCCGCGGTCCGCAGTATATGGGGATCAACTGGGTCGGTCCGGCACTGATGCGCTACGGGACGGCCGAACAGAAGGCCAAGCACCTGGCGGCCATCGCGTCCGGGGATGTGATCTGGTGCCAAGGATTTTCCGAGCCGGAGGCCGGAACCGACCTCGCCTCGTTGCGCACCCGCGCCGTACCGGACGGTGGCGGCTGGCGCATCACCGGCCAAAAGGTGTGGACCTCGTATGCCCAGATGGCCTCCTGGTGCGTGTTGGCGGCCTGCACCCACCCCGATGCCCCAAAGCCGAAGCGGCTCACCCTGTTTCTGATTCCCATGGACCGGCCCGGGTTCACCGTCCGCCCGATCGCGTCGATGCTGGGACCCCATCACCTCAATGAGATGTTCCTGGACGACGTCGAAGCCTTCCCCGGCGACGTTCTCGGCGAGCCCGGCGACGGCTGGCGGGTGATGCGGGAAGCGCTGGCGTTCGAGCGTGTCGGGATCGCGCGCTACGCGCGGTGCGAATCGCTGCTCGCCCGGATGCGCGCCCAGCTCGGCGACGACTGGGACGGGCTGCCCGAATCGATTCGCGCGCGCTGGGTGCGCGCTCTGGCCGACCTACGGGTGGCCAGGCTGCTGGCGTATCGCGCCATCTCGCTGCAGGATGACCCGTCGGCGGGAGCCGCGGCCAGCGCCGCCCGAATCGCCACCACCACCTGCGATCAGCAGGTCGCCGAGCTGCTTTTCGACGTGCTGGGCCCGTCCGCGCTCGACAGCGGCGCGTCGGCGGCACTGCACGGAGCGATCGAAGACCATTGGCGTTACGCACAAGCGGCCACCGTTGCATCGGGCACCATCGAAGTGCAGCGAATGATGGTGGCGCGGGAAGTCCTGGGGGAACACCGGTGAAAACCGAACTGCCACAAGATATCAGCGATTTCGCCACAGTCGCCGCCAAGCGGCTATCCCGGTTGGGCGGCCCGCCGGCGGCGCTACGGGCCGAGACCGACGACGGCGTTCGGGACGCCGCGCGATCGGCCCTGGCCGACATCGGCGCGTTCGAGCTCGATGTCCGGTCGGCGTCCGACGACTTGCTGGCCGCCGCGGTGCTCTGCCAGGCCGCCGGCGCGACAGCGCTCCCCTATCCCCTCGTCGAAGAGTTGCTGGCGATCGACGGCGCCCGACTGGCCCTGGTCAATCCCGAGGCGCCGCGCATCGACCACGGCGACCTGCCCGGTGACTGGATCGCCACCGACCTCGACGGCAACCGCTACCACCCGCAACCGGCGTCGCGGCCAAACGCCAAACTGGGGCCGTTTCTGGTGCCTGCCACGTTGAGCGCACCGGACGGAACCGTCCCGGCCGCCGACGTTAACCTTCATCTCGTGCTGGGCTCATGGCGGATTCTGGGAGCGATGCAGCAGTCGCTGCGGATCGTCACCGAACATGTGCGCGCCCGGATTCAGTTCGGCAAGCCGCTGGCCGACTTCCAGGCCGTCAGGTTCGGCGTCGCGGATGCCTCTGTCGCGGTGCGCGGCCTTCACGAACTCGCGAAGTACACCATCTGCCGACCGGAATCGCTGCCAATTCACGTGCATTCGGCCGACGCGCTCGTTCTCAGGTTCAAGGCCGCCGACACCGCACGGCAGGTGCTGCGCACCTCTCATCAGTTACTCGGCGCCCTTGGTTTCTGCGACGAGTCCGACGTCAGCGTGCTCGACCGGCACACCCAACCGCTGATCCGGCTGCCGCTGAGTGCCGAGGCCCTCGCGCTGCGCCTCATACCCGACGTGGGCGACGGCTCCCTTGAGACGCTGTTCAGTGGACCGATGTCGGCATGACCCGCGCCGCAGCGACACCCAACCCGTTAGAGGATGGAATCCCGTTCGGGACCCGGCTGCAGCAACTCGCTGAACAGCGGCGCGACGAGACGGCCGTCACCATAGTCGCGCTCGACGGCACCGCCCAATCACTGACCTTCGGTGAGCTCGACGCCCGCGGCAACCAGTGGGGGCGGGCACTGGCCGCGAGCGGTGTCGAAGCGGGTTCCCTTGTCGCACTCGCGATTCCGAATTCGCTGCACCTCGTGTTGGCCACGCTGGGGTGCTGGAAGATCGGCGCGGTGCCCATTCCCATGCACTGGGATCTGCCCGAATGGGAGCGAAACCGCGTGCGCGCGGTGATCGACCCCGCCGTGGTCGTCGACGAACAGAGCCGATGGGAACTGGATGCGCGCGCGGCCGGCGAGTCCGATAGCCCGCTGCCCACAGCCGTCTCCCCCACCGCACACGGAATCTGCAGCAGCGGTTCAACCGGCGTGCCCAAAGTGATCCTCAACCTGGCGCCGTCGCTCTGGACGCCTCAGCACGGTGAGCCGTTCTTGTCGAACTGGACTCCGGTAGCCCAGCCGCAGACCATCATGGTGCCCGCACCGATGTATCACACCAACGGCTTCGCGACCTTCCTCATGCTGTTGGCCGGTGACCACCTGGTGATACTCGAAAAGTTCGACGCGGCACTGGTTTTGGATGTGATCGAACGCTTTCGGGTCACCAACTTCACGGCCACGCCCACGATGCTGGCACGCATCGCGGCCCGGCCCGACGTCCGCCAGCGAGACTTGTCCAGCATCGTGTTCATCCTGCAGGGCGCCGCCGTGATGCCGCCGTCGCTGCTGCATTTCTGGTTCGAGCTGCTCAGCCCCGAGCACATCCTGACGGCCTACGGGATGACCGAGAATCTCGGACTCACCGCGTTGCGCGGCGACGAATGGCTTGCTCACCCGGGCAGCGTCGGGCGTGGTTTCCGGGACACCGAGATCCGGATTCTGGATGCCGAGAAAAAGCCGCTGGGCCCCGGCGAACACGGGGACGTGTACCTGCGCGCGCCGATGAGCGCGGGATACCGCTATCTCGGCGGGGCGCCGCCGCTGCCGTCGACCGACGACGGCTTCCGTTCCGCGGGCGACATCGGCCACCTGGACGAGGACGGCTACCTCTACATCGTCGACCGCCGCGTCGACATGATCGTCACCGGCGGCGCCAACGTCTTTCCGGCCGAGGTGGAGTCCGCACTGGCGGGCCATCCGGGCATTGCCGACGTCGTGGTCATCGGGCTCTCCGACCCGCAGTGGGGACGCCGGGTGCACGCCGTCGTTCAGCTCGCCGACGCAGATGGCGGTCTGTTACTGAGCGAAGAGCACGTGATCGAATACGCGAAGAGCCGGCTCGCCCCCTATAAGGCCCCCAAGACCGTCGAGTTCGTCGACGCGATTCCCCGTACCGCGGCGACCAAGGTCAATCGCTCGGCGATGATCGCGGCCCGCGGCGGCTGACGACACCGGCTCTTGTCGGGCGCGGCTGGTACGCTCGAACATATGTTCGATTCGGTGCGGCGGGCTGAGGTGATCGCCCGGTTTGATGAGCTCTTCGAGCGTCATCACCCGTCGCCGACGGCGCAGTCGGCGGCCCTGGTGGAGGAGATTGGCCGCTTTGCCCGGGCCGA
>NZ_JBKQOI010000171.1:0-28861 GCF_052145595.1 Mycobacterium sp. | reverse complement strand
CGGCCGTCGATGCTGGAAGTCATGGATTCGGTGGCGATCAACGCCGTCGAGGACACGCTGCGGATGGATCTGGACCGCTCGGCGGCCGCGATGCTGGTCGCCGGCTCCGACGAGCGTGGCCGGGCCGGGACCGATGACGCCGAACTAATGGCCGCGGTGTTCGCCGAAAGCGGTGCAACGGAAATGTTTTCCACCGACGACCCCGACGAGGGCGAGGCGTTCGTCGCCGCCCGCCGGTTCTGCATCCCGGCGGTGGAGGCCAAGGGGTCGCTGCTGCTCGAAGACGTCGGGGTGCCGCTGCCGGCGCTGGGCGAGTTGGTCGACGGGGTTGCGCAAATTGCTTCTCATCGCGACGTGATGATCTCGGTGATCGCGCACGCCGGCGACGGCAACACCCACCCGCTGATCGTGTACGACCCCGCCGACGCCGCCATGACCGAGCGCGCCCACCTCGCGTTCGGCGAGATCATGGACCTGGCCGTCGGCCTGGGCGGCACGATCACCGGTGAGCACGGCGTCGGCCGGTTGAAGCGGCCGTGGCTGGACGGCTATCTCGGGCCCGAGGTGATGGAGTTAAACCAGCGCATCAAGCAGGCGTTGGACCCGCTCGGAATCCTGAACCCCGGCGCGGCGATCTAGTCCTTCGCCGAGCGTGAAGCTGACGACGCTCGTCCGGCGTGTCGCGTCGCCCGATTCACGCTCGGCGGTTGACACAAGGCCATGTTTGTCATACGAATGAGACATGCCAGCAGTGATGTCTCACCATGCACCGGTCGCGTTTCGGCTCGCCACCGCCGCGACGTGGCCGAATCCCTGGCCGATGTACCGGGCACTGCGCGATCACGACCCGGTGCACCACGTCGTCCCCGAAGGCAGGCCCGAGCACGACTACTACGTGCTTTCCCGCCACGCGGACGTCTGGGCGGCGGCCCGCGACCACGAGACCTTTTCCTCGGCACACGGGCTGACCGTCACCTATGGTGACTTGGAACTTATTGGGCTGCAAGATAATCCGCCGTTCGTGATGCAGGATCCGCCGGCGCACACCGAGTTTCGCAAACTGGTGTCGCGCGGATTCACCCCGCGACAGGTCGAGGCGGTGGAGCCCAAGGTGCGCGACTTCGTCGTCGAGCGCATCGAGAAGCTGCGCGCCGAGGGTGGCGGCGACATTGTCACCGAGCTGTTCAAACCGCTGCCGTCGATGGTGGTCGCGCACTATCTCGGTGTGCCCGAGGAAGACCGGGCGCAATTCGACGGTTGGACGGATGCGATCGTCGCGGCCAATACCGCCGACGGCGGCGTCGGCGGATTACTGGAAACGGTCGGCGATGCGGTGGGGTCGATGATGGCCTACTTCACCGGGCTGATCGAGCGGCGCCGAACCGAACCCGAAGACGACACCATCTCCCACCTGGTCGCCGCGGGCGTCGGCGCCGACGGCGACACCGCCGGAACGCTGTCGGTGCTGGCGTTCACGTTCACGATGGTCACCGGCGGCAACGACACCGTCACCGGAATGCTGGGCGGCTCAATGCCGTTGCTGCACGAACGCCCCGACCAGAGGCGGCTTTTGGTTGAGGAGCCGGAGCTTATTCCCGACGCGGTGGAGGAGCTGCTGCGAATGACCTCGCCGGTGCAGGGGCTGGCGCGCACGACCACCCGGGACGTGACGATCGGCGACACCACCGTCCCGGCCGGTCGCAAGGTGCTGCTGCTGTATGGTTCGGCCAACCACGACGAACGCCAATACGGGCCGGACGCGGGCGAACTCGACGTGACCCGCTGCCCGCGCTACATCCTGACTTTCAGCCACGGCGCACACCACTGCCTGGGCGCGGCCGCGGCCCGGATGCAATCCCGGGTTGCGCTGACCGAACTGCTGGCGCGCTGCCCCGAGTTCGAGGTCGACGAGTCAGCCATCGTCTGGTCGGGCGGCAGTTACGTGCGGCGGCCGCTGTCGGTGCCGATCCGGGTGAATTCCTGATGCCGGCCGACTGGCTGGGCTCGCGCCGCACCGAAGTAGCCGCGGACCGGATACTCGACGCGGCCGGGGAGCTCTACACCCAGCGGGACCAGGCTTCGATCGGCATGAACGAAATCGCCAGGGCCGCGGGCTGTTCCCGCGCGACGCTGTACCGGTACTTCGAGAACCGTGAGGCGCTGCGGACCGCTTATGTGCACCGCGAGACGCGCCGGCTCGGCCGCGCGATCAAAGAGCAGATCGGCGGCATTGACGACCCGCACGAACGGCTGGTCGCGAGCGTCACCGCCACGTTGCGGATGGTTCGCGAAAGCCCCGCGCTGGCGTCGTGGTTTGCCATCACCCGTCCGCCGATCGGCGGCGAGGTGGCCGGACAGTCCGAGGTGATTACCGCCCTGGCCGCCGCATTTCTGAGCACCTTGGGTCCGGAAGATCCCGCCGCCGTCGAACGGCGGGCCCGTTGGGTGGTGCGGATTCTCACGTCGCTGCTGATGTACCCCGGCCAGGACGAGGCGGACGAGCGGGCGATGATCGAGGAGTTCGTCGTCCCGATCGTGACACCGGCTTCGGCCGGCTCACTCCCGCACGCGCGTGAATCGGTGCAGTAGCCAGGCTAACGGAATGGTCAGCGCCAGCGTCGCGATGAACAGGTACAGCATGGGGCCCGTGTAGACGTGCGCCCGAACCACGTAGACCATCGCGAATTCCATCGTTATGAGATGGATCAGGAAGATCTCGTAGGAGATCTCGCCCAGCCACACCATCGGCCGGGTGGCCAGCAGCTTGGAGTACCACCCTTGGATCGGGGGGGTGCCACCGAGGGCCAGCGGTGCCACCGCCAGTGTGGCGATCACGGCATAGAACACCGTCTTGAAGAGCGCCTCGTTCACCGACGCGGGCGAAGTCGTCGGCGCGCCCGCGATCGGTGTGGAAACGATGAAATAGCAGATGACTGCCAGCGGTATGGCCATGAACGCGTAGCAGCGCACGTACATCGCCTGCAGCACGGCCAGCGCCATGCCGCCGAGGAACCAGGCGAGGTAGGTGGGCAGCCACAGCCGAGCGCCGTCGGGAAACCAGTGATCGGTGTGCACCAGGATCAACCAGACCGGGCTGATCAACGTCATCCCCGCCAGAACGGCCAGCACTAGTCTCGGCCGCCACCGCCGCCGGCAGATCAGCACCAGCAGCAGGTATGCCAGCGGGGGTAGCACCACGTAGAAGGCCGCCTCCACCGCCAGGCTCCACATCTGGGTCAGCCCCTGGTGCAGGTACTTGCCCAGGTAGCCGTTGCAGTAGATCTGCGTCAGGGTGAGGTTGCGGATCAGACCCATCCAGGTGTGCCCGGGGTTGGGTCCCGCCGCGTGGAAGTGGTACAGCACGTAAGCGAACAGCACGGTGATGAGGTAGGCGGGCATGATGCGCCGAACCCGGTGCCACGCATAGCGACTCAGCGAAGGCGGTGGGCCGCCGGTGGCCGCCGACTTCACCCACGGGCGGAACAAGAGGAAGCCGGACAGCACGAAAAAGATCGGAACGCCGATCTCCATCCGGGCACCGACCAGGCCCCAATAGCCGTGCGTGTACTTGCCGGTGGTGTAGGCGGCGTGGGTGCCGACGACGAGCAGGGCGGCGACCGCGCGGATCCCGGTCAGCGAAGCGACCCGGTCCACGTGGGAGGTCTGCTCGAGTCCGCCCTGGGCGTCCCGTTCCTCGGACAGCGTCATCCGGTGTGTTTTCTGCCTGGTTTGCCGCCGTCACGGCGGACTTTTGCGGGGGGCTTGTCGGACGACCTTTCGGGCCGAAGGTCGATCAGCACCCCCGAGATACGGGTCTGCTCAAGCTTTTTGAGCGTCGCACGGGGCAGTTTGGCCGGCAGCTCCACCAGGGAGAAGTCCGGCCCGATGGCGATGTGGCCGAAATCGCTGCGATGCAGACCTCCCTCGTTGGCGATGGCGCCGACGATCGCACCGGGACCGATCTTGTGACGCTTTCCGACGGAGACCCGGTAGGTGGTGAACGGTCTTGCCTGCCTTGGCCTTTCGGGATGTTCCCGGCGTTCGCGCGGTTCGGGCGGCGGTTCGGGTGCCATCAGGAACTCCTCGCCGTCGCGGGACTGCAACGCCAGCGCGGCGGCGATGTCACCCATCGGGACGTCGTGCTCGCGCTCGTAGTCCTGCACCAACTTGCGGAACAGCTCGATTCCCGGGGCGCCCAGCGCGTCGGTGATGGAATCGCCGAATTTTGCCACCCGCTGGGCGTTGACGTCCTCGACGGTGGGCAATTCGGCTTCGGTGAGCGTTTGCCGCGTCGCCTTTTCGATGGCCTTGAGCAGGTGGCGCTCCCGCGGGGAGACGAACAGCAGCGCCGTACCCGAGCGCCCGGCCCGGCCGGTGCGGCCGATGCGGTGGACGTAGGACTCGGTGTCGTGCGGGATGTCGTAGTTGAGCACGTGCGATATCCGCTCCACGTCCAGCCCGCGCGCGGCCACATCGGTGGCGACCAGGATGTCGATGCCTTTGGCGCCGCCGTCTTTGAGCGCTGCGATGGTTCGCTCGCGCTGCGCCTGCGGGATGTCGCCGTTGATTGCGGCCGCGGAAAACCCTCGTGCCCTGAGCTTTTCGGCAACCTCCTCGGTCGCCTGCTTGGTGCGGACGAAGACGATCATCGCCTCGAACGGCTCGACTTCCAGGACCCGGGTCAGCGCGTCCATCTTGCGGGGTCCGGCGACCTGGATGTAGCGCTGCGAAATGTTCTCGGCCGTGGCGGTTTTGGCCTTGGAGGTGACCTCGAACGGATCGTGCAGGTACTTGGTGGTGAGCTTGCGGATCGCCGGCGGCATGGTCGCCGAGAACAGGGCCACCTGTTTGTATTCCGGGGTTTCGGACAGGATGCGCTCGACATCTTCGGCGAAGCCCATGGTGAGCATCTCGTCGGCCTCGTCGAGCACCAGGTAGTCCACCCGCGACAGGTCCAGCGTCCCGCGCTCGAGGTGGTCGATGACCCGGCCGGGGGTGCCGACCACCACCTGCGCGCCGCGTCGCAGGCCGGCCAGCTGCACGGTGTAGGACGATCCGCCGTAGATCGGCAGCACGTGGATCTGCGGCAGGTGCGCCCCGTAGCGGCTGAACGCCTCGGCCACCTGCAGCGCCAGCTCCCGGGTGGGCGCCAAGACCAGCGCTTGGGTTGCTTTGCTGGTGACATCGATTTTGGACAGGATCGGGACCGCGAAGGCCGCCGTCTTGCCGGTGCCGGTCTGGGCCAGCCCCACCACGTCGGAACCCGCCATCAGCGCCGGAATCGTCGCCGCCTGAATGGCGGTCGGCGACTCGTAACCGACGTCTGCGATCGCCCGCATGACGGCAGGGTGAATCTGCAGGTCGGCGAACGTCGGCGAGGCAGCCTCGGGCGGGTTTTCGGGGAGGGGCATTTCGTATGGAGTTTAGTGGGTGAAGGGCGGCGGGTGCGGCACGCGGCCGCGCCTGCCGCAGCCGCGGGCCCGATGCCGGTACGGTGCGCGGTGTGTGGTCACTACCCTGCCGCGCCGAGCCACAGGCGGGCGTGGTTGTTGTTGCATTGCTCGCGGTTGCCCTGACGGGTTGCGGTTCAGGGGATTCCACGGTCGCCAAGACGCCGCAGGCGACGACTTCTGCGACCGCTTCGATCACCGCCCCCGCCACAGCCGGCCCGTCGGAGGCCGCCGCGCCCAGCAGCGCCCCACCCCCCGACCCGTGCGCGGTCAATCTGGCCTCCCCCGCGATCGCGAAGGTGGTCTCCGAGCTGCCGCGCGATCCGCGCAGTCAGCAAGCCTGGAATCCCGAGCCGCTGGCCGGTAACTACAACGAGTGCGCTCAGTTGTCGGCGGTGATCATCAAGGCGAACACCAATGCGGACAATCCGACCACCCGGGCGGTGCTGTTCCATCTCGGCCAGTTCATCCCGCAGGGGGTGCCGGACACCTACGGGTTCAACGGAATTGACGCGGCGCAGACCAACGGCGACACGGTGGCGCTGACGTATCCCAACGGTACGAACGGGTTGAGCACCGACGTCCGGTTCCATTGGAACGGCAACGCTGTAGAGCTCATCGGTAACACCAGCCGCTGAGTGAGCCGACGGCCCAGCGAGCTGCGAATGCCCGTCAGGAGCACGCAAGGCCCCGCGCTGTTTGCTCGCCGGCCATCCGAATAGACCTACCACGGTCAACATGTGAACTATTCGGTGGGAGCCTGCCGGCGGGTGCTTTTGACGGCCCCGTCGGTGGCCGAAACGGTCCGGGCGCTGACGCCCGGTGTTAGCTGTTCGCGCCGGGGCTGCCGTTGGCGGAGCTGAAGCCGCCGATGCCACCGACGCCGGCGGTGCCGCCGTCGCCACCGTCGTTAAACGGTGTGGCGCCGCCGGTGCCGCCCGTCCCGCCGGTACCAACAACGCCGTCGCCGCCGTTGCCACCGGTGGTGGCAGTGCTGGTAGCGCCGTCGACAAAGCCGCCACCGCCGCCACCACCACCGGTGCCGGCCCCGCCATTCCCACCGGAGCCGCCGCTGGCCGAGAGGAGGGGACTGGTGGTGGTGGTACCGGCGGTGCCGCCGATGCCGCCGGTACCGCCGGCATCGCTGGCGGAGGCGGCCCCACCGCCACCACCACCGCCGCCGCCGCTAGCCACAGCGCCGCTCACGGCACCGCCCGCGCCGCCGCCGCCGCCGGCGCCGGCAGTGCCAGAGGAGGCGTCACCGTCGCCGCCGTCACCACCGCTGCCGCCGGTGCCTTCGGTGACGGTGGTGCCCTGGATGGAGGTGGCTGTGCCGCCGGTGCCACCGGTGCCGCCGCCACCACCGCTGCCGCCGGTGCCGCCGGTGCCGGTGCCGACGCCGCCGACGCCGCCCTGGCCGCCGTTGCCGCCGTCGCCAGCGGTTCCGCCAGTACCAATGGCGCCGGTGTTACCGCCGGTGCCACCGGTGCCGCCGTTACCGCCGAGGCCGCCAGCGCCGCCGTTGGCGGCACCCGTGCCGACCGTGCCGCTGCCGCCGTTACCGCCCTGGCCACCGACGCCGCCTTGACCGCCGCTGCCGCTGGTACCGGTCATATCGCCAGCGCTTCCGGCATTGCCGCCGGCGCCTGCGTTGCCGCCACTGCCGGCGTTGTCACCGGTGCCGGCCAGCCCGTCAGCCCCGGCACCGCCGTCGCCTCCGTTGCCGGCATTGCCGCCATTGCCCACGGTGCCACCGGTGCCGCCCGCACCGGCCGCCCCACCGTCACCGCCGTTGCCGCCGGTGCCACCGGCACCGCCGTCACCGCCACTGGTGCCGGCGTCCGCCGTACCCGAGCCGCCGACGCCGCCTTGACCGCCTACGCCGCCATTGCCACCGTTGCCGTTGTTAGCACTCAGGCCGGCGGCGTTACCACCCTGACCGCCCTGGCCACCGTTACCGGCGTTACCACCCGCGGTACTGGTGCCGGTGCCGCCGTCGATGCCGGCCCCACCATTACCGCCGTTCCCGGCGTTGCCACCGCTGCCGTCGGTGCCACCAGTGCCGACCGCACCGGCCGCACCACCGTTACCTCCATTACCACCTTGGCCGCCAGCGCCAGCGTTGGTGGC
This sequence comes from Mycobacterium sp., assembly GCF_052145595.1. Classification (GTDB taxonomy): domain Bacteria; phylum Actinomycetota; class Actinomycetes; order Mycobacteriales; family Mycobacteriaceae; genus Mycobacterium. Next base: position 21,281 of record NZ_JBKQOI010000171.1, on the reverse strand, counting down.
GCTAGACCCGCCGACGCCGCCCGCACCACCGACACCACCGTTGCCACCGCTGCCGTTTGCCGCACCGCCGCCAATGTCGCTGCCACCAACACCGCCGCTGCCGGCGTTACCGCCGTTGCCAGCGGCGTCACCGCTACCGGCCAGGCCATCAGCCCCAGCACCACCATTGCCGCCGCTGCCGGCGTTGCCGCCGGCACCGTTGACCCCACCGGAGCCGACCGCGCCAGCCGCCCCACCGTCGCCACCGTTACCGCCACTACCGCCAGCGCCGCCGCTACCGGCGCCGGTGCCGGTGTCGACGGTGCCCGAACCGCCCGCGCCGCCCTGGCCACCCACGCCACCGGCGCCGCCGTTACCACTGGTCCCGGCCGCGCCACCCGCGCTACCGCCCACGCCACCCTGACCACCGTTGCCGGCGTTACCACCGGATTCGCTGGTGTTAACCGCACCATCGAGGCCCGTACCGCCATGACCACCGTTGCCGGCGTTACCACCATTGCCCACGAGACCGCCGGCACCGACCGCACCGGACGCCCCACCCGCGCCGCCATTACCGCCCTGGCCGCCAGCGCCAGCGTCGCCGCCATTGCCGACGCTGCCGCCGGTACCGCCGACCCCACCCAGGCCGCCGTTGCCGCCACTACCGCTGGTACCGGCCGCACCGCCAGCAGCACCACCTTGGCCGCCGGGCCCGCCCAAGCCGCCAGTACCGCCGGCATCACCGCTACCAGCCAGCCCGTCGGCCCCGGCACCGGCGTTACCGCCAGCCCCGGCGTTACCACCATTGCCCACGCCCCCGCCGGTGCCGCCGGTGCCGGCGGCACCGCCGATTCCACCTTTACCCCCGGACCCACCGGCACCACCGTTGCCGGCGCCGGCACCGGTGTCAACGGCACCGGCTCCGCCGTTCCCGCCGCTGCTGCCAGCCCCGGCGTTACCTCCCGAGCCGTTGATCCCGGCGGCACCGGAATTGCCGCCGGCGCCACCGTTACCGCCGGCACCACCGTTAAAGCCGCTGCCTCCGGCGGTGGCGGCCACATCACCGGCCCCACCGTTACCGCCGACACCGCCGTGACCACCCGCACCCGCGGCACCCCCGGCGCCGTTACTGCCAATGAGGTTCAAAAATCCCGAGGTGCCGCCGGCCCCACCGGCCCCCGCATTACCGCCATCGCCGCCGTTACCACCATTGCCACCGTCCAGGCCAGCACCCACCCCGGACGCACCATTACCGCCAAGGCCGCCACCCTCACCATTACCACCGCGTCCACCGCCCCCACCGGCCCCACCCAGCAGCGCATCGTTAGCCCCACCGACCCCACCACTACCACCGTGACCGCCGTTACCGCCGGCCACACCACTAGCGCCGGGAACCCCACCCGAGCCACCCGCACTACCGGCCCCACCGTCACCACCGACCCCGCCGGCGCCGCCGGCGCCGTTCACCGAGAACAACTGCGTATTCGCCCCACCGGCCCCGCCATTACCGCCCGACGCGCCGGCCCCACCCTGACCACCCACACCGCCCAGACCGCCACTGCCGCCACCGATCAGCCCGTTAGCTCCGCCGGCCCCGCCGTTACCGCCATTCCCACCGGCCGCCCCGCCGGCCCCACCAGCCCCGCCATTACCCCCGTGACCCCACAAGCCCGCCACCCCGCCGGCCCCACCGGCCCCGCCCGCATTGGCGCCCGTACCCGCCACCCCCGAGCCACCATTGCCGCCGTTTCCGACCAACCACCCACCGGGCCCACCGGGCTGCCCCGTGCCCGTCGCCCCATCAACGCCATTGCCGAACAACGGACGCCCCGTCAAGTCCTGCACCGGCGAAAACCACTGAATCCCCGACGCCGCCTGCTCCAACGACGCCAACGGCGACACGTTGGCCGCCTCGGCGGCCGCATACGTCAACCCACCGGAGGTCAACGCCGCCACAAACTGGTCATGAAACGACGCCGCCTGCGCACTCAGCGCCTGATACTCCCGCCCGAAATCGCCAAACAAACCCGCGATCGCCGCCGACACCTCATCGGACGCCGCCGCCACCACCGACGTCGTCGACCCAGCCGCCGTCACATTCGCCGACCGAAGCGCCGACCCAATCCCCGCCAAATCCGACGACGCCGAAGCCAACACATCCGGCGAAGCGATCACAAAAGACGACATCTGCAACTCCCAGCAGAAGAGCGATACCGATAGAACGGTAATATACGGATAGTATTCATACCACGTTGGTAATTGCCTAAAAAGCCGACTGACCCCCCGCAAAAGTGCGGAAAGTCCGTACCTCGACCCACTACGAAGTCCATTCACGGCCGGCTCGGACGCCAGAAACACAGCACCGACAAGGCAGCACACGCCTCACGGCAGAGTGGAGCCCTGGCCGCAAGCCACCCAGCGCCCACCATCAGGCAGCAGGTGTTGCCCACGCACCGCCCCGCGACGCAGCGAGCTGCGTCAGCCACTCACCATCAGCGGAAGCGAGATCACTCCTGAGCCGCAAGTCACCACCAGTACCCAACGGCCATTCACAGGCAGGTGTACCTCGACGGGAAAGAACGCGAACCCGATTTCGCCGCCGGCGGCGGACGCGGGCAACTCATACTCAATGTTCAGCGGCTCGTCACCGGTTGGAGGGCGAATCTCCACCTCAACCCCCCGGACCGGACTATCCGTTTCGGCCTGCGTGAGCACCACAAGCACAAACTGCGCTAACCGATCGGGGCCGACCCTGAATCCGGACAGCACGCCGCCCGACACATTGAGCTTGTTATCCACCACCGAAGCCGCTTCGGCGAGGAAGGCCCCCGTGATCACCCCGCCGAAGTTACCGGCTCGCCGGGCATCAGGAAGGTCGAGGGCACGCTGCCGATCGCGGACAGGCGGCCAGCGAGCGGCCGCGCAGAACGGCGCTAGTGTCGGACGCCCCACCTACAGTTGCTGCTGTGTTCGTCACTGGCGACAGCCTCGTCTACAGCGCGTCGGACCTCGCCGCCGCCGCCCGGTGTGAGTACGCGCTGCTCAGGGATTTTGACGCGAAATTGGGCTGGGGGCCTGCCGTCGCCATCGAGGACGCGTTGCTGGCGCGAACGGCCGCCCTGGGCACCGAGCACGAACGACGCCGGCTCGACCGATTGCGCGACGAGTTCGGGGATGCAGTCGCCGTCATCGGCCGCCCGGCATACACACTGGCCGGGCTGACGGCCGCCGCCCAGGCAACCCGGCGCGCCGTCGCCAACCGCGCGCCGGCGGTGTATCAGGCCGCGATGTTCGACGGGCGGTTCGTCGGGTTCGCCGACTTTTTGGTGCTAGACGGTGACCACTACCGGGTCACCGACACCAAGCTGGCGCGCTCGCCCAAGGTCACCGCGTTGCTGCAGCTAGCCGCCTACGCCGACGCGCTGGCCGGCTCGGGCGTCCCGGTCGCGCCGGAGGCCGAGCTAGAACTGGGCGACGGCACCGTGGTTCGCTACCGTGTCGGCGAACTGATCCCGGTTTACCGTTCCCAACGCGCGCTTTTGCAGCGGCTGCTCGACGAGCACTACGCCGCGGCGGCCCCGGTGCGCTGGGACGACGACGGGGTGCTCGCGTGTTTTCGTTGCCCGCTGTGCGCCGAACAGTTGCGTGCCACCGACGATCTGCTGCTGGTCGCCGGCATGCGAGTGACTCAGCGGGACAAGCTCATCGACGCCGAAATCACCACGGTCGCCGAGCTGGCGGGCCATACCGGGCCGGTGCCCGACCTGGCGCCCAGCGCACTTGGTAAATTGACCGCACAGGCAAAACTGCAAGTCCGCCAACGCGATACCGGGACTCCCCAATACGAGCTCGTCGACCCGCAGCCGCTGACGCTGTTGCCCGAGCCGGACCCCGGTGACCTGTTCTTTGACTTCGAAGGCGACCCGCTGTGGACCGCCGACGGCCGCGAATGGGGCCTGGAATACCTGTTCGGCGTCCTGGAGGCCGCAGGAAGCTTCCACCCGCTGTGGGCGCATGACCGGGTGGACGAGCGCACGGCACTCACCGACTTCCTGGCGATGGTCGCCAAGCGCCGCAGGCGCCGGCCCAACATGCACATCTACCATTACGCACCCTACGAGAAGACCGCGCTGCTGCGGCTTGCCGGACGGCACGGAGTCGGCGAGGACGAGGTCGACGAGCTGTTGCGCAGCGGGACGCTGGTCGACCTTTATCCGTTGGTGCGCAAAAGTATTCGCGTGGGAGCGGAGTCCTTCAGCCTCAAGGCGCTCGAGCCGCTCTACATGGGGGCGCAGCTGCGTGAGGGTGACGTCACCACGGCCGCCGATTCGATCACCTCCTACGCGCGGTACTGCGAACTGCAGGCCGAAGGCCGCTTCGACGAGGCCGCATCCGTGCTCAAGGAAATCGAAGACTACAACCACTATGACTGCCGGTCGACGCGAGAATTGCGCAACTGGCTGTTGCTGCGCGCCTACGAAGGCGGCGTCGTACCCATTGGCGCTCAAGCGGTTCGCCAAGGCAACACCGTCGAAGACCGTGACCAGCTGGCGACGACACTGTCGGCGTACACCGGCGATGCCGCCGTCGGCGACCGCGCGCCCGAGCAGACGGCGGTGGCTCTGGTGGCCGCGGCGCGTGGCTACCACCGCCGCGAGGACAAGCCGTTCTGGTGGGCGCATTTCGACCGGCTGAACTTCCCCGTCGACGAGTGGGCAGACAGTACCGACGTTTTCATCGCCGAGGACGCGTCGGTCAGCGTCGACTGGCACATACCGCCGCGCGCACGCAAGCCGCAGCGACGGGTGCGGCTGCACGGCGAGCTGGCCCGCGGCGACCTGATGACGAACGTGTTCGCGCTCTACGATCCACCGGCCCCGCCTGGTATGACCGACAGTCCCGAACGACGGGCGGCCGGCCACGCCAAAGTCGTCGAAGCCGACGATCCGACGATGCCCACCGAGGTGGTCATCGTCGAGCGAGTTGCCCTTGATGGCAACACATTCCATCAACTTCCGTTCGCGCTCACCCCCGGGCCGCCCGTTCAGACAACGGCGCTGCGGGAGTCAATCGAATCCACTGCTGCAGCCGTGGCCGCCGGCTTGCCGCGACTACCCCGCATCGCCGTAATCGACATCCTGCTGCGCCGCGCGCCCCGCACCCGCAGCGGCACTCCGCTGCCGCGGACTGCCGACGCCGTCGCCGACATCACCTCCGCGACACTGGATCTGGACTCGTCGTACCTGGCGGTGCACGGGCCGCCGGGAACCGGCAAGACGCACACCGCCGCCCAAGTGATCGGGCAACTCGTCAATGAACATGGCTGGCGCATCGGTGTTGTCGCGCAATCACACGCCACGGTGGAGAACCTGCTGGACTGCGTCGTCGATGCCGGTCTGGACCCGGGGCGAGTCGCAAAGAAGCGCTACGACCGCGACGCCGCGCGCTGGCAGGAGATCGACAGCGACGAGTACGCCGCCTTCATCGCCGCCACCTCAGGCTGCGTGATCGGCGGCACCGCATGGGATTTCGCCAACGCCAACCGGGTCCTGCCGGGCAGCCTCGATTTGCTGGTGATCGACGAGGCGGGCCAGTTCTGTTTGGCCAACACCATCGCCGTGGCACCGGCGGCCGCCAATCTCCTCCTGCTCGGGGACCCCCAGCAGCTGCCGCAGGTCAGTCAGGGGACCCATCCGGAGCCGGTCGACACCTCGGCGCTGGACTGGCTCGTCGACGGTCAGCGCACGCTTCCCGACGAACGAGGCTACTTCCTGGATCGCTCCTACCGGATGCATCCGGCGGTCTGCGCCGCCGTCTCCGCGCTGTCCTACGAAGGCCGACTGCATTCCCACACCGAGTGCACCGCCGCACGTCACCTCGCCGATTATCCACCCGGCGTTTACGTGATTCCCGTTGCCCACCATGGCAACTCGACGGAGAGCCCCGAAGAGGCCGACGCGATCGGGGCCGAGATCGAGCGGCTGCTCGGCACGTCGTGGACCGACGAGCACGGCACCCGTCCGTTGACCGCCTCCGATGTGCTGGTGCTGGCGCCCTACAACGCCCAGGTGGCGCTTGTGCGCCGGCGGCTGAGCTCCGCCGGGCTGGACGGCGTCCGGGTGGGCACCGTCGACAAGTTCCAGGGCGGACAGGCGCCGGTGGTCTTCATCTCGATGACGGCCTCGTCAATCGACGAAGTCCCACGCGGAATTTCTTTCCTGCTCAACAGGAATCGGCTCAACGTCGCCGTCAGCCGCGCACAGTATGCGGCGGTGATCGTGCGCTCGCAGTTGCTGACCGAGTACCTCCCCGCCACGCCCGCCGGCCTGATCGACCTGGGCGCGTTCCTGGCGCTGACGGAGCCTCCCTAGAAGCCTCCCTAGAAGCCTCCCTAGAAGCCGAAGCCTATTTGCCGGACGAGTGCCGGCCGTAGCCGGTGGGGTCATCGTCCGGATCGGGACGGTCGCCGTACCGATGACGCGCGGATCCGTCGCGGCGCCTTTCCGACCGCGACGCGAGCCGACCGTCGTGCGGTACAGACCCATACGCCAGAGGGCGAAAGCGCGTTCCGCCCTCCACATGAGAGCCGTTGCGGGCGAAGCCGATCGGTCCGACCCGCGGAACCGGGTCGTCAAGCAGACTGTGCCACGAATCGACGGGGTCGCTACGCGACGCATCGGCGGGCGCCGGGCGCGGGTGGACGAACGGCCCCGCCAGGGGCGCAGTATCGCACTCCTCCTCGTACGGTGGCTTCGGCTGAGCACGCGACGGGGGCCCGATGCCCGGTTCACGAAGAAGCAAGAATTCGACGTAGTCGTCGTCGTCATAGTCATCGTCGACGACGTCGCCCCCGTCCGGACCCGACAGGCCCCTGCCTTCGCGGGTGATCGCCGCGGGCTTGAACCCGACCAAGAACAGCGCGGCAACGATCCCTAACAATGCGATGAACCCGGGCAACAGCACCGACTGCGACATCGCGGCCGAGAACGGCTCGCGCAGGAACCCGGGCAGTTGCAATCCCACGGCGCCACCGCCAACCGCTGGCCCCGAAGGCATCTCGGCGCCGATCCGTGATGTCATGAACGCGGCCATGCCGGCGCTCCCGAGCACCGCACCAAGCTGGCAGACCGAGTTGTACACGGCAGAGCTCGCGCCGGCCAAATGCGGCGGGAGATTGCGGGTCGCGGTGGCCGTCAGCGGCGACCACACGAACGCCATCCCGACGCCGATCGCGCCGAACGGCAAAACCAGCCGCCAGATCGGCGTGTCGGGGGACATCTCGAACGAAAGCCACGTCAGTGCGATAGCCAGCACCGAAAAGCCGAAACCGAGCACGGGCCGCGGGTGGTATCGGTCCACGATCCTGCCGACGAACGGCGCCAGCACGCCGTTGGCGATCGCCATCGGCGCGATCAGCAAAGCCGAGCGCGTCGGCGACAGCCCGCAGACCGCCTGCGCGTAGAACGTCAACGGCAGCATCATCGCCGTCACCGCGAACGAGATAATGGCCACCCCGACGTTGCACAGGCTGAAGTCCCGGTCACCGAAAATCTCAAGCGGGATCAGTGGCTCGCCGAGGTTCACTGCCTGCCAGTAGGCGAAAGCCGATATGAACCCGACGCCGGCGACGATCATCGCCCAGATCCAGGGCTGCCAGTGCGCGGCCTGGCCCTGCTGCAGGCCGAAGACGATCAGAAACACGCCCACACCGGACAACGCGACGCCGACCAGATCGAATCGGTGCGCCTGAGTGGGCAGCTCCGGAACCAGCCAAACGGCCAACGCCAGCCCCACGATGCCGATCGGGACGTTGACGAAGAAAATCCACTGCCAGCCCAGCCCGTCGACCAGCACGCCGCCGGCCAGCGGGCCGGCCAGGCCGGCGACGCCGGCGGTAGCGCCCCACACGCTCACCGCGACACCGCGCCGCTGTGCCGGGAAGATCCGGGTGATTATCGACAGGGTCTGCGGGGTGAGCACCCCGGCGCCGACGCCTTGCACGAGTCGAGCGGTGATCAGCATGGCGGCGCTACCCGACAGCCCACAGCACACCGAGGCGACGGTGAACACGACCAGACCGATCAGATAGAGGTTCTTGGGTCCGAACCGGTCACCGAGCCGTCCGGCCACCAACAACACCACCGCATACCCCAGCAGGTAGGCGCTGGTCACCCAGACCACGGTGCCGTAGCCGATCCGCAAGTCGGCCATGATGGTCGGGTTTGCGATGGCGACGATGGTCGAGTCGACCATGATCATGAAAAACCCGATCATCATCGCCCACAGCGCGTTCCAGGGGTTCTGCGAGTGCGACTGATTCGGCGTGGGGAGCTTCCAGCGCTTCGGCAAGTCGGCGTGACTCGGCTCCGCGCGCCGGGTCCCCCCGGGCGACCGGGGCCTCGCCGTGGTCATGTGCCCCCTCGTTTCCGGTCCCGACGGTGGTGCCCGGCCCTGCGCGGCCCTACCTGGCCGACGATTTACCCCCAAGAAAGGGCGGCGAACCACTACGACCGTTAAACGGCACGGATCGTCGGCGACCCGTGTCCAGCCTGCATTATTCCCGCCGAGTCAATCGGTCGCGCAGGCGAGGATCCGCGCGGGAAGGCTTCGCGCCCGGACCGTGTTCTCCAATGGGCGCGTTAACCTGGAAAGGACGCCATTCGCAGGAGAGGCAATATGCGGCCCCGACGGAACAAAGCTTCGAATATGCCCAAGCCGGAACAGCCGCCCACCACGGGCGGCCGGCCCAAGGTATCCACGCGGGCATTGGCGCAAGTCATCGAGCGCAGCACGCGAGTCCACGGCCCCGCCGCCGAGGCCTACGTGGCGCGGCTGCGCCGGACGCACCCGGCAGCCAGCCCCGCCGAGGTCGTCACCAAGCTGGAAAAGCACTACCTGGCTGCCCTGACGGCCAGCGGTGCCGCGGTGGGTTCGGCGGCGACGTTTCCCGGGATCGGGACGTTGACGGCGGTGTCGGCGGGCGCCGGGGAAACCGTCTTCTTCGTCGAGGCGACCGCCCTGTTCGTGCTGGCGAAGGCCGTGGTGTACAACATCCCGGCCGACCACCGGGAGCGGCGCCGGGCGCTGGTGCTCTCCGTACTGGTCGGCGACGACACCCGGCGCGCCATCGGCGAACTGCTCGGTCCGTCCCGCGTCAACGGCGGTTGGCTGGCCGAGGGCATGGCTTCGTTACCGTTGCCGACGCTGGCGCGGGTGAACGCCCGGATGCTCAAGTACTTCGTCAGGCGGTACACGGTGCGACGCGGCGCCCTGATGTTCGGCAAGATGCTGCCGGTCGGCATCGGCGCCGTCGTCGGCGGCGCCGGCAACCGGATGGTGGCCAAGAAGATCGTCGGCAACGCCCGCCAGGCGTTCGGTGCCCCGCCCAACCGCTGGCCGGGCACGCTGCGCCTGTTGCCCCCGGTCCACGAAGCCGGCTAACGGCGGGCTAGCGCTGGCTACCGGCCCTCACCCGGTCGCCCTCGCGAATTGCCGACAAAAGGTTAGCCTTTATTGGGGCGGAAACGTTGAGGACCGCCGCGGGTGTGTGAGGTGCCCCGCCAACCGGGGCGCAGAAAGTCGCAGGCGCCGTGCAATAGCACTTAAAGCGCTTGCAGGACAAAGGAATTGAGGCGAACAGCGGCCGTGAGCAACATATCACCATTCGGGCAAAACGAATGGCTGGTCGAGGAGATGTACCGCAAGTTCCGCGAAGACCCCTCGTCGGTCGATCCGAGCTGGCACGAGTTCTTGGTTGACTACAACCCCGAGCCAACCACTGAATCAGCCCTGAGCACCCCGCCCCCCGCCGACGGCCGGCCCGCGCCGGCCGCCCCGCAAGCGACGCCCGCCGCCGCGCCCCAGCCGTCCGCCCCAACCACCCAGCCCGCTACCCAGCCCGCTACGAAGTTCCCCAGCACCACCACGGCCGGCAACGGCGCCCCCAGCGCACCACCCGCCAAAGCCGCCCCCGTTCAGCCGGCCGAAGGCGACGAGCTGCAGGTGCTGCGCGGCGCCGCCGCGGCCGTCGTCAAGAACATGTCGGCGTCGCTCGACGTGCCGACGGCGACCAGCGTCCGGGCCGTTCCGGCCAAGCTGCTGATCGACAACCGGATCGTCATCAACAACCAGCTCAAGCGCACCCGCGGCGGCAAGATCTCCTTCACCCACATCCTGGGCTACGCGCTGGTGCAGGCGGTCAAGCAGTTCCCGAACATGAACCGGCACTACGCCGAGGTCGACGGCAAGCCCACCGCCATCACACCGGCCCACACCAACCTGGGCCTCGCCATCGACCTGCAGGGCAAAGACGGCAAGCGCTCCTTGGTGGTGGCCGGCATCAAGGGTTGCGAGAGCATGAGTTTCGCGCAATTCGTCACCGCCTACGAAGACATCGTGCGCCGCGCCCGCGACGGCAAGTTGACCGCCGAAGACTTTGCCGGAGTGACGATTTCGCTGACCAACCCCGGCACCATCGGCACCGTGCACTCGGTGCCCAGGCTGATGGCCGGCCAGGGCGCGATCATCGGTGTCGGCGCCATGGAGTACCCCGCCGAGTTCCAGGGCGCCAGCGAGGAACGCATCGCCGAGCTGGGCATCGGCAAGCTGATCACCCTGACCTCGACGTACGACCACCGCATCATCCAGGGCGCCGAGTCCGGCGACTTCCTGCGCACCATCCACGAGATGTTGCTCTCGGATGGGTTCTGGGACGATATCTTCCGCGAGTTGGGCAACCCGTACCTGCCGGTGCGGTGGAGCACCGACAACCCGGATTCGATCGTCGACAAGACCGCCCGCGTGATGGAGCTGATCGCGGCCTACCGCAACCGCGGGCATCTGATGGCCGACATCGACCCGCTGCGGTTGGACACCAGCCGATTCCGCAGCCACCCCGACCTCGAAATACTCAATCACGGCCTGACGCTGTGGGACCTCGATCGGGTGTTCAAGGTCAACGGCTTTGCCGGTTGCGAGTACAAGAAGCTGCGCGACGTCCTGGGCCTACTGCGCGACGCGTACTGCCGCCACATCGGCGTCGAGTACACCCACATCCTCGAGCCCGAGCAACAGCGATGGCTGGAAGAGCGGGTCGAGACCAAGCACGTCAAACCCACTGTGGCGGAACAGAAATACATTCTGAGCAAGCTCAACGCCGCCGAGGCGTTCGAGACCTTCCTGCAGACCAAATACGTTGGGCAGAAACGTTTCTCGCTGGAAGGCGCGGAGAGTCAGATCCCACTGATGGACGCGGCGATCGACCAGTGCGCCGAGCACGGCCTGGACGAGGTGGTCATCGCGATGCCGCACCGGGGCCGGCTCAACGTGCTGGCCAACATCGTGGGCAAGCCCTACTCGCAGATCTTCAGCGAGTTCGAGGGCAACCTGAACCCGTCGCAGGCGCACGGGTCCGGCGACGTCAAGTACCACCTCGGCGCCACCGGCGTGTATCTGCAGATGTTCGGCGACAACGACATTCAGGTATCGCTGACCGCCAACCCGTCGCACCTGGAAGCCGTCGACCCGGTGCTCGAGGGATTGGTCCGGGCCAAGCAGGACCTGCTGGACAAGGGCGACAGCGACGACGGCTTCTCGGTGGTGCCGATGATGCTGCACGGCGATGCCGCCTTCGCCGGCCAGGGCGTGGTCGCCGAGACGCTGAACCTGGCGCTGCTGCCCGGTTATCGCGTCGGCGGCACCATCCACATCATCGTCAACAACCAGATCGGCTTCACCACCGCGCCGGAGTTCTCCCGGTCCAGCGAGTACTGCACCGACGTGGCGAAAATGATTGGCGCGCCGATCTTCCACGTCAACGGCGACGACCCGGAAGCGTGCGTGTGGGTGGCGCGGCTGGCCGTGGACTTCCGGCAGACGTTCCGTAAGGACGTCATCATCGACATGCTGTGCTATCGGCGCCGCGGGCACAACGAGGGCGACGACCCGTCGATGACCAACCCCTACATGTACGACGTCGTCGACACCAAGCGCGGCGCGCGCAAGAGCTACACCGAAGCCCTGATCGGCCGCGGCGACATCTCGATGAAGGAGGCCGAGGACGCCCTGCGCGACTACCAGGGCCAGCTGGAGCGGGTGTTCAACGAGGTCCGCGACCTGGAAAAGCACGGCGCCCTGCCGAGCGCGTCGGTCGAGTCCGACCAGCTGGTGCCCGCGGGGCTGTCCACCGCGGTGGACAAATCGCTACTGGCCCGCATCGGTGACGCGTTCCTGGCGGTGCCGGAGGGTTTCACCGTGCACCCACGCGTGCAGCCGGTGCTGGAAAAGCGCCGGGAGATGGCCTACGAGGGCAAGGTCGACTGGGCCTTCGGTGAGCTGCTGGCGCTGGGAACCCTGGTGGCCGAAGGCAAGCTGGTGCGGCTGTCGGGCCAAGACACCCGGCGCGGCACCTTCTCCCAGCGGCATTCGGTGATCATCGACCGCCACACCGGCAAAGAGTTCACGCCGCTGCAGCTGCTGGCGACCAACCCCGACGGCAGCCCGACCGGCGGCAAGTTCCTGGTCTATGACTCACCGCTGTCGGAGTACGCCGCCGTCGGCTTCGAGTACGGCTACACGGTGGGCAACCCGGACGCTGTTGTCTTGTGGGAGGCGCAGTTCGGCGACTTCGTCAATGGCGCGCAGTCGATCATCGACGAGTTCATCAGCTCCGGCGAGGCCAAGTGGGGGCAGTTGTCCAACGTGGTGCTGCTGCTGCCGCACGGACACGAGGGCCAGGGGCCCGACCACACTTCCGCCCGGATCGAACGCTTCCTCCAGCTGTGGGCGGAGGGTTCGATGACGATTGCGATGCCGTCAACTCCGTCCAACTATTTCCACCTGTTGCGCCGGCACGCCCTCGACGGCATCCAGCGTCCGCTGATCGTTTTCACGCCGAAGTCGATGTTGCGCAACAAGGCGGCGGTCAGTGAAATCAAGGACTTCACCGAGATCAAGTTCCGCTCGGTGCTGGAGGAACCCACCTACGAAGACGGCATCGGCGATCGCAGCAAGGTCACCAGGATCCTGCTGACCAGCGGCAAGCTCTACTTCGAGCTGGTGGCACGCAAGGCCAAGGACAGCCGGGACGACGTGGCGATCGTGCGTATAGAACAGCTTGCGCCGCTACCGAAACGCCGGCTGGGCGAAACGCTGGACCGCTACCCGAACGCCAAGGAGTTCTTCTGGGTCCAAGAGGAGCCGGCCAACCAGGGCGCGTGGCCGCGGTTCGGCCTGGAGCTGCCCGAGTTGCTGCCCGACAAATTGACCGGGATCAAACGCATTTCGCGCCGGGCGATGTCGGCTCCGTCGTCAGGCTCGTCGAAGGTGCACGCCGTCGAGCAGCAGGAGATCATCGACACGGCCTTGGCCTGAGATTCACCATTCGCTCGGCCGAGCGTCGACTTGTTGGGGTTGAAGCCCAATTTCAGCCCAACAACTCGACGTTCGCGCCCATTCGCCGGGTCCGGACCCCACGAGCTGAGCCAAGCCCAGAATGCATAGTTCACAGGGCTCCCGCAGGGGCTGATGGGCTTAGCCCAAGGTACAAGTCAGGACTTAGCCTCAAGGCCTCAGACGGTTTTCGATTTGGTGTGTGACCCCGAAGACTTCGCGTCGAGGCCCATAGCGACAAAATCGAGGCGCCACAACGATTCAAAGAGCTTGCGGCCGAATTTCTCGATGTCACCGGCACCGGCCCGGCGCGAATCCCCACTCTGCGCCACGCGCTCGGCGATCTCGCGGATCGTGCGACGGCCGCCGATGTGCTGCACAAACGGCAACTGAGCCGAGTTGAGCGTCATGCTCCAATCCGGCCGGAAAAGCTCAAAACCGTTCAGGCCACAACGCATGCGCATCATCGGGACGTAGTCGAGAGAGTCATCCGTCGAAAAGTCAATGGTGTAGCTCTCTTTCGGCCGATCCGGCCGGCACGCGATGAAGAAATGGCAGCCGTTCAATGTCTGGATGCGTTCCATCACGGACCAGACCTTGTGCTCGGGCAACTCGTTTACGGCTCGATAGAACTCGTTGGACGGCGTAAACAAATCGTGCGCATAATACGGCGCCTTGAGGAGCAACCCCTGAAATGCGAGGCCACCCGAATTGACGAGGTCGACGCACTCTTCGATGGTGTAGCTGCGCTGGCGGCCGTGCAGAAACGTGTCGACGAGACCGGCGTCGGAGGCCTGCAAGTCGCGTGCTATTCGGAGATAACTTCGAACGGGGTGATCCTCCGACAGCACCGCGATCGCCTCTTTGACTATTTGCACCGACGCGTCGTCTTGGCTCAGGTCCATGTCACGGAATACCGATTCGACCAGTTCGACTCCGATCCGGCCGTACTTCGCGTAGAGCATGATGGCGAAAGCACCGTTCTGGCGCAGGCAGCCGCCGAGCGCTTCCACGCCCGCCAACGGATCCGTCAGGTGATGCAGCACGCCGGTCGACACGATGAGGTCGAACTCGAGACCGAGCGTCGACACCTCTTCGATCGGCAGCAGATGCAGCTCGAGGTTCCACAGCCCGTGCTTGTCCTTCAGATATTGCTGATGGTCCAACGACGGCTGGCTGATATCGATCGCCACCACTCTGGCAGCGGGATTGTTATACGCAAAAATTGCCGCCTGGTTGGTCCCGCAACCCGCGATCAGAATATCGAGATTGGGTTTGTACTCCCGATCGGGCCACAAAACGCGGTGGGCGTGAATAGGGTCGAACCACTCCCAATTGGCATCGATCCATTGTTCGAGGTCGTGTATGGGGCGTGGGTAGCGCCACCGCTCGTACTGGCGGGTGACGACATCGGCGCGCGGATTGTCGGTCATTTCAGTAAGGCTCCCTTGCCGTCAGCCGTTGACGGGGATCATCGATCACTGTTCGGCTGAGACTATCCCAGATCCCCCTCCTCCACGGCAGGATTATGGGACACCGCCGTCTCCGCCGGCAAGGGATTCGCCGAGCCCATTCGCGAGTCGATTCGCTAGCCCATTCGACGAAGACGGCGATGACCCGACGGCAGTTGCGACGCGGCCTAACGATGCGAGCCGGCGTTCAGTGCCATCTGCAGAAAATCGAAGCGCCACAACGACTGAAACAGCTTGCGTCCGAACTGCTCGAGATCGGCCGCACTGGCGCGCGCCGACTCCCCGCTCTGCGCCACAGACTCAGCGATCTCTCGGATCGTGCGACGACCGTCGACGTGTTGCACAAACGGCAGCTGAGCCGAGTTAAGTCCCATGCGCCCGCCGGGCTTGACAACGTCGGTGCCGTTCAGGCCGCACTGCAAACGCATCATCGGGACATAATCGAGGAAGGCAGGCGTCGAAAAGTCAATGGTGTAGCTCTCTTTCGGCCGCTCCGGACCGCACGCCATGAAAAAGTGGCAAGCGCCGAATATGTGGAGACGTTCCATCACGGACCAGAGCTTACGTTCGGACAAGTCACTTAGCACCCGATAAGGCTCGGTGCCCGGGGAAAACCAATCGTGTGGGTAGTACGGCGAATTGATGAGCCATCCCTGAAATTCGAGTCCGGCTGAGGTGACTAGGTCGAGACAGTCGTCGACGTCGTAACTGCGGTCGCGACCGTGCAAAAACGTATCCACCACTGCGGCATCGTATTGCAACTCCCAATCCCCCTCTGCCCTGAAATAGGTTTGGAGAGGGTGCTCCACCGGTAGCAACGAGATCGCGTCTTTGACTATCTGCAGCGATGCCTCGTCTTGACGCAGCCCCATGTCGCGAAAGATTGATTGCAGCAGTTCGACGCCGGTCCGGCCGTACTTTGCATACAGCGTCAAACCTATGGCGCCATCTTTTCGCAGGCAGCCAGCGAGCGCTTTCATGCCTGCCGACGGATCTGCCATGTGATGCAAAACGCCGGTCGACACGATCAGGTCGAAGTCAAGTCCCAGCGTTGGCAGCTCTTCGATCGGGAGCAGATGCAACTCCAGATTCCACAGCCCGTGCTTGTCTTTCAAATATCGTTGATGGTCCAGTGACGGCTGGCTGATATCGACCCCCACCACTTTCGCACCGGGGTTTTTGTAAGCGAAAACCGCCGCCTGGTTGGTCCCGCAGCCAGCGATCAGAATATCGAGATCGGGTTGGTATTCCCTGTCCGGCCACAACATTCGGTGGAAGGCTGAAGGGTCGAACCAATACCAGGTGCCGTCGGGCAGTGCCTCGAGATCCTGTATGGGCCTTGGGTAGCGCCACCGCTCGTATTGGCGCGAGACAACATCGGCACGCGGATGTCCTTCACTTCAGCGCTTGCTCCTTCGCCGTCGGCTGTTAATCGAGGATCCCGGCCCGCTGGGTGGCCGAGACTATCCCGGATCCGCCTCCTCCACGACTTGAATTTTCGGCCGCCACCCACTGCTCACGCAAGGATCGGACGCCCGAGCCGTGCTGAGCTCGGCCCATGCAGGGCGTACCGCGGGTACCGCGTAACCTCAACGAAGGCAAAGCGACAAGGAGGCTGTCATGCAGGGATTCGCCGGCAAGGTCGCCGCGGTTACCGGCGCGGGTTCGGGTATCGGGCAGGCGCTGGCCGTCGAGCTGGCCCGATCCGGCGCAAAGGTGGCGATCAGCGACGTCGACACCGAGGGCCTGGCGCAAACCGAGGAACAGCTGAAGGCGATCGGTGCGACGGTAAAGGCGGACCGGCTCGACGTGACCGAGCGCGAGGCCTTCCTGGCCTACGCCGACGCGGTCAACGAACACTTCGGCAAGGTCAATCAGATCTACAACAACGCCGGCATCGCCTTCACCGGTGACATCGAGGTCAGCCAGTTCAAGGACATCGAACGGGTGATGGATGTCGACTTCTGGGGCGTCGTGAACGGGACCAAGGCGTTTCTTCCGCACCTGATCGCCTCCGGGGACGGCCACGTCATCAACATGTCGAGCGTGTTCGGGTTGTTCTCGGTGCCGGGGCAGGCGGCGTACAACTCGGCCAAGTTCGCCGTCCGGGGCTTCACCGAGGCGCTGCGACAGGAGATGGTGCTGGCCGGCCACCCGGTGGGGGTGACCACGGTTCACCCCGGCGGCATCAAGACCGCGATCGCCCGCAACGCCACCGCCGCCGAGGGACTCGACCCCGACGAACTGGCCAAGCTGTTCGACAAGCGGTTGGCGCGGACCAGTCCGCAACGAGCCGCCCAGATCATCCTGGACGGGGTGCGCAAGAACAAGGCTCGGGTGCTGGTCGGCACGGACGCCCAGGTCTTAGACGCATTGGTGCGCCTGGCGGGCTCTAGATATCAGCAATTCTTCGGGCCGGTCATGGGCCGGTTCATGCCTAAACAGTGACGCCCTGACGCGACCGAGCCTGCGCTCAGCGCGCCCGATCGTGGCCGATCGCCACCCTGTACGCAGGGTCGACGCGGTCGACGCAGACTCGATCGCCGAGGAGCGACCCTCAACGCCCCAGCGGGTGTTCGGCCAACCAGCCGCCCGCCACCGCCTGCGGGTCGGCGCCGCCGGCCACTTGCCGGCGCATCTCGGCCAGGGCCGCGGTGTCCAGCACGCCGGCCACTTCGTTGATCGCGAGCAGCTCGCGATCGCTCAACGCGTTGCGGCGATAGAGCGGCACCACATTCTCGGCCTGGATCAGCGCGGGTTTGCCATCGGCCAGCGGGGTCAGGTCGGCGGGAATGCCGGGGTCGGCGGTGGTGGCCCACGCCGCCGTCAGCTGCGCGACCCGCACCGCGGCGAACATCGTTGCGGCGTCTGGGAATTCGCGTGGGGCGGGAAGCCGGCAGCCGCCGACGGCCGGGGGTGCGTGGAACCCGGCGACGGCCCCGATCACCAGCCCTTCACAGTGTTTCGGCAGCAGGCTCAGGTCCGCGCTGGGGCCTTGTCCGCCCCAGGCCTTGGCGGTGGCTTGCGTCACCAGCAGCAAGGGTTTGTCTTCGGCGGCGGTGGCGTAGTCGCCGGCCAGGATGCCCTCGGGCAGCGCCGCGATCATCGCACGGTAGACCTGGGCATCCGACGTCGCCGCTGCGCCGGGCTGCAAGAGCTGCAACATCTGGCCGGTGAAGGCGGGAGCGATGGTGAACGCGCCCGAATCCAATTGCACCATCGGGTCGACGGCGGTGTCGGCCCGTGCTGTGAACCCGTACGACCGCAGCGCCGCCACGTAAATCCCGGCCAGCAGCTTCGACTCGGAGTCGGGCCGGGATCCGACCACCAACTCCGGAATGCGATTGCCGGTGTCGGTCGTGCAGCCGGCCCACAAAACCACTGCGAGCGCGGCGGCCAGCAGCGACGCGGCCAGCCTGCCGATTCTCACCCCGCGGCGTCTGGGACTTCTGCGGCCAGGGCCACCGCTTTGGCCACCGCTTTCCCGACGCGCAGGTCCAGCGGGCTCGGGACTATCCGGTCGGCGGCGAGGTCGTCGCTGGCGACGGAGAAGATCGCCTCGGCCGCGGCCACCATCATTTTTTCGGTGATCCGGCGCGCTCCGGCGTCCAGCGCGCCCCGAAACACCCCGGGGAACGCCAGCACGTTGTTGATCTGGTTGCAGAAGTCGCTGCGACCGGTGGCCACCACCGCCGCGTACTTGGCCGCGACGTCGGGATGGATCTCCGGGTCCGGGTTGGACAGCGCGAACACGATCGGCTCGGGCGCCATGCTGGCGATCAGCCCCTCCGGGACCAGGCCCGCCGACACCCCGAGGAACACATCGGCGCCCATGAGCGCTTCGGCCATGCCTCCGGTGAGGCCGCCGGGATTGGTGCGTCGCGCCAGGTCGACCTTGACGCTGTTCATATCGTCGCGCCCGGTGTGCAGGATGCCGCGCGAGTCGAGCACGGTGATTTCTGAAACCCCCATCGCCAGAAGGAGATTCGCGCATGCGACACCCGCGGCGCCGGCGCCCGACACCACCACCCGCAACGAGGACATGTCGCGACCGAGCAACTTGGTGGCGCCCATCAGGGCGGCCAGCACGACGATTGCCGTGCCGTGCTGATCGTCGTGCATCACCGGGCAGTCCAGCGCCTCGATGACCCGGCGTTCGATCTCGAAACAGCGCGGAGCGGGGATGTCCTCGAGGTTGACGGCGCCGAACGTCGGCCGCAGCCGCACCAGGGTTTCGATGATCTCGTCGGGATCCTTGGTGTCCAGCACGATCGGGATCGCGTTCAGTCCGCCGTAAGCCCGGAACAGGGCGCACTTGCCCTCCATCACCGGCAGCGACGCCTCGGGCCAGATGTCACCCAGGCCGAGCACCGCGCTGCCGTCGCTGACGAGGGCAACCAGCCGGTTCGCCCACGTGTAGCGGGCGGCCAGGGTGTGGTCGGCGGCGATCGCGCGGCTGACCTGGGCCACACCCGGCGTGTAGGCGATCGAGAGCGAGCGCTGCGTGTCCAGCGGAGCCGTCAGGCCTACCGAAAGCTTGCCGCCAATATGTGCCTCGAAGATCTCCGCGTCGGTGATCACGCCCGGTTCGGCGCGCGTCTGTATCGATTCAAGTAATTCGGACACGCGCCTCAGGGTACTGACTACTCATTAGTAGGCCTAATTGGCTTCGGTCTCAGATCAGCTTCAGCTCCGTCACGGCATTGCGCTCGTCGGCCAGCTCGGCGGTCGATTTGTCGATCCGGCCGCGGGAGAACTCGTCGATCTCCAGGCCGCTGACGATCGTCCAGTTGCCGTCCTTGGTGGTCACCGGGAACGACGAGATCAGCCCTTCGGGCACACCGTAGGAGCCGTCAGAGAAGACGGCCATCGAGACCCAGTTGTCGGCGGGGGTGCCCTTTAGCCAGTCTCGGGCGGCGTCGATGGTGGCCGACGCGGCAGACGCGGCCGACGACGCGCCGCGCGCGTCGATGATCGCCGCACCGCGCTTGGCCACGGTCGGGATGAAGTCGTTCTCGATCCACGCCTGGTCGCCGACGACCTCGGCCGCGTTCTTGCCGCCGACCTCGGCGTGGAAAATGTCGGGGTACTGGGTGGCCGAGTGGTTGCCCCAGATCGTCATCTTCTTGATGTCGGTGACGGCGGCGCCGGTCTTCTTGGCCAGCTGCGTGATCGCCCGATTGTGGTCGAGGCGGGTGAGTGCGGAGAACCGCTCGCGCGGGATGTCGGGCGCGTTGCTCATCGCGATCAGCGCGTTGGTGTTGGCCGGGTTTCCGGTCACACCGATGCGGATGTCATCCGCGGCCACCGAGTTGAGGGCCTTGCCCTGCGCGGTGAAGATCGCCCCGTTGGCCTCCAGCAGGTCGCCGCGCTCCATGCCCGGGCCGCGCGGACGGGCGCCGACGAGCAGGGCCAGGTTTGCGCCGTCGAAGATCTTGTTCGGATCCGCGCCGATTTCGGCGCCCGCCAGCAGCGGGAACGCGCAGTCGTCGAGCTCCATCACGACACCCTCGAGCGCCTTGAGCGCCGGCTCGATCTCGAGCAGTCGCAGCTCGATCGGGCGGCCGGGCCCTAGCAGCGAGCCGCTGGCCAGGCGGAACAACAGGCTGTAGCCGATCTGGCCGGCCGCGCCGGTGACGGCGACCTTCAGAGGACTTGCGCTCACGTCGGTTTGCTCCTTATGGAGAAATATCGGTATCTGCGGGTTTCGGTCCAGGTCGAAACTAGCGCACCCCCGTTGGACCGAAACCTCCGGTCCAACGGCTCTGGAATTCCCGGGCCGCCGCCCGCCAACCCTGCTTTTCGTGCCGTGTTTTGCCAGGACGCGTAGCATTGAGCACCGCTCGGCCGGACCTGCGCTGCGATCGGAGGTTGAGGTGTTCCCGGGGTTCGACGCACTGCCCGAAGCGCTCAGACCGCTCGCTCACGAGCCGCACGAGCCGCACGCAGACCCTGTCCAGCATCAACCCAACGAGACCCTTGTCGACTGCGCCGTCTACGCCGAAGGCCACCGGCTGCCAGGGAAGTTCACCTACGCTGCCGCACTCAACAGAGTGCGGCAGATCGAACTGTTCGGGCACGAGGCATTCGTCTGGGTCGGCTTGCGCGAGCCGAACCCGGCCGAGATGCAGGACGTGGCGGACGTCTTTGGGCTGCATCCGCTGGCTGTCGAAGACGCCGTGTGCGCGCACCAGCGGCCGAAGTTGGAGCGCTACGACGAGACTCTGTTCCTTGTCCTGAAGACGGTCAATTACGTCCCGCACGAGTCGGTGGCGGTGGCCCGCCAGATCGTCGAAACCGGCGAGATCATGGTTTTCGTCGGCAAGGATTTCGTGGTCACCGTCCGCCACGGTGAGCACGGCGGACTGTCTCAGGTACGCAAGCGCATGGATGCCGACCCCGAGCAGCTACGCCTGGGACCGTACGCGGTGATGCACGCCG
>NZ_JBKQOI010000170.1:0-73143 GCF_052145595.1 Mycobacterium sp. | reverse complement strand
ATCGCGCAACGCCTGCTGCTGCACCGTGTGCGACCCGGCTGCCAGCCAATCGTATTCGGCCCGGGCCGCCGTCAACTGGGCACACTGCTCGTGGTACCCGGGCGCGCGGCGGCCCGGCTGCCAGTGCTGCTGCTGCTCGACGGCCAGGTTCCACACAAACCGGGCATGGCGACAGTGTTCGGCCAACAGCGTCGCCTGCTCAGGGCTGGGAAACAACCGAAACCTGCACACACCGTCAACCTAGGCACCACCACCGACAACCCCTCGACAGGAGGGAAGCGGCGTTTCCTGCCCCGGCCAAAGCCGCGGGTTTCCACGCCGCACATCTGATGAGCATTACGCACGTGAAACTGTCGGTAGCCACACCGGTGGTGACCATGTTCCCCCAGACCAGCAGCGACTGGGAGAAAACTGCCTCCATCGAGGACCTGGCCCAGATCGCCGAAGCCGCAGACCGACTCGGCTACCACCACCTGACCTGCAGCGAGCACATTGCGCTGCCCGCCGCGGAGCGGGGCCGCCGCGGCACCCGCTATTGGGATCCGCTGGCCACGTTCGGCTACCTCGCCGCACGCACCCAACGGATACGGCTGGGCACCAATGTGCTGGTGCTCGGGTATCACCACCCGCTCGAGATAGCCAAGCGCTACGGCACCCTGGACAAAGTCAGCAATGGCAGGCTCATCCTCGGTGTCGGCGTGGGCAGCCTCAAGGAAGAGTTCGAGCTCATCGGCGCTCCCTTCGAGAACCGCGGAGCCCGTGGCGACGACGCACTGCGGGCCCTTCGCGCCTCGCTGTCAGTCCCCGAACCCGCCTATCACGGCGAGTTCTATTCGTTCAGCGGCATGATCGTCGATCCGTGCGCGGTCCAGGCTCGCGTCCCCATCTGGATCGGCGGGCGCACGCTGCGGTCGCTGCGCCGGGCGGCAACCCTGGCCGACGGCTGGGCGCCCTTCAACGTGAGCCCACAGCAGGTTCGAGACTGGTTGAGCCGCTTCGAACTTCAGCCGGGATTCGAGGTCGTGCTGCCACCCACGACGCCACTGGACCCGATCAACGAGCCCGAACGCACCTGTGACGCCCTCGCGGAGACCGCCGCACACGGCGCCACCACCGTCAGCGCCAGTTTCACCCACACTTCGCTACAGCATTATCTGGAGAATCTGCACGCGCTCGCGGAGCTCCATCCTCCTGGAGGTCTCGCGTGATCCGTGTCAAGGCAGGCATTTTCAGCCTCACCGCTCCGGCACCGCCCGACGATGACGGCAGTTACCTGCGTTGGCATCTGTTGGATCACATGCCGGAGCAATACCAATTACCGGGCATCGTGCACGGCTTGCGTTGGATCGCCGACGGCGACTATCTCGACCGTCGGTTGGCGGCCCACGGACCACTGGGTCAGATCGGCAACGCGGTGCACTACCTGGTCAGCGACCCCGTCGAGGAAACCTTCGACGACTTCGTCACACTGGGCCGCACGCTGCGGGAGAACGGCCGCTTTCCCGTCGCGCGACCGTCGCTGCAAGTGGCGGGACTACGCCTCCTGCACTGGCAATCCTCTCCGCACGCGCTCGTTTCCGCCGAGGTGGTGCCGTTTCGGCCGCACCGCGGAATCCTGCTGCTCGTCGAAGAGCTCAGCGGGAATACGGCGGGCCGTCCAAACGACTGGCTGCAATGGCTGCACGCCGAACACTATCCGGCGCTGCTCGCCACACCGGGCACCGCCGGCGCATGGACTTTCGGTTCGAGCGCCGGATGGAGCCACCTCCCCCGGGGATGGCGAACCGACCACCAGTACATCACCGTCGTTTACCTTGACGACGACCCGCTCACCACCACCGACGCCCTGGCCCCCCTCATCGAACAGCGGTGGCGATCGACCGCAGTGCGGCCCCTATTCGCCGGACCGCTGAGGACAATGGTCAGCTGGGAAGCCTGGCCTGGCGCGGCAATTTGACCCCTCGCCAGCGAAATGAGACCTTCCAGAAACGAATAAGACCTATAGTCCTGCTGACTCTTCTAGCAGAGGAAGTGAGATGACGAATCGCGTTCTCGCAGCTGCCGGGCTCGGCGTTGTCGTATTGGGGGCCGGTCTGTCGGCCTGTTCCAGCAACAGCGGTCAGCCGGCTGCTGCCCCGAGTTCCAGTCCGACTCCCTCGAGCACGACGGTCATGGTGGACGGCAACAAGCACACGATGATCAGGGGTGTCGACTGCAATAGCTCGGCCGCGCAATCGAGTGCGACGCCGGCGGAGTCGGGGGATCTGACCACCCGCATCGGTGTTCACGACGATTCGGCGTCGATAACGCTCGCCCTGTCAGACGAGAAGCCGCCAAGCGTCGATGGCTTTGCAATTTCGCTCAAGACGGGATCCGGCCAGTATCAGCTGCCCTATCAGGCGCCCCAGTCTCCGACCCAGGTCCAAGCGACCAAAGATGACAAGGGTTACACGGTCACCGGGACGGGCCAAGCCATGACACCCGGCCAAAGCGGCACGCGCCAGGTGACGTTCGGGATCCACGTGACCTGCCCCTAATTGTCTAATTTCCTTGTGCGACAGCGCGGGTCAGCGTAGAACGGTGCCGCCATCGATGTTGATCACCTGACCGTTGATCCATTCGCCTTCCTCTGAAAGAAGGAAGGCGACCAGTGCTGCGATGTCGTCGGGATCGCCGACGCGGGTTCCGCGGATGCGTTTCAGAGCGGCGGCCTGCAGATCCGGCCATTGCGGAGCCGACCGGATGGCCTCGGTAGCGGTGAACCCCGGCGCGACCGCGTTACACCGGATCCCTTCCTTTCCCCACCGCGACGCCACGTGCCGAGTCAGCGCTCCGATTCCGGCTTTCGCGGTGGCGTACGCCGGCCGCGCGGGCTCGCCCTGGAATGCCGCCGCCGAGGACATGTTGACGATCGCCCCGCCGCCGCGGCTGAGCATTCTCGGGATGGCATATTTCATGGCGGCCACGTATCCGCGGAGGTTCACCGCCATGACGCGATCCCATACGCCGAAATCGATGTCGACCACGTCGGAGTCGGCGCGGATCATGCTCATGTCGGCGCCGACGTTGAACAGCAGGTCGACTCCGTCGTGGGTCGAGGCGGCGGTGTCGATCAGGTTGGCGACCGACTCGGGAACCGACAGATCGAAGGCAACGTGAGCGGCCGTCCCGCCCGCTGCGACTATGCGCTCGGCCGTCCGCTGCGCGGCATCGGCGGCGATGTCGCCGATGACCACCCGGCAGCCCTCTTCGCCGAGCCGAGCGGCCGTCGCCGCGCCGATGCCGGTGGCGCCGCCGACCACGACCGCAACCTTTCCGGCCAGACCGCGCAGTCCCATCGACAAGCCCTTCCCAACGACCCCGCTTCGGCGGATTGACTTTACCTCTAGAGCTGTGGAGGATGACGGCGGTCGTCGAAACTCCATGGCAGCGCACGCCATTACAGCAAGGAGTGGGTCATGAAAGTTGCGATGATGACGGGTCCGGGCAAGGCCGAAGTCGTCGACGCAGACCGCCCCCAGGTCGGCCCCAAAGGTGCACTCGTCCGAATGCGCGCTTGCGGCATCTGCGGTTCCGACGCGTTCTACATTTCCATCGGTGGTGTGCCTCCCCGCCAGGGACTCATGCCGCTTGGACACGAGCCCGCCGGGGAAATAGTTGAGATCGGCGCCGACGTGTCCGGTCTCGCCGTCGGCGATCACGTCGTCATCAATCCCATGGCCGCCCCCGGCGGCATCATCGGCAATGGCGGAGCCACCGGGGCGCTCGCCGACTACCTGCTCATCGAAAACGCCGCGCGCGGAACCAGCCTGGAGGTCATCCCAAACCAGATCCCGTGGGAAGTCGCCGCACTCAACGAGCCGATGGCCGTCGCACGCCACGGCGCCAACCGCTGCAAACCCAAACCATCGGACAAGGTCGTCGTGTTCGGTGCCGGGCCGATCGGACTAGGCGCGACGCTGGCCTTCAAATCCCTTGGCGTAAGCCATGTGGTGGTGACGGACCTGGTGCCCGCCCGTCTGGAGAAGGCTCTGCGGGTCGGCGCCGACGCCGTCATCAACTCCGCCGAAGAGGACGTCGTAGCGCGCCTTGTCGAACTGCACGGCGAGGGCGCGGCGACGTTTCCTAAGTTCCCGGGCGCGGCGGGCACCGACATCTACCTCGACGCCGCCGGTGTCCCGGCCGTCGTCAACACCGCGCTGGCGGCCGCTCAGAAGGGAGCCACCCTGGGAATCGTGGGCGTCCACAAAGAACCGGTCCCCGTCGAATTCGTCAACGTGATGAGCAATGAGATCAGCATCGTCGGATGCATGGGATACCCCGACGAGATCTTCCAGGTCACCGCCGACCTCGTCGCGGACTGGGAGAAATACGCGGTGATCGTCAGCCATACCATCCCCTTCGACAACTTCGGTGAAGCACTCGAATTGGCCGGCACGCCCGGTGCCGCGGACAAGGTCGTCGTCACCTCCCCGTAGCCTCGTCGATGGTCACTTGGCCAAACCACGGACGGTGTCCGGCAAACGAGACCATGCGAACTGCCGAACGTTAGCGTGGCACCGCCCCTGCGAAGAGGTCTTTCCGCTCTCGCAGAAACTGCGCCAGGGACTGCGGTGGCTGGCCGGTGAACTCTTCGAACGCGCCGCTGGTGTGATAGAAGGCTTGGAATTCCGGTGGGAGAGTGCGCAAGTAGTGCCACAAGTGGGTGAGATGCTCCACCGCAACGTCGTTGACCCCTGCAGCCGAAGCGGCGCTGGCCCACTGCTCCTCGCTAATCTCGACATAGTCCACCGACCGACCGAGGATCTGACCGAACGCGTCGGCGATCTCTTTGTTGGTGATCCCGCCGGCCATCAGTCGAACCACCGTGCCACTCGGCAGCACCGGGCGTACTAGCACCGCCGCGGCCACTCGGGCAACGTCTTGGGCGGCCACCATCGGGATCGCTGTGGATTCCGGCCCCCAGGGCAAGGCGACCACCCCTGACCGGGCCAGGCTGCCCAGTGCCCACGTGCACAGGTTCTCGTAAAAGACCGTCGCGTCCAGATGTACGACACCGACGTCGGCCCAGTCGAAGAGCTGCTCAACCAACCAATGGCGGACTTGGTGCGGGGTCGGCTGCTCGCCGCCGGTCTGTAGCCACTGCGACAAATTCACAACCTGCTCGACACCGGCCGAGCGCGCCGCGGCGGCGAACGTCGCGGCGGCGTCGAGCAGGCCTTCCTGCACCGGATAGGCGAAGTAGGCCCGGCGGATACCGTTTACGGCGGCCGCGACTGATCGGAAGTCGCGCAGGTCGCCTTCCACGATTTCGGCGCCGAGCGCCCGAAGCCGATCGGACCGTTCGTCGAGTCGGTGGACAAAGGCGCGGACGGGCACGCCCTGGTCCCGCAATAACCGCGTGACATGGAAACCGGTCGAGCCTTGGAGGCCGCCTGCGGCGCCAGTGACGAGGATGGGCGCAACACTCATGAGAGTCCTTCCGATCGGGCCTGCCCGATGAAGAGCAATCTAAACCTGCAAGACAAACAAGTCAACCATTTGAACAGGAATTACGTCTATATGATAGAGTTTTCGTGTGACTGGGCGGAGGAGCTATGGCCAGGACTGTCCGATCGCCCACGGGCTGGACGTGCTCGGCGAACGCTGGACACTGCTGATCCTGCGCGAGCTGGTCGGAGGCCCCCGCCGCTACAGCGACCTACGCGCGCAGTTGCCGGGCGTCGCGACAAATCTTCTGGCGCAACGCCTTGACGACCTCCAACAGGCCGGCATCGTCGAACGTAACGAGTTGCCCCCACCGATTGCGCGCACCGTCTACACCCTCAGCGACGACGGGTGGCGGCTCGTGCTTCCCATCATCGGTGCCGTTGCACGGTTCGGCCTGCAGACCATGTCACCCAGCGTCGAGGGAGCGAGGTCCCCGCTCAACGGCTTTCTCGTCGGGGTGCTCCTGGGTTTTGACCCGATCGGCGCCGCAGGGGCCGAGGCAACGTATCGCGTGCAGATCGACGGCCGCAGTTTCGATTTCGCCGTTACCGGAGGAAGACTCGCGGGTGCGCAGCACGAACCGGATGTGACCTTGAGCGCATCACCATCCGATCTGGTGACCGCTCGACTGGGCTCCACCGCAGCGCAACGCCTGACGGCCCTGCGCCGGCTGCGCTTTGATGGCGATCACGACGACATCGACACGATGCGGATGGTGTTGGGGCTGACGACCGAGACCGCCGGCGCCTCGGCAAGCCACGCGTGATCCAATAAGCGGCGACCCACAGCCTCCCCAGGCGTGGTTGTCCAACCGAGTCCACCTCTGAGATGCTGGCTGCTTGGACATCTTCGCGGAGTGGCAAAACGGCGGGACCGAACTTCGGTGGCGGTCGACGACCGCCGCCAACGATGGACAGGAAGTCGCGGTGTTCACCCGCCGCTGTGGCACGCCCGGGGCACCCGCGCTGGTGCTTGTGCACGGCTTCCCGACGTCGAGCATCGACTATTTCGCCTTGTCCGGCGAACTGGGCTCGGAGTTCGACATCTTCGTGCTGGACTTTCCGGGCTACGGATTGTCCGACAAGCCACCGGCGCCGCACGCGTATTCGTTGTACGACGACGCACGCCTGCTCGTCTACGTGATCACTCAGGTGTGGAAGCTCTCCGAATACCGGATGCTCACTCATGACCGCGGCAGCAGTGTGGGCATGGTCGCGCTCGAGATGTTGGCGTCCCAAGACACACCGGCCGTACCCGTCGACCTCATCTTGACGAACGCCAACATCTATCTCCCGCTATCCAACCTCACCGTGTTCCAGACCGCGCTGCTCAACCCCGCAACCGCGCGAGACACCGCCGCGGCGACGACGCCGGAGCTGCTGGCCGCCGGCATGGGGGCCAGCACCTTCATGCCACGGCGGACACTCGAAGACCCGGAGATCGCCGCGCTGGCGAAGTGCTTCGCCCACAACGACGGAGTCCGCGTCTTGCCGGACACGATTCAATACCTGAACGAACGCGCCGCGGATGAAACCGGTTGGCTGGAAGCGCTTTCCAAGAGCCACGTCAACACCACGGTGGTGTGGGGGCTACACGACAACGTCGCGCCGCTGCGCGTCCCCAACTACGTCTGGCAGACCTACCTGAAGAACAAGCCCGGCCGCAACCGCTACTGGGTGGTGCCCGGCGCCGATCATTACCTGCAGTGCGACGCCCCCGCGCAATTGGCCCAGATCGTTCGCCTCACGGCCCAAGGTGAGGACATTGCGCTGCAGACACTGGGGAACCAACCCGACGGCGCGGTCCTGGTGGATCAAAGCGCTTCCTAGCGGCGCCGAACGGAGGATCGCTTCAGCTGGTGAAGACCGGCAGCTTCGCCCACCCGCGCACACTGGACGTCTGGGCCTTGCGCGCGTTGGCGTAGTCGACTTCCCAGTCGGGCCAGCGTTTGAGTACCTCTTCCAAGGCCACCCGGGCTTCGATCCGGGCCAGCGCCGAGCCGAGGCAGAAGTGCAGGCCTGCCCGAAGCTGAGGTGGCTGCCGCGATCACTAATTTGTGCGCCCAGCGTCGACTTGTTGGGCGAAAATTGGGCCTGATTTCAACCAACAAGTCGACGCTCGGCGCCCGATCCGTCGCACGACTTCAGCTGGTGAAGACCGGCAGCTTCGCCCACCCGCGCACACTGGACGTGTGGGCCTTGCGCGCGTTGGCGTAGTCGACTTCCCAGTCGGGCCAGCGCTTGATGACCTCCTGGAGCGCCACCCGCGCCTGCATGCGCGCCAGGGCCGATCCCATACAGAAGTGCAGCCCGTGGCCGAAACTGAGATGAGTGGCGCCGCGATGGACGTCGAACTTCTCCCCGTCGGGATGCTTGCGTTCGTCGCGGTTGGCTGATCCGTTGAGCAGCAGCATGATTGAACCCTCAGGAATCGTGATGCCGTGGCATTCGACGTCGCGAGCCACATGACGGGCCTGCACGGGTGAGGGCGCTTCGTAGCGCAACACCTCTTCGATCGCCATGGGGATCAGGGACGGGTTGTCCACAATCTGCCGACGCTGATCGGGGTGCTCGGCCAGGAGTTGGCCGATGAAACCGATCAGACGTGTCGTCGTCTCGTTTCCCGCGCCGGCGATCATGCTGGTATAGAGCAGCACCTCGGTCCGCTCCAGCCGCCGCGTCCCCCCGTCGTCCTCAACCTCGGCGTTGAGCAGCTGCGTCATCAGATCATCGGAAGGATGGTTTACCCGCCAATCGATGTAGTCGGAAAACACCTTGTAACTTCGCTCGAAAAAGTCTTGCGAGGCGGGCGTGAACGTGCCCTCTTTGAGGGTGAGTTGACGGCCGCCGCGGTCGCGGATCGCTGCCTGATTGTCTTCGGGGATGCCCAGTAGGTAGCCGATGGTGCGCATCGGGACCATCGCGCCCAGATTCTCGATGAAGTCGAACCTGCCCGAGCCCACCAGAGGGTCGAGTGCGCGAACGCAGAAGTCGCGCGTCAGCGGCTCGATCGCCTCCATCCGCCGCGGCGTGAAAACCTTTGAGAGCACATGGCGATGCACATCGTGGATCGGCGGATCTTCAAAGAGGATGATTCCCGGCGGCACCTCGACACCGCTCATGAGGAGATCGATGGTGGTACCGCGACCCGACCGGTAGGTGTCCCAATTCGTCAGCTCGCGAGAGACGTCTTCATACCGGCTCAGCGCGTAGAACCCGTACTTGTCGTTGTGGTACAGCGGGGCTTCATCGCGCAGCCTCTTCCAGATCGGGTACGGATCGTCGTCGATGGCGAAATCGAAAGGGTCGTAGTAAACCTCGGCCGTACTGGTCATGGCGACGTCTTTCGCTCTGAAAGAGCCTCAGGCAACACGACGTCACCGACGCGCTTGAGATAGGGCCACGCGACTTCCGGTGGCAGCCCGCCGCACAACGGCGACAGGTTGAGTATCTGGCCGGCGCGAACCCGCGAGATCGCTTCCGGCACAGAGATGATCACGTGCGATGCCGCGGCGTCGCGCAGCTCGGCAACGGTGTCCACATGCGAGAACCCCGCCGATGTCTCGTTTCCGGGATTCCACGCGGCATAGGTGCGCGCGTCGTGGAGAAGATGATCGCCAAGCTCCGACCAGGCCTGTTCCACGTCGTCGGCGACAAACACGACCGACGGGTGGTCGTGGTCGGGAAGCATCGTCGGCCCCGGCCGGTGCCCGTGCTTGCGGCAGGCCGCTTCGTAGGCCTCCTGCATACCGGAGACATTGGCGTTGGCCAAAAGGCCCAGGCCGTATCTGCCGGCCCGCCGGGCCGCCGCCACACTTCCGCCGCCCCACATCAGCCCCGGCCCACCGGCGGTCTGCGGGCGCGGCGTCACCGCGATCCGTCGTCCGTCCTGCACGACCGCTTCACCGGCGAGCAGCCGGCGCAGCAGTGCGAGTTTCTCGTCGGCGAGCCGGCCGCGGTCCCCCAGCGTCAGGCCGAAGTGCTCGAACTCCTCGGGCCGATACCCCAGCGCCAGGATGTACGACGCCCGCCCTTCGCTGACGATGTCGAGAACCGCCATGTCCTCGGCGAGTCGTACGGCTTCGTAGAACGGAAGGATCAGGATCAGGCTCAGCGCCAGGCGCCGCGTGCGGCTGGCAACGGCCGACGCCAACAAAAATGGCGACGGCAGGTAGCCGTCCTCGGACCCGTGGTGCTCACAGAACACCGCGGCGATGCCGCCATGGTCCTCGGCCCACGCGCACATCTCGGGGACGGCGCCGTACAGCGCAGCCTGCGGCGCACCCCACGAAGGGGCGCGCATATCGAAGCGCAGCGTGAACACTCAGGCTCCTAGACGACCTAATATTTGTCCCACGTACGCTACGTCCGGCCCGAGATGGCGTCAACGTTCAGTCAAATACGTGCCGCGGCAGCGTCGTCGGTATGTCCAGCGAGCTGAGCAGGCCGGGCGGCGCGTCGACCACGTACGGGATCGCGTTGACCACCCGCATGGCCGTGGACGCCATGGCGGCGTGCCCCGCCGCGTGGCCCTCGGCCTCCCCGAGCGTCAGCACGCAGTGGATGTCGGGATCGCCTTCGATGTCGACCCGATAGGTCGCGTCGAACTCCGAAGTCGGCCAGTCGGGTGCGACGTCGCGGGCCATCCGGATGACGTGCTCGATCACGATCGCCTCGCGGCCGTTGACCACGCCCGCGGCCCGGGTGCGCACCGCGCCGCAGGTACCCGCCTTGATGGTGCCGAACGCCACCTCGATGTCGCGATCGGTCAGCTCCCGGTCGAGGGAACCGCGCACCTGCTCCACCTCGACCCCGAGGCCACTCGCCATCAGGTGTATCGGTGCCTTCCAGGCCATTTCGATGAAGCCGGGCGTGGAGAGCATGGGTTCGAAATCCAGTGGGCGGCCGAAGCCCATCCCGTCCATCATCACGTCGGCCACCGGGTAGTGGTCATTGAGTGCGACCTCGCTGGCCGTGATGGCGCGGATATTCTTCGACTGCGTGGTCATCAGCAACGCCAGCTGATCGGAGGCGAAGCCCGGAAAGATCCCCGAGGCGTAGAAGGAAGCGCCGCCGGACACCGCCGCCGCCTCCAGTTGGGCGCGCCAGTCCGGGGCGAAATACGACGGCGGATACACCAGACTCGTCGACGACGTCGACACGACGTTGATGCCCGCCCCCAGGAGCCGCAGGTAATCCGGCACGGCGGCGCCGTCGCGTTCGGGGCCGCTCGCGGCATACACCACCGCGTCGGGCCCCAAGGCGATCAGCGCATCGGCGTCGTTGGTGGCCGCCAGCCCCAGCGGCTCGATGCCAGCCAACTCACCGGCATCCTTGCCAACCTTCTCGGGCGAATGCACCCATACCCCAACGAGTTCCAGATCCGGTCGGCGGCTGATGGCATCGATCGCGATCGACCCGACTCCCCCGGTCGACCACACGACAGTACGCAGAGGTTTCGCAATCGACACCGGCGCTCTCTCCTTACTCGTGGGCCCGGGCTGCGGCGGCCGCGGCGCGTTCGAGGTATGGCCACGCCGCCTCGGGTGGCACGCCACCACACAGCGGGTGCAGCGGGAGAAGTCGCCCGCCGCGCACGTACTCGGTCGCCTCCTCGGCCGTCATGATGCGGTACGGGCCGCTCTCCGCACGCAGCGCGGCCACGCTGTCGGCACGGGTGATGCTGGCCACCGGGCTTTTCAGATCGTCTTCCGGCCGGTACGACGCCGCCGTCAGTGCGTCGTGCAACAGGTATGGCCCCAGGACGTCCCAGGCCTCGTCGATGGCTTGCTCGTTTTCGGCGACGAAAATCGTTGTGGGAGCGTCCCGCACGGGAAATTGGATCATTCCGGGCTCGTGTCCGTGAGCGCGGCACTGTGCTTCGTAGAACTCCTTCAGACCCGGCAGGTCGGTCTGGGAGATGAACCCCAGGCCCAAGGCGCCGGCACGTCGGGCGGCGGCCTTGCTGCCGCCGGCGATCAGCATCATCGGCCCACCGGGCGACCCGCACGGCGGCGTGACGCGGACGGTGCGCCCCCGGTATTGGACGGGCTCGCCACGCACCAGCGGACCAAGCACGGCCAGGATTTCGTCGGCCACCCGTCCGCGCGTGGCCATGTCGATGCCGAAGTGCCCGTATTCCTGACTTCGATGTCCGACACCGAACGCGTAGGACACCCGTCCCCTGCTGATGAGGTCTAGAACGCTCATTTCTTCGGCCAGCCGGATGGGATCCCATAACGGAACCGGCACCGCCGCCAGCAGTATCGCCAACGTGCGCGTCCTGGCCGCGATCGCCGAGGCCAACGTCAGCGGGGCAGGCAGATGGCCGTCCTCGGCGCCGTGGTGCTCGGACAGCACCGCCAAAACGGCGCCGTGAGTTTCCGCCCACTCGCACATGTCGATGGCCGCGGCGTAGAGATCGGGGGCCGACCCAGCCCAACTGGGGGCGCGCATGTCGAACCTAAGGGTGAACATCAATGCCCCCCGCACCTGCCGGCGCGACGACAACAGCCCACGCTTGGCGTTTGGAGGCGGCCAAAACGCCGATCGGTCCTCATACCCTGCAGATTAGCGTAGAATTTGTTCGCTAAGATAGTGCGTGCTTCCTTAAGTCTTGACCGTGCGGGTTTCCGGAGCGGGCGTAATGGTCGCCATCGCGATGCGCGTCGTGAACGCCGTGCCGTATGTCGTTGCCGCAGAACCTGGACTGTTGAGTTCGGTGGACCTGCCCTTGACGATCCCCAAGCACGCATTCGTCACCGGGTGAATCAAAACGCGGCCCGCGGCTTAGTCTGCCGGAGTGACGTTTAATCCACTCGAGGAACTCACACTGCAACAACTGCGGCACCGCACGAGCATGAAGTGGCGTGCGCACTCGGCCGATGTGTTGCCGCTCTGGGTCGCGGAGATGGACGTCATGCTGGCACCGACGGTCGCCGACGCCGTCCGCAGGGCGATCGACATCGGTGATACCGGATACCCTTACGACACTGCGTTTGCCGAAGCGGTCAGTGAATTCGCTTCTCGGCGTTGGCGATGGCACGACCTGGAAGTCAGCCGCACGGCGATCGTTCCGGACGTCATGCTCGGTGTCGTCGAGGCACTGCGGCTGGTCACCGACCGCGGTGACGCCGTCGTCGTCAACCCGCCGGTATACGCGCCGTTCTACGCATTCGTGTCCCACGACGGCCGCCGAGTCGTCGAAGCGCGGCTTGACGTCGCCGGCCGAATTGACCTGGACGCCTTGGAGGAAGCGTTCGCGCGCGCCGGGGCTCCAGGCGCCAAGGTCGCCTACCTGTTGTGCAATCCGCACAACCCGACGGGATCGGTG
Source organism: Mycobacterium sp. (assembly GCF_052145595.1). GTDB lineage: Bacteria > Actinomycetota > Actinomycetes > Mycobacteriales > Mycobacteriaceae > Mycobacterium. Next base: position 60,321 of record NZ_JBKQOI010000170.1, on the reverse strand, counting down.
CACACCTCCGACGAACTACGCGGGGTCGCCGATCTCGCCCGAAGGTTCCGTGTCCGCGTGGTGTCGGACGAGATTCACGCGCCGGTCATCTTGTCGGGGTCGCGATTCACCCCGTACCTGGCGGTCCCCGGTGCAGAGGATGCCTTCGCCCTGACGTCCGCCTCGAAGGCGTGGAGCCTGTCCGGGCTGAAGGCGGCCTTGCTCATTGCCGGCCCGGAGGCGGCCGCAGACCTTCGCCGGATGCCGGAGGAGGTCAGCCACGGCCCAAGCCACCTCGGCGTCATCGCGCATGCCGAGGCATTCCGGTCCGGTGGCGACTGGCTCGACATGCTGCTGAGCGGCTTGGACGACAACCGGACGCTGCTGCGCGATCTGGTCGATGAGCATCTTCCCGGCGTGAAATGTCAACGACCACAGGGCACCTACCTGGCGTGGCTCGACTGTCGAGAGCTCGGCCTGAAAGATGCGGTGGCCGAAGAAGTCACCGATGGACTTGCGGTGGTCGCCGATCTGGCCGGGCCGGCCCGCTGGTTTCTTGACCACGCCCGCGTCGCACTCAGCTCCGGGCACGTCTTCGGAACCGGCGGAGCCGGGCATGTGCGGTTGAACTTCGCTACCTCGCAAGCCATTCTCGTCGAGGCGATCTCGCGAATGGGCCGGGCCCTTGCCGAGGTTCGGTAGCGGAAAGGTCTTCTGGAAACGCGAGTTTTCAGTTAGGCGGAGATCTCCTCGGTGCCGCGGTCGAGGTTGCGGAAGCCCTCGGCAGGCTTCTTGATGCCCAGCAGGAACGGCAGCGTCGTCAACTCGAACTTTGCCGTCGCCCCCAGCCGGCCAAAGATTCTGCGCCCGCGCGGCGCGGGTGGCACTTCCGACGTGGCGAGGTCGATGTAGTGGGTCGACGTTTCCCCGATGCCTTCGAAGTCGTGGACCAACGGTGTGCACAGCCCGCGCACCGCGTCGTCGAGGCACGCCGCGACGGGATCGGTCATCAGCACGTATTCGACGACCGGTACCGAGTTTTTCAGCATCCGGTGCACCAGAATCACGTCGAAACCCGCTAGTTCGACGTGGCGCTTCACCCTTTGCTCCGCCACCTCGCCCTGGTGCACGACGAACTTGAGCAACAGCTTTTCCAGCTGCTCACAGCTCGCGCACTCGCAGGCGATGTCCGCTTTGAACCGCTCGCGGCGCGCGAGAAACGACTGGCGCATCCGTGACAGGCGGTCGCACACCAGCACTTTGGCATCGCCGTCCGGCGCCCAGAAGAACGCGGCGTCGCCTTCCAGCTTCGCCAGCTTCAAACCTTTGCCGGCGTCGATGACCGCCTCCAACAACCCGGCCACGGTCAGTTGAGCGTGGGCCAGGTGCGTCCGGTTCCAATTCATGTAGCGCGTGTATCCGCCGATGTCGGCAATAACCAGAACCGCGCGCCGGATGGCCATGAATTTTGGAGTTTAGTAGTTGTCGGTCGTTGCCTCAATGAAATCTGCTACTAGACGAATTCGCGCCGGGGAGAGAGGCTTGCAAGGGTGGCCGCCCACCGGAGGAGCCGAATATGGATGTGCTGCGAACGCCAGACTCCCGATTTGAAAATTTGGAGGGCTATCCGTTCGTAGCGAACTACATAAACGTTGAGGCAAGCGACACTCAGCCGCTGCGGATGCACTTCCTCGACGAGGGTCCGGCCGATGGGCCGCCCATCGTGCTGCTGCACGGCGAGCCCACCTGGAGCTACCTGTACCGGACGATGATTACGCCGCTGGCGGACGCCGGGAATCGCGTGCTCGCGCCCGACCTGATCGGCTTCGGCCGCTCCGACAAGCCCGCCCGGATCGGGGATTACACCTACCTACGCCACGTCGAGTGGGTGACCTCGTGGCTCGAGCGCCTCAACCTGAAGGATGTCACGCTGTTCGGGCAGGACTGGGGATCGCTTATCGGTCTGCGCATCGCCGCCGAGCAGGGCGACCGAATCTCGCGGCTGGTGGTGGCCAACGGTTTCCTTCCCACCGCGCAGCAGCGCACCCCGCCCGCCTTCAATGTGTGGCGGGCCTTTGCGCGGTACTCCCCCGTGCTGCCCGCCGGTCGCCTGGTTGCCGTCGGCACCGTCCGCAGGGTTCCCCCGAAGGTGCGGGCCGGCTACGACGCGCCCTTCCCCGACAAGACCTATCAAGCCGGGGCGCGCGCGTTTCCTCAGTTGGTGCCCACCTCGCCCGACGATCCGGCGGTTCCGGCCAATAGGGCCGCGTGGAAAGCCCTGGGCCAATGGGACAAGCCCTGCCTCGCCATCTTCGGGTATCGCGACCCGATCCTCGGGAAAGCCGACCGTCCGCTGATCAACCACATCCCTGGGGCGGCCGGCCAGCCGCACGCCCGCATCAAAGCCAGCCACTTCATCCAGGAAGACAGCGGACCTGAACTGGCCGAACGGGTGCTGTCTTGGCAGCAGGCCCTGCGCTAAGGGCGCGTCATCGGGTGTTGATCAGTCGCGCCACGCCGCGCATCACCGCTCTGCTGGCCGCGTGACGCACCTGATCGAGTGCCGAGCCGGCGTCCGACGCAGGCGCCGCTCCCAGGCGCGGGAACAGCGCGAGCGCGTTGGTGCGCTCGATCGCCGCACGGGCGTCGGGAGCGAGTCCGGGGTAGGTCTCGAGGCCGGCGGCAAACAGCTTGCCGGCCGCGACGGGTGCAAAGGGCCAGTCCGAGCCGAAGGTGACGTGTCCCGGCTTGGCGAAAGCGAGCAGGCTCGGCAGCGCCGCGGCGCTCGAGGACAACGCGGTGTCGAAGTAGAAGCCCGCGAAGTCATCCAGGATGTCCGTCGGGCTGCGTCCGATGTCGCCCATGATGGCGACCGCCATCCGGTGCGAGGCGTAGGGCACGAACCCGCCCGCGTGGCTGAGGATGAACTTGATGTTCGGGTACTTGCGGCAAATGCCGTTGCGGACGAGAAGATACGCCGCTCGCGTGGTATCGAGGAGGAAGTCGGCGGCGAACGGTGCAACGCCGTCTACCGCGGGGCCCGGCAGCTCGGCGGGGTGGATGAACACCACCGCCGCACGCGCGTCCAGCGCGGCGAACAGGTCGTCCTGTCCGTCCTGGCCGAGGTAGGTCCCCGCGCTGTTGGCAAGCAGCACAACCCCGTCAGCGCCCAGTTCGTCGAGTGATCTGGCGACCTCGTCGGTGGATTCGCGGAAGTGTGGCATGGGGATGGTCGCAAAGAAGCCGAACCGGTCGGGTTGAGCCGCAACGAGTCCGGCCAGGTAATCGTTGATGTCGCGGGCGAGCGAGGTGGCGTCGCTGGTGCTCGGCAGGAACGCGGTGCCCGGCGTGGATACCGACAGTATCGCGGTCGCGACATTCAGTTCGGCCATGGTCTGCAATGACCCCTCCGGGCTCCACTGCGGCCAGTCACGACCGCCGGCCTCGTCGATCTTGGCTTTTCGCAATAGGTCTCGGTAAAAGGACGGGATCGCGTGGTGGTGGGTGTCGATCCGCAACATCGTTACTGGCTCCTTTTGGGTTTTGCGCGATCAAGAATCTGGAATACCCGCGCCGGCCAGTGCCGGAACTACATCCTCGTGGTGTAACAGCGACGCGGCGCCGATCTTGAACCGGGTCAGCTTGTCGGTGATCGTCTGCCCCTCGGGTGTGTGGCCGCAGATGCTGATGCCCTGGTGGGTGACGGGTTCCCAGGTGGCCTCGTCGACCACGATCGGATTCCAGCCGAGCTCCCATTCGAATCCAGACGGCGTGACGGCGTAAAAGGACAGCTCCTTGTCGTTGGTGTGCTGCCCTACACCCAGCGCCATCCGGAAGTCGAGTCTCTTGACCCGTTGGTAGGCGCTGGTCATGTCGGCGAGCTCGGCGACTTGGATGTTGACGTGCTGCACCCGCGTGCGGATCGGGTTCGTCGGCAGGCGGTTGACCGCAGCGATCGCCAAGGTGTGGTGACGCTCGGTGACCCGCAGGAAGCGGATCTTCAACTTGACGCCGCTGATCGTCTCGTCGATGTAGTCGGACAGTCCGGCGTCGAACACGGTGTTGTAGTAGCCGCGCACCTGATGGGGCTTCGTGGTGGTGACGGACACGTGGCCCATACCCGCTGTGCCGGTGACGAATCCACCGCCCGTCACCATCTGCAACGACGCGGCGCCAGTCCGTGCGCGTGTGTAGACCTCCTGGGCCAGCCCGTTGGGTCCGGGGAATCGGACGAGCCGTTCCACGCCGCGCAGAGCCGCCTCGTCATCGGTGCCTTCGGTCACGGGCACACCATGATGCTTGACCCGCGCGACGACGGTGTCAAACGTCTCGTGGTCGTCCAGCTGCCAGCCGAGCGCGGTGCCGTCCTCTGCGGGGCCGCGTTGCAGCAGAAACCGACACTCGTTGTCGTCCCGCGCGCGCGAGCCATGTTCGTCGCCGTGCGCGCCCAGGCGTTCGACATGCTCGGCACCGCCATCCGCGAGCTCACGCCGGCCTGACCGATGCACAGATCCACCAGTTGGCCACCTACGCGCTCGCCGGCGCCGACGGCGCGTTCCTCGCCAAGGAGATCGGCGGTGACCCCGTCGACCTCCCGGCCCTGTTCGAGATGCACGTCGCCGCGGTGTACGACACCGCCGCGCGCACGGTCGCCGAGTCCAGATGACCTCCGCTCAGCGGTGGCCGGTGGCCATCATCGACTCTGGCAGGCCACTTGCGTCCACGTCGTTGACTCGGGCGGAGCCATGACGACGTGGCGCGCCAAACGCTCTCGCCCACAACGGAAATCGGCATCCACGCCCACCACAACCTGTCATTGGGCGTGGCCAGTTCGATCACCGCGGTCGAGCACGGCGCACACCGCGTCGACGCCTCGCTGGCAGGCATGGGCGTCGGTGCCGGCAACGTGCCGCTGGAGGTGTTCATCGCCGCAGCCACCCGGCTGGGCTGGGATCACGGCTGTGACCTGCACCGACTGCAGGACGCCGCGGACGATCTCGTCCGACCCCGAGGACATGCTCGTCGACATCGCGCTCGACCTCACCGGGTCGCACTGAAGACGTCGCTCATCTGTTGTCACGCGCCCCCAGGTGCAACGATCAGCAAATGGACATGGCAATGATGGGCCTCATGGGTACGGTCGTGGGTGCGTCGGCCGTGGGCATCGCGGGCGTGGCGAGGTCGGCCGCCGATACCTTGCTTCCCCGGATGGTGGACGGCAGCAACACCAAACACCAGATCAAGATCCAACTGCATTCACAGCGCTGTGACGCTATCCAACAGTGGCGGACCGGCCTGGCGGATGCGCGGGACGCCTACCGGCAGTGGGCGTGCGGAGCGCGCGATGCTGATCCGCCTAACGTCGTCGGCGACGAGTGGTTCGAGGGCTTGCGGCCGCACCTGCCGACCACCGGCGAAGCGGCAAAGTTCCGCACCGCTCATGAAGTCCAATGCGATAATCCGACTCTCATGCTGCTCTCGCTCGAGATCGGACGGGTCGAGAGGGAGTGGACAGAAGAGGCGAGGGGACGCCAGCGACGGCTACGAAACCGGCACAGGTGACTGTTTACCAATGACTGCGGCTCCCGGCGTCCGTCAACCGCGAGGCCGCTCTGGTAGTCAAGATCGCGGGGACAAAAGTTACGTATTTACTGGCACGGCAGGGGTTTTCGACAGAGAATGCGCCGGCTGAACCCGGTGGGGCAACGCCCGCATGCGCCATGGCCGAGGCCGCAAGATTCCGCTTAACAGTGCGTTCGTCACTCCGCAATCGGAGACGCGGTGACGTTGGACCCTAGGACCCCGTTCGTTCCCGCGCGATCATGTACGGTTGACAAACTTCCGGAGGGAGTGGTGACGATGTCCGCTACCGCGATCAGCGCGGCGACAGAGTCGGCCGGCCGGCATGGGTGAGGACGGAGCCGAAGGTCGCATCGTCATCGAACGGGACGTCGAGATCGCGATGGACGACGGCTTGGCTCTTCGCGCCGATGTGTTTCGGCCCGACGGTCCCCGGCGGGTGCCGGTCTTGATGACGCTGGGCCCGTACGGCAAGGGCGTTCGCTATCAGGACGGCTATAAAGCCCAATGGGAGTGGCTGGTCGACGCGCACCCGGACATTCTCGAGGGATCCTCGCGCAGCTACCTGACGTGGGAAACAGTCGACCCAGAGATCTGGGTGCCGTGGGGTTACGCAGTGGTGCGGGTCGATGCTCGCGGTGCGGGACGGTCCCCGGGCTACCTCGACCTGTTTTCGCCGCGCGAGGCCGCCGACTATGTGCGCGCGATCGAGTGGGCGGGAACCCAGTCGTGGAGCAACGGCAAGGTGGGACTGTGCGGCATCTCCTACTACGCCATCAACCAATGGCTCGTCGCCTCGCGGCAGCCGCCACACCTGGCGGCGATGATCCCGTGGGAGGGCGCCGCCGACGCCTACCGGGATATGGCCCGACACGGCGGCATCCGAAGCAACGTCTTCTTCCAGGCGTGGTATCCGCTGCAGGTGCTCACGGTTCAGCACGGAAACCCAAACACCCCAATCGATCCCTGGCTCGGGGTGCGGGCAAGTGGCCCCGAGGAGCTCAATGACCAGGAGTTGGCCACCAACCGATTGGACCTTTACACGCGATGGACTGAGAGCCTTGACGGTCCGACCTACCGAGAGCGCAGCGCCGACTGGCAGCGCGTCACGGTTCCGTTCCTAAGCGCCGCCAACTGGGGTGGGTTCGGGTTGCATTCCCGCGGCAACTTCGAGGCCTTCACCCAGGCAGCGTCGGAGCAGAAATGGCTTGAAGTCCACCCGGGCCGCCACGAGGAGTGGTTCTACCTGCCGTACGGCATGGCGCTGCAGCGACGCTTCTTCGACCACTTCCTCAAGGGGGCCGACAACGGATGGCAGCACGAACCGACCGTACAGCTAAACATCCGCCGCGCGTTCAGCAACGACTTCGAGCTGCGCCAGGAAAACGAGTGGCCGCTGGCCCGCACCCGCTGGACCGAGCTGTATCTCGACGCGGCTGCAGACGGCCTCAACTGGGCCGCACCGGTCACGCCCGCGACCACGTCGTTTCAGGCGATGGGGCAGCCGGCGACCGTGTACGCCCTGCCGCTGGTTGAGCAAACCGAAATCACCGGACCGCTTGCCGCGACCGTCTTTATCTCCTCCTCGACCAGCGACGCCGACCTCTTCCTGACGCTGCGCGCGTTCGGGCCCGACGGAAAAGAAGTCGACTTCCAAGGCGCACTCGACCCGCGTACACCCCTGGCGCAGGGATGGCTGCGAGCCTCCCACCGTAAACTCGACCCGGCCAGGTCCACGCCATATCGGCCCTACCACACCCACGACGAGATGCAGCCGCTGCAGCCCGGCGAGATCTACGCCCTGCAGATCGAGATGTGGCCCACTTGCATTGTCCTTCCCGCAGGATTTCGCCTCGCACTGACGATCGGCGGCTGTGACTTCGCCCGAGAAGCACCCACACCGGGGCCGCCCGTCTTTCAGGGATCCGGCCTGTTCCTACACACCGACCCCGAAGACCGCCCGCCCGACATCTTCAACGGCACGACCACCATCCACACCGGACCAGAAACACCCAGCCACCTACTGTTGCCGATCATTCCCACTGGTCCGTGACGAAGGCCGAGCGTCGAGTTGTTGCCGCAATCCCGGGGGCTTGATTAGCCCAACAACTCGACGTTCGCGCCTATTGGGCGTCAGCCGGTGACGGCCAGCACCGCTTGGGCAAGTTCAGGACGGCAGACCACCAGGTCCGGCAGTTTCGGGTCCGGCTGGTTATACGCCAACGCGGACCCGTCGATGCGGGAGGTGTGCAAACCGGCGGCCCGGGCCACCGCGACGGGGGCAGCCGAGTCCCACTCGAACTGGCCGCCGGCGTGTACGTAAACGTCGGACAAGCCCTGGACGATCGACGCCACCTTGGCCCCGGCAGAACCCATTTCCACCAGGACGCCGTCCAACGCGTCACGGACGGTCAGCGCGACGGCGGGCGGGCGGGTGCGTGACACCACGATGCGCGGCTTATCCGGCGCCGCGGGAGGCGCATCGACCCGGGGGGTCGCCAACGTAATGCCCTGCGCCGGCAGCGCCACCGCTCCGGCCACGAGCTCACCGGCACGCCAGAGCGCGACGTGCACCGCCCAGTCGTCGCGCCCGAGCTCGGAGAATTCACGCGTCCCGTCGAGCGGATCGACGATCCACACCCGCTCCGAGCGCAATCGCACCGGGTCGTCGGCGCCCTCCTCGGACAGCACCGCGTCGTCCGGCCGCTGTTTGGCGAGCGCTTCCATCAGAAAGTCGTGGGATCGTTTGTCCCCCGCCGCTTTCCGCTCGCTCGCATCGGCATCGGCGAATTCTTCGCGCACCGAAAGCAGCAGTCGCCCCGCCTCGGAAGCCAACCGCGCGGCCAGTTGGTGGTCGTTCGTCGGTGATTCCACGGGCCTCCACAATCCAAGATATGTTGGTAGTACTGACCGACTTTGACCAACTTACCCTGCCCTTGTGGCGGTGCCCACCCCGGCGTGACATTTCGCCCCGGGGCTGCGAACCTGTAGGAAGTGAGCGGCAACGTCAACGTTCCTTTGGCGGACCGGTTGCGGCGCATTCCGCGGGGGCGCCTGACTGTGACCGTCGTACTGGCTGTTCTGCTGGTCGGCGTGCTGATCGTCGCGGGCGTGAAGCTGACCTACGACCGCAAGAGCGCCGCGCCGCCCACGAAGCCATCCGCGCCGCCGAGCAGCTTCGCCATCCCGGGCTGCTACAACCCGTCGGTCCCTCCGGTCGCGCGTCCAAAGAAGCTCAACGTTTTGGGATGCGCCAGCGTAGCCGTTGCGCTGCAAGACATGTCGTGGAGCTCATGGGGACCACAGGGCGCCGATGGGACCGGCACGGCCGTTTTCAAGATGTGCGACCCGAACTGTGCGACCGGCTACCAGCTCACCGATCCGGTCGTCGTGCATGCGTGGAATGCGCAGCCGCCGCGCCCCGATGCCATCTGCCCGGCCGGCATCAAGATCTTTGCCGACATGGTCTTGGCCTTTCCCCGCGGGGTCCCACCGCCGACCGCGCAACAAATGGACACCCAGTTCAACGGAATGCCGGGCGTGCACTACGTCAACTACTCGGGCGCCAACGCCCGCGACACCGAATTCATCGGGTACACGTTCTGCAATTAGGCAGGCTTCTCAGACCTCGACTACGACGGCGCCGCCCTGGCCACCGCCCGCACACATTGCCGCGACGCCGATGCCGCCGCCGCGGCGGGCCAGCTCATAGGTCAACGTGGTGACCATCCGTGCACCCGAGGCCGCGATGGGATGGCCGAGGCTGCAGCCGCTACCGGAGAAATTCACCTTCTCCTCGTCGAGGCCGTACTCCCTGCAGGCAGCGATCGGTACGGAGGCGAAAGCCTCGTTGATCTCCCACAGCGCCACGTCGTTGGCCGACAGGCCGGCCCGCTGCAGCACCTTGTCGATCGACCTGAGGGCGCCCAGGCCGCAGTCCCGGGGCGGCACGCCGGCGGCGGCCCACGCCCGGACCGTTCCCATGATGTTCAGATTCTCGGCGTTGGCGTAATCCCGGTCCACGAGCGCGACCGCGGCGGCGGCGTCGTTGGTGCCGCTGCTGTTGCCCGCGGTGATCGAGAAGCCTTCGATCTCGGGGTGCAGCACCTTGAGCCCGGCCAGTTTCTCGACCGTGGTGTCGCGACGGGGATGCTCATCGACCGAGAACTCGATCACCGAACCGTCGAACTGCGTGATCTTGAGCGGGATGATCTCGTCGAGGAACTTGCCCGCGTCGATGGCCGCGATGGCGCGCTCATGTGACCGGGCCGCCCAGGCGTCCATCTCCTCGCGGGTGATACCGACCGCCTGCGCGGTGTTCCAGCCCACCGTGATCGACATGTCCTTGGCGGGCGCGTCCGGCGTCTCGACGTGGGTCGGCGGCATCCAGCGTTCCTCGAACTTCAGCTCGGGGCCGGGAATCCGCCAGTTGGTCAGCGGTGTCATCGACAACGACTGCACCCCGCCGGCGATGAGCACGCGCTCCATCCCGGAGCCGATCTGGGCGGCGGCGTTGCCGATGGCGGTCAGGCTACCCGCGCAGTGCCGGTTCACCGACTGGCCGGGAATGTCCTCCATGCCGGTCGCGGTGGCCGCATAACGCGCCAAATCCCCTCCGCCGTAGTGCGATTCGGCAAAGATGATGTCATCGATAGCGGACGGATCGACGCCGGACCTGCGCACCACCTCCGGGAGCACCGCGGTGATCAGTGTCTCGGGCGGCGTGTTGACGAGCGTCCCCTTGAAGGAGCGGCCGATCGCCGTCCGAACTGCTCCGACAATTACGGGTGTAGCCATGTTCTCAACCTCGAACGGTCTGGCTGCGGTCGGCAGCACGGGTGGGTCTGCGGTCAGACGCCGCGACGCGAATCGTATCAAATACCGTATGGGCAATAGTAATGGGCTAAGTTCACCGATGGCGGTCCGCAGGTGGATCAGGGACAGGACGGAGGCCATGCATTGAAAACCAAAGGTGCCTTGGTCTGGGAACTGAACCAACCGTGGACGATCGATGAGATCGAGATCGGCGACCCTCGCCGCGGCGAGGTCACCGTTCAGTTGGAGACGGCCGGTTTGTGCCACTCCGACCACCATTTGCTGACCGGCGACTTTCCCATCCCGAGCTTTCCCGTGCTGGGCGGCCATGAGGGCGCCGGGATCGTCACCGAGATCGGCGCGGGTGTCGAGAACTTGGCCGTGGGCGATCACGTGGTCATGTCGTTCATCCCGTCCTGCGGGACATGCACGCCGTGCCAGGTCGGATTGCGCAATCTGTGCGATCTCGGCATGGGCCTGCTGTCGGGCCAATCGGTGTCCGACGGGTCGTATCGGGTGACGTCCGGCGGCCACGATGTCGTGCCGATGTCGCTGCTGGGCACCTTCGCGCCGTACGTGGTCGTGCACCACACTTCGGTGGTCAAGGTCGACCCCGCGATCCCCTTCGACGTGGCATGCCTGGTGGGCTGCGGGGTGACCACCGGCTACGGCTCCGCGGTGCGCAGTGCGGCGGTAGAACCCGGTGACGACGTCGCCGTGGTCGGCATCGGTGGCGTCGGCGTCGCCGCGATACAGGGCGCCCGAATCGCCGGCGCCCGGCGCGTGTTCGCAATCGATCCTTTCGAATGGAAACGCGAGCAGGCGTTGAAGTTCGGTGCGACCAAAGCTTTCGCGGATGTCGCCAGTGCCGCCGCCGCCATCGCCGAAGCCACCTGGGGCGTGATGTGCCGCAAAGTGATTGTCACGGTCGGTCACTGCGATGGCAGCGACGTCGAGGCGTGGATGGGGCTGACCGCAAAGGGAGGCACGTGCGTCGTCACGGCCATGGGCAACGTAATGGCCACCGACGTCACGCTAAACCTGGCGGGGTTGACGCTGTTGCAAAAGAGCCTGCAGGGAAGTCTGTTCGGCGGCGGTAACCCGCAGCACGACATTCCCGCAATTCTCGAGCTGTACAAGCTGGGGCAGCTCAACCTGGATGACATGGTGACGCGGGAATACACGCTCGAGCAAATCAACGACGGCTACCGCGACATGCTCGAAGGACGCAACATCCGCGGCATCATCCGTTACACCGACGCCGACCGCGCATGACCCGCCCAAGGTGTGCTTCAACCGCCAGGCGCGACACAATGGACCGATGACAACCACACCAGTCGCTGAGAGTAACGCCGCCCGGCTAGCTGCACATCGAGTCGCGGCGATGCTGCTCAGCGTGGGCACCCTGCACTTCGTGGCGCCCAAACCGTTCGACGACATCGTCCCCGCCGAGCTGCCCGGAGGCGCGCGGCTCTACACGTACGGATCGGGCGTGGCCGAGCTGGCAATCGGGGCAATGCTGCTGCCGCGACGCACGCGGCGATCGGCTGCGCTGGCGGCGGCCGCGCTTTTCATCGGGGTGTTCCCGGCGAATGTCAACATGTGCCGGTTGTGGTGGAGCAAGCCCTGGCCGATGCGCATCGCTGCGCTGGCCCGGTTGCCGCTGCAGATTCCAATGATCACCACCGCCCTCAAGATCAGGCGCAACAGTTAAGGGGCCGACGTTTAATTCCCACGGTGGCAACGGCATTGGGCATCGGTGATCGCCGACAACGGCTGATAGCCTGACGCTTATGCCCGAGGCGGCGAAGATTCCCATCGATCTCACCGGGTCACCGGAAACCATGCTCGCGACGCTGTACGCACGGGCGTTGGACGCAGAAGCCAACAATCCGGCGGTCGGTGACACCTTTGCCAGGGACCTGGTGAACCGCATCGACTACGACTGGCACAAGACCGGCGTCACGGCGCGCAATGCCACCGCGGGCACCGTTCGCAGCGCCTGTTTCGACAACTGGGCGCGCCAATTCCTCGCTGTACACGACCGCGCGGTGGTGCTCCACCTCGGGTGCGGACTTGACGACCGCGTGTTCCGGCTCGACCCCGGCCCCGAGGTCGAGTGGTATGACGTCGACTACCCCGATGTCATCGCCCTGGTTGAGCAGCTGTATCCGGCCCGTGAGCACTACCACCCCGTCGCGGCGTCCGTCACCGATCCGGCATGGCTGGGCACCATCCCGGCCGACCGTCCGGTGCTGCTCATCGCCGAAGGCCTGACCTACTACCTGACCAAAGACGACGGCATCGCATTGCTGCGCCGGGTGGTCGAGCAGTTCCCCTCGGGCGAACTGCACTTCGACGTGTGCAACTGGCTCAGCATTCAAATCCAGAAGGTGAACCCCGTCGTGCGGCGCTCGGGATCTACGCTGCACTGGGCGATCAACGAGCCCAACGACATTCTCCAGGCCGTTCCCGGTGTTCGGCTGCTGGCCGCGATCTCCGTCTTCGACACGGACGAGTTCAAGCGACTGCGCGGCGGCGCCTACCGGACCTTCGGAACAATCATGCGGGCTGCCCCGACGCTGCGAAACCTCGCCCAATTTCACCGCTACGCCTTCTGAGCCGAGGTGGGGACATTGACGCGCTAGTTACCGGTGATTCCAACCCATACCTGCGACAGCCCCGCGAAGATGCAATACCCGGCAACGATTGTTATCCCGGTTCGTCGCGGTCTCGCGGAGGCCTTCGCGAAGGTCATTGCCTCGTCCTTAAGGCGCATGTTCGCCATCGGTGGATGATAACGCGGGCTTGTCGGTAACGGCCGAATCGCCTTGCGGCGGTTTGCCTTTCCGGGTCCCGCTGCGATGCAGCCAGACGAACTTGTTCTGTCCCGCGGCGCCGGCGAGAAAGGGCCTGACCAGTAGCGGGTAGGCCTCCATCGCCCGTGCCCGCGGAATCACTTCGGGCCTTTCGAGCGCATACTCTTTGCCGTTCCAGTCAAGCGTGCATTTTCCGGCGGCCAGCACGTTTTCACACCAGTCGACGTGGGGGTATGCCACCGCGAGCACGAAGCCATCACCGAGCGGGTAGGCGCTCAGCGGTGTCACGTAGGTTCGGCCACTGCGCCGACCGACGTGGTGCAACGCACTGAGGTTGAAGTAGAGCATGCCCAGACGGGTTCCGGCGACGTTACGCAGGAAGGGATTCAACCGCTTGGTGAGCCGGCGCGTGTGATCGCTGATCCGTCTGACTTGCATCAGCATCCCCCAGCCCAGCAAGAGCAGATACAGCGCCACGACAGCGGCGGCCACGATGGCGGGTAGCGTCACAAGCACCCGCCACAACATCCGTCTCGTCATGGCGCCTCCTGGTAACTCTGCGGGCGGCCTTTAACCCAACCTATAACGGTCCGAACACTCTCGATTGATTGCGCAGGAGGTCCCCGTGGGCACGACGGACATCGCGGCACTGCTCGCGTTAGGCGCCGCCCTGATGATCGGCTTCGGAGACGTCCTCCAACAGCGATCCGCCCAACAGGTCACGGACAAGCCGGTCGGCACCTTGGCCCTGTTCGGCCGGCTGCTCCGCGATCGCCAATGGTGGGCGGGCAGCCTCGTGGCCGGCGCCGGGTTCGGGCTGCAGGCCGCGGCGCTCGGCTTGGGTTCGGTGGTGCTCGTGCAGGCACTGTTGGTGACCTCGCTGCTGTTCGCGTTGGTCATCAGCGCGAAGGTGAACCACCGCAGAATCACCCGCGTGCAAGGGATCTGGGCCGTGCTGCTCGCTGCTGCCGTCACGGTCGTGGTGACGGTCGGCAACCCGCAGGCCGGAAACCCACGGGGGTCGTTTCAAACGTGGGCCATCGTGGCCGCCGTCATGGGTCCGGCATTGATCCTCTGCGTGATTGGCGCCCGCGTGTCCTCTGGCTCGGTCAGCGCGCTGTTGCTGGGGCTGATGTCCGGGTCGCTGTGGGGCCTGTTCTCGGTGTTGACCAAGGGCGTGGTCGATCAGCTCGACCACGGGTTCTTGGCGTTGCTGCGCATACCCGAGGTGTACGTGTGGGCGGTGCTGGCGATCGCCGCCACGGCCTGGGAGCAGTCAGCGTTTCGGGCCGGACCGCTGACCGCGTCGCTACCCGCGGTGACCGTCGCGGAGCCGATCGTCGGATCGGTGCTCGGCGTCACCGTGCTCGGCGAGACGCTGAACACCAACCGCGTCGGCATGATCACACTCGGTCTGTCGGTCGCGGTAATGATCGCCGCGACGGTGGCGCTGTCCCACAGCCAGGCCGCCGCGGCACCCGCCATCGAGAGGCCGAGGCCGACACCGAAAACCACCTGATGCGATCCGGGCGACGCTCAGCTTGTCGGGCTCTGCGCCCCGTCGGCGGCGCGCCGAAACGATTCGGCCAGTTCGGCGCGCGCACTGACCCACATGCGCCGCACACCATCCTCGCTGGCGGTGAAGCGCAGCATCGCCAGACCGCGCATGGCCGCCAATGCGGTGATGAAGATTCCGGAAAAGCCTTCCGACAGGCCCAAACTCGGGCTGTACCGTGCGGCGATCAGGCGAATGTTGGCATTCAGTTCGCGATCGAAGCGCCGCAGGTGTGTCCGGATGTCGGCGTCCGTGCGGCCCGCGACCAAAAGTTCGGTCGCCGCGGTGAACAACGGTCCGCAGTGGAACTCCCATAGTCGATCGAGCAGCAGCTCGATGTTGTCGCCGTCGTTGCTCAGCATCGGAGCCAGCGACTCCTCGATTTCATCGGTCAATTTCTGCGTCAGGTGGTCCAGCGCCTGGACCAACAGGTCGGCTTTGGACGTGAAGTGATGGGCCTGTGCCCCGCGCGTCACCCCCGCGGCCCGCACGATCTCGTTGGTGGTCAGCCGCGCGTAACCGTCCCTGATCAGGATCTGGATCGTCGCATCGAGTAACGCCGACCGGGTGCCCGCCCGTCGTTCGGCTTGGGTCCGCCGCCGTCTCACTGATGCGCTCGCCATGGCGTTAACGCGGCAAACGCGCGGCGATGTCGTCGATCTCCCAGACCCCGTCGGTTTCGATCGTCTCGACGTCGTGCCAGCCCTGTAGCAACGAGATCGCCCCGCCCTGCACGGCGAACACCCGACCGGTGACACGGCACTTTTCGCTCGCCAGATACGCCACCAGCGGTGAAATGTTGGCCGGGCTGAACAGATCCAGCTCCCCCGCTTCGGGTTCGGCCATCAGGTCGCCCATTCCGGGAGTGGCCAGCGTCAGCCGGGTGCGTGCGATCGGCGCGATCGCGTTGACACGCACGCCGTAGCGTTCGAGCTCGTTGGCGGCGACCAGGGTCAGAGCCGCGATGCCAGCCTTGGCCGCGCCGTAGTTGGCCTGACCGGCGTTGGGTAGCGTCACGCCTGAGCCCGACGCCGTGTTGACGACCGAGGCGTTGGGCTGGTCACCCGCTTTCGAGCGCGCCTTCCAGTAGCCGGCCGCATGATGCAGCACCGCGAAATGGCCTTTCAGGTGCACGGCCAGCACGGCGTCCCACTGCGACTCCTCCATGCTGGCGATGAACGAATCACGCAGGATGCCAGCGTTGTTCACCACGATGTCCAGGCCGCCGAATTCCTCGATCGCGTGCTCGACGAGGTTTCTGGCCCCATCCCAGGTGGACACGTTGTTCGTGTTCGCTACCGCGGCCCCGCCGCCGGCCCGAATGGCCTCAACGACCTCGCGGGCGGGCCCCTCGTCAGCCCCCTCGCCGCTGTTCGAGCCACCCAGGTCGTTGACCACCACCTTCGCGCCTTCCTTGGCGAATAACAGCGCGTGCTCGCGCCCAATCCCGCGGCCGGCTCCGGTGATCAGCGCGACGCGTCCTTCTAACGCACCCATAATTTCGGATCTCCTTGCTGCGTCTCGGTGGTGTCAGTCGGTAATCTCGGCCAGGCCGTCGGTGATTACCAGGTCCTCGCCCCGCGCCGTCTCGAACGCGTAGGTGGTCAATCCGTTGGTAGTGCTCGACTTCCAGATCCGCGTCTCGAGGTGATCGCCCGGGAAAACCATTTGCGAGAAACGCACGGCGAAGCGGCGCAGACGCGAAACGTCCGAGCCGGCGATTTCGGTGAGCACCGCCCATGAGGCGAACGCCATGGTGCACAAGCCGTGCGCGATGATGCCCGGCAAGCCAGCACTTTTGGCCACCTCTTCATCCAAATGAATCGGCATGGGATCACCGGAGGCGTCCGCGTAGCGGAACGTCTGGTCGAGGTCGACATGCTGAATGACCTTGGCCAGCGGCGCATCACCGTGCAGGTCATCTGGGAACCTGTGCCCGGGGCTGAGCTCGCCGACCTTCTTGCCGACATCGAATCCGCGCACGAAAGCTGTCACAAACTGCTCGTTGACGAGCTGGTTGTTCTCGTCGCGGCACTCCAGCTTGATCGTGGCCCGAGTACCCTTCTCCAGGCCTTCGTAGCCGGTCATCTTTCCGCGAGACAGCAGTTTGTCGCCGGGACGTATGGGGCGGTGGAACCGAAAGTCCTGCTCTCCGTGCACAACTCGCGGGATGAGCTCAACGGGCATCACGTCGACGGCAGGGAGGAGCATCGCCTCGAAGACCGGCACGATGGCAAACACCGGCGAGGCTACGTCACCACGCCTGTGCGCCTCGATCGGGTCGTTTGTGGCGGCGGCGTACTCCGCGAGCCGTTCCCGGGCCACCTCGAACGGCTCTTCGTCGGTCCACTTGTTCAGACCGGTGTCGTCGAAGGCGAGATCTTCGGACATCAAACCGGCCGCTTCGCTAGACCGATGCCAACGCGTCGAGCTGGGTCAACGTCTTGTCGAGCTGTTTGGCACCGTCCTTCTCCACAGCCTTACCCAGCGCCCCCTTGATCAGGGAACCGCTGAAATCGCCGCTGACGCTGAACCGCGACCCGCCACCGTCTGACGGCTCGATGCAGAACTGGAACAGCGCCTTGACCCCGGCCATCCCGGTGCCACTCAGCACCAGGGTGTGTGGCGCCTGTAACGATTCGATGGTCCATTCGATCTTGTTCGCCATGCCCAGCATCACGATCTTGGCGGTCAGTTTGATGCCCTCGGTGAGCGTGGCCGGCGGTTCTTCCATCCAGCGCTCGTGGATGCTGAACCACGTGTCCCAGTTCTTCAGGTCAGATACCTTCTGCCACAACGCTTCCTGGCTGGCCGTGAGCTCGCGGCTTGCCTCGATGTGTCCCATGACAAATCCTCCTTGAGTTGGTTTATCGCTCGGCGCGCTGATAGGCGGTGACGACGGCAGCTCCGCCCAGGCCGATGTTGTGCTGCAGCGCAGCGGTGACGTTGTCGACCTGGCGTCGATCTGCACTCCCGCGCAACTGCCAGGTCAGCTCGGCGCATTGGGCAAGCCCGGTCGCTCCGAGCGGATGGCCTTTGGAGATCAGCCCTCCCGACGGGTTGACCACCCATCGCCCGCCGTAAGTTGTGTCGTTGTTGTCGATGAGTTTTGCGGCCTCACCCTCGGCGCACAATCCAAGTGCCTCATACAGCAGCAGCTCATTGGCCGAGAAGCAGTCATGCAACTCGATGACCTGGAAGTCCTCGGGCCCCAGTCCGGCCTGTTCGTACACGCGTTGGGCCGCAGCGACGTTCATGTGATACCCGATCAACGCCCGGCAGGTGCCGTCGAAGGTGTTGTCGTAGTCGGTGGTCATGGCCTGACCCACGATCTCGACTGCCTGGCCCGCCTGACCGTGCTTGTCGACGAACCCTTCGGAGGCAAGGATTGCCGCACCCGAACCATCGGAGGTCGGCGAGCACTGCAACTTGGTCAACGGGTCATAGACCATTCGCGCGGCCAGGATGTCATCGAGGGTGTAGGACTCCTGAAACTGCGCATACGGGTTGTTCACCGAGTGCTTGTGGTTCTTGTAACCGATTTTGGCGAAGTGCTCCGCGGTGCTGCCGTAGTTCTTCATGTGCTCGCGGCCAGCTGCACCGAACATCCACGGCGCGGGCGGGAACAGCACCTCGGAGATTTCGGCCATCGCCAAGATGTGCTTTTCCATCGGCTGCGCTCGGTCGTCGTAGGAGGCTTCCAACGAACCCGGCTTCATCTTCTCGAAGCCCAAAGCCAGCGTGCAGTCAGCCAGCCCGCCCCGGATCACCTGGGCGGCAAGGTATAGCGCGGTCGAACCCGTCGAGCAGTTGTTGTTCACGTTGATCACTGGCACGCCGGTCATGCCGAGTTCGTAGACGGCGCGCTGTCCGGAGGTCGACTCGCCGTAGACGTACCCGACGTAAGCCTGCTCGACCGCCCGATACTCGATGCCGGCGTCGGCGAGCGCCCTGCCGCCGGATTCACGCGCCATATCGGGGTAGTCCCAATCGTCGCGGCGCCCGGGCTTTTCGAACTTCGTCATCCCAACACCTATGACAAAGACCCGGTTCGGCATCACAGTCCTTTCGGCGAAGGCCAGCGGGGTGTCGGCGGTTTCCGCACGCAGAAACATACCGCGCTGCCTGTTTTTAATCAAGCCTTCAAGCAGGTGCCGAAGAGCAGAGAAGTACACCACAAACACACTGCTAATTACTGATAGCGGATATGGGCCCGATGAAGAAAGCTACCGGCGGAACGTATGCAGAAACATTGATCGATGTAGGTAACTGAGAAACCGAGGAGCGCGACGAAATCCTCGCGTCTGGAGTTGTCCCCTAATGGCCGCCCGCCGTTTACCCCTTGGCTGTAGCTACTCGCGCCCATGGCGGCGTACGCTCTGGCGGCCGAGCCGGTCAAGCCACGATCCTTGCGCCATCACCGACCTGTATGTAAGCCGTACCCCCACCTGGCGTCCAACACATGGTCTCGTGCAGTCTGCTAGGGGGTTGTGTCGCACAGTGTTGAGGAGAAACAAGTGACCACATCAGAGCAGGCGCCGGAGCCGCGCGGCGGGTTGCCGGTAATCCATCTCTCAGAGCTGCTGCGCGCGCCGGTGCTAGCCCGCTCCGGCGAGACTGTGGGCCGGGTCGAGGACGTGATCGTGCGGTTGCAGGACGCCGATGACTATCCGCCGGTCACCGGGATCGTGGCCGGGGTCGGCGGTCGGCGGGTGTTCATCGGGAGCAAATCCATTCACGAGTACGCCCCAGACCGGGTTACGTTGGCCAAGAACAAGGTTGACCTTCGCGGCTTCGAACGCCGCGACGGTGAGGTGTTGTTGCGCGCCGACGTATTGGGCCACCGGTTGATCGATGTGGCCGCCGTGGAGCTGGTGCGCGCCTACGATGTTCAGCTCGAAGATACCGGGGCCGGGTGGGTGGCCGTGCGGCTGGATACCCGTCGCCCAGCACGGTTGTTCGGGCTGATCAGGCCCTCCGGCGGGCGCGGACCCCGCGATTGGAAGGCATTCGAACCGCTGATCGGTCACGCTCGCTCCGATGCCGTGCGACGCCTGTCGGACCGGTTTGGCGAGTTCAAAGCCGCCGAGATCGCCGATCTTCTCGAGGAAGCGGACAAGGCCGAGGGCGGCGAAATCCTCGACCGGGTGCGCAACGACCCGGAGTTGGAAGCGGACGTCTTCGAAGAACTCGACCCCGAGAAGGCCAGCCGGCTGCTCGATGGCATGCCCGATGACGAGGTCGCCGCCCTGCTGGGCCGGATGCGCGCCGACGATGCCGCCGACGCGATCGCAGACCTGCGCCAATCGCGGCGCCGGCGCGTGCTGGACCTGATGCCCGCCCCGCAGCGCACCAAGGTGATCACCCTGATGGGGTTCAACCCCGAAAGTGCCGGCGGCCTGATGAACGTCGACTTCGTCTCCTGTGCCGCCACCGCGACCGCGGGCTCGGCGCTGGCGCTGATCGCGGCCGCCGGCACCGTCCAGCCGGAGGCGCTTATCAAGATGCATGTCCTCGATGAGGGCAAACACCTCGCCGGGGTGGTGTCGGTCATCACCCTGTTGCAGGCCCAACCCAGTGAAAGTGTTGGGCAACTTATGGATTCCGACCCGGTATGCGTCAGCGCCGACGCGGACCTGACCGACATCGCGCTGTTGATGGCCGACTTCAACCTCTATTCCATTCCGGTGGTCGACGAGCAGGATCGCGTCCTCGGGGTGGTCACCGTCGACGACATCCTGGAGGCCACCATCCCCGAGGACTGGCGTCGCCGCGAACCCGCCCCGCGTCCGGTCCGTGAATTCACCCAACCCGAGGGCAACGCGCCCGTGCCCGGAGGTGAGGCACCGTGACCTCACACGCGGATAAGAGCACCCGCGCAGGGGCGCCGGCCGACACCGCCGATCACGACGCGCCGCAGCACAGCGCGGTGCTCGACACCGCGCACCTGGGTGATATCGAGGGCGCGTTCGGGCGCATCAGCGTCGGCGACACGGACCATCCCCGCACGTGGAAGACCCGGCTGCTGACCCTGCTGGCCATCGTCGGTCCCGGCATCATCGTGATGGTCGGCGATAACGATGCCGGCGGGGTGGCCACCTACGCCCAGGCCGGCCAGAACTACGGCTACTCGCTGCTGTGGGTCCTGCTGCTGTTGGTCCCGGTGCTCATCGTCAACCAGGAAATGGTGGTTCGGCTGGGCGCGGTCACCGGGGTGGGACACGCCCGGTTGATCAACGAACGCTTTGGCCGCGGCTGGGGCTGGTTTTCCGTCGGCGACCTGTTCCTGCTCAACTTCCTGACGATCGTCACCGAATTCATCGGCATCAGCCTGGCCGCCGACTACATCGGCGTCTCCAAATACGTTGCGGTGCCGATCTCGGCGGTCGCGCTGGTCGCGATCATGGCAACCGGCAGCTTCCGCCGCTGGGAGCGCGCGATGTTCGTCTTCATCGCCATAACGTTGCTGCAGATCCCGATGCTGTTGATGTCGCACCCGCAATGGAGGCATGCGGCGAAGTCGTTCGTGGTGCCAAGCATCGCGGGTGGCATCAGCTCGGACGCGGTGCTGCTGATCATCGCGATCGTCGGCACCACCGTGGCGCCCTGGCAGCTGTTTTTTCAGCAGTCCAACGTCGTCGACAAACGCATCACCCCCCGGTTTATGGCCTACGAACGCGCCGACACCGTCCTGGGAGCTTTCGTCGTGATCGTCGGCGCCGCGGCGCTGCTGATGACCGGCGACTGGGCGGCGCGCTCCACCGATAGCGTGGGCAACTTTTCCGACGCCGGCGCCATCGCACACCTGCTCGGCCAACACAGCGACGTGCTCGGCTCGTTTTTTGCCATCGTGCTGATGGACGCCTCGATCATTGGTGCCGCCGCGGTGACGCTGGCCACCAGTTACGCCTTCGGCGACGTGTTCGGCCTCAAACATTCGCTTCATCGCGGGTTCGCCGATGCCAAACAGTTCTATCTGTCCTACACGGCAATGGTGATGCTGGCCGCGGCCATCGTGCTGATTCCCGGCGCCCCGCTCGGCTTGATCACCACCGCCGTGCAGGCCCTTGCCGGTCTTCTGCTGCCCAGCGCCAGCGTGTTTCTCCTGCTGCTGTGCAACGACCGGCAAGTGTTGGGGCCCTGGGTCAATAAGACCTGGCTCAACTGGGTTGCCGCCCTGATCGTCGGCACCCTGCTGCTGTTGTCGGGGATCCTGATGGCCACCACCTTGTTCCCTCACATCAACGTCGTCTCGGTCGCCGGTTACCTGGCTTTGGCTTTGGTCATACTCGGCGTGGCCTCGGCGCCGGTGCTGCGCTGGATGGCCCGCCGCCAGCCGGCGCCACCGGCGGCAAAACCCTCGGCACGCCCAGTCGACCGCAACACCTGGCGGATGCCACCCCTGACACTGCTCGAACCGGTCGTCTGGTCACCCGGCACTCGACTCGGCATGATCGCCCTGCGCAGCTATCTGGTGGTCGGCGCACTGCTGCTGGTGGTCAAAGCCGTCCAGCTCAGCCACTGAGCTACTTGTCGTGCTGCAGTAGATGAGCGGCGTTTCGCCACAGCCAGTCCTCCAAGACTTCCCGCTGCAGCGGCAGCGCGCGCATCTCGTCGCATAATTGCGTGTAGGGGCGGTTGATGAGAAAAGCACCGGTGCCATAAATGATCTTGTTGCGAATGGTCGTCTGCCCGAAGCGCACCAAGGGGTCCCATCCGGCGCCGGGCGCCGTGAAGTACTTAGGCCGGTGCGCGGCCAATTCGAGGTAAACGTTGGGGTGTTTCCATGCGATCAGGCATGCCTCGAGCACCCAGGGGTAGCCGCCGTGGCTCATCAGGATGGTGAGCTCGGGAAAGCGACAGGCGACGTCGTCGATGTGGCGGGGATGGCCGAGATCGCTGGGTCGCGTCCGAGTCCAGTTGGCCGAGGTGTGGATGGAAAGGGGAACACCGAGTTCGACGCACTTGGCGTAGAAGGGGAAGTAGGCAGGATCGGTTGCGGGCCGCCCAATCATGAACGGCCGCAGGCTCAGTCCTCGGAATCCGTGTTCACGCACCAGCTGTTCGAACTCGTCGAGCGCTGAGCTGCCGGCCATAATGTCCGCCCCGGCGAAGGGCAGGAACCGGTCGGGATGGCGGGCCGCGAGGGCGGCCACCGAGGCGTTGTGCACGAAAGTGACACCACACGTTGACTTTTCGTCGAATCCCGTGATCAAACTGAGGGTGATGCCAGCCGCATCGAGGGAGTCCAGTATTTGGTCGTCGGTGCGCCGCAATGTATCCGCGTATTCGCTGAACTGCTCGGCGCTGACCGTTGTCTTGGTAAAGATCTCCAGGTACTGCAGCTGTTCGGCGGGGAATCCGGCCCGCAGGTCGTCAATGATCTCGGCACTCGGAACGATCGGTGCCCACATGTCGATGGCGGGCATCGTAGGTTCGGCGGTCACGGGGTGGTCCGGGGGCCCACGGGACCCGCCAAAAACTCGTCGAAGACCGCGTCGTGCTCGACGGCGAAGGCCTGCTCGAATGTCGCACTGGGGCTGCTGATCAGGTAGCGCTTTGTGCACTCGAGCGCGGCCTGCGGCGCCTCAATGATGGTGCGTGCCATTGCCAGAGCGTCGTCGAGCAGCCGTTCGGGTTCGCTGACGCTGTTGACAAGGCCGATGCGCAGTGCCTCGTTGGCGTCGATTCGCCGTCCGGTGAGGCACAGCTCGCGCGCGACGCCGATGCCGACGATCCATTGCAGCGGCGTAAACAACGGCGGCGCACCAAACTTGATCTCAGGATGTCCGAACACTGCATTGGCCGAAGCGATCCGGAGGTCGCACAGCACGCATAGGTCCATGCCGCCGGCCACCGCGGGGCCGTTGACGGCGGCCAGCAGCGGCTTGGGGAAGTGCCACACGGCGAGGTGGTAGCGATGCGAGCTGTCCTTGATGCTTGGCCCAAGATCGGCTTGGGCGAACTCGTCGAGGTCAAAGCCGGCACAAAACGTGGATCCCGCCCCGGTGAGTATGACCGCGCGGACGGCCGGATCCGTCGCCCAGCTGTCAAGCTGTTGGGTGATCTCGTTGCGGAGCTTGATCGATAGCGCGTTGCGCCGCTCCGGCCGGGAGAGGGTTAGTGTCGCGACGCCGTCGTCGGTCACCTGTGTGGCAATGTCCCGACTCATCGCACCTCCAAGCTCGATAGTCAAGAAGTGAATACGAGCAAAGTTACGCCCGCACGGTTCCGCCCTGGCCGGCAAACTAAACTTGCACCATGCCACTTGGCAGCGATTACGCGGATCAAAGCTGCGCGCTGGCCCGGGCGCTCGCGATTCTCGGCGAGCGCTGGACGCTGCTAATCGTCCGGGACGCGTTCCATGGATTGACCCGCTACGACGAGTTCCTGCGCAGTCTTGGACTGGCGACGAACGTCTTAAGCGCACGGCTGCAGAAGTTGGTGGAGCACGGCGTGTTGGAGCGGACCGCGCCGCGCGGCTCCTACCACCTGACCCGGAAGGGCCGCGACCTGTTCCCGGTGGTGTTGACGCTGATGGCCTGGGCTGACCACTACGAACCGGGTCCCGAGGGGCCCGAGGTGTTGACCTTGCACACCGGCTGTGATCACGAGGCAGGAGGCACGCTGCGATGCGAGCACTGCGGAGAGCCCATCACGCTGCGCGACCTGCGCGTGGTACCGGCGCCCGGCGCGATCGGATCGGATGGCGAGCCGACTACCCTGACACCTCCGCAGCTGGCGGCATGGGGAGGGCGCTCCGCCCGGCATTGATTACTTGCACCATGCAAGTATGATCGGTGACCATGTCGATCAGTCCGCAGCTCGGCCGGGAACACCGTGTCGATATCCCGGACGGCGCGATCAGCTACCGCGACCGCGGCGAAGGCCCACCGATCGTGTTCGTGCACGGCGTCGGCGTCAATGGCGACCTGTGGCGGCACGTCGCGTCGCGCCTGGCGGTCAGCCATCGGTGCATCACCCCAGACCTGCCATGGGGCTCCCACTCGATCCCGCTCAAACCCGATGCCGATCTGTCCTTGCCCGGCATGGCGCGGATCACCGCGGACTTCCTTGCAGCCTTGGACCTCGACGACGTCACGATCGTCGCCAACGACACCGGTGGCGCCGTCGCGCAGGCGCTGGTCGGGCGCCACCCCGACCGCATCGCCCGCCTGGTGCTCACCTCATGCGACGCGTTCGAGAAGTTCCCGCCGACGCCACAGAAGTACCTGGAGGTGATGGCGCGCTCGCGGCTGCTCACCTGGATCGTCGCCTACACCGCGCAGTTCAAGCCCATCCAGCGATTGCCGACCGCCTACGGGTTCGTGACGTCACGGGCGATGCCGCCGGACATCATGCGCTCCTTCACCGACCCCGTGCGCCTTAACCCGGAAGTCAGACGCGACTTCCGCCGCATGTTGCGAGCCGTCGACACGAAATACACGTTCGAGGCCGCAGCCCGGCTCACCAGCTTCGACAAACCGGCGCTCGTGCTCTGGGGTGAAAACGACAAGATCTTCCCCCGCGATCACGGACGGCGGCTGGCAAAACTGTTGCCGCAAGGGCGATTCGAGCTGATCGCAGGCAGTCGCACCTTCGTTCCCGAAGATCAGCCCGACCGCCTCGTCACCGCGATTGAGGACTGGCTGGACGGTGGCTGACCGGGGCGCTGAAGCCCTGGGTGTCATCGAAGAACGCCCACTGCCCGTCGTCGTTGACCTCCATCCGCCAACCCAACTCGGAGTCATCCGCAATGGAGTCGATAAACCATGCGTGTGCGGCCTCGGCGCTGGCAAAATTTTTTGCCGCGACAACCACGCCATGTGGGTCGATGACCCGAAATTCAGCCATGAAAAATGATTATCCCTCGCGGCCGGTTTCAATCACCTGTAATGCGACTATTCGCCAATGCGGCCGAAGTGAAGTTTTGTCACCGACCTGGCAAACGCGGCCTAAACGGTGCGAGCCAAACGGTCGGCGAGTAGCTCAGCGAACCTGGCGGGATCTTCGAGTGCGCCGCCTTCGGCAAGAAGCGCCGTGCCGTACAACAACTCCGCGGTCTCAGCGAGCTCACTGAGCGCAGCGTCGCCGTCCGCCTTTGTGTGGGCTTGGCGCAGGCCGGTGACGAGCGGATGGTTCGGGTTGAGCTCGAGAATCCGCTTGCTGATCGGAACGGCCTGCCCGGAAGCCCGGTAGAGGCGCGCGAGCGCCGGTGTCATGCCGAACGCGTCGGTGATCAGGCAGGCCGGCGACTCGGTCAGGCGAGTGGACAGCCGCACCTCTTTGACGTGGTCGCTCAGGGTCTCCTGCAACCAGGTCAGCAGGTCGGCGAAGTCCTTCTGCTGCTCCTCGCGCTCGGCCTCGCTGTTCTCGTCCTCGGAGCCCAGGTCCACCTCGCCCTTGGCCACCGACTGCAGCGGTTTGCCGTCGAACTCGGTGACGGTTCCCACCCAGACCTCGTCGACCGGGTCGGTGAGCAGCAGGACCTCGTAGCCCTTGGCCTTGAACGCCTCGAGGTGCGGTGACTTCAAGATTTGTTGGCGCGTCTCGCCGGTGGCGTAGAAGATCTGCTCCTGGCCGTCCTTCATCCGCTCGACGTACTCGGCGAGGGTGGTGGGTTCCTCGTCGCTGTGTGTCGAGGCGAACGAGGAAATGCGTAGCAGGGTGTCCTGGTTGTCGAAGTCCGACATCAGGCCCTCTTTGACGACCCTGCCGAACTGGGTCCAGAAGGTGCGGTAGTCCTCCGGGCGGTCGGACTGCAGATCCTGGATCGTGGAGAGGACCTTCTTGGTCAGGCGGCGACGGATGGCTTTGATCTGCCGGTCCTGCTGCAGGATTTCGCGGGAGACGTTGAGCGACATATCCTGTGCGTCGACGACGCCCTTCATGAAGCGCAGGTATTCCGGCATCAGCTGGTCGCAATCGCCCATGATGAACACGCGCTTGACGTACAGCTGGATTCCGACGTGGGCGTCCCGGTTGAACAGGTCGAATGGCGCATGAGACGGGATGAAAAGCAGCGCCTGGTATTCGAAGGTGCCCTCGGCCTTCATCGCGATGACCTCGAGCGGGTCGTCCCAGGCGTGCGCGATGTGCTTGTAGAACTCCTTGTACTCGTCGTCGGAGACCTCGTCTTTGGGCCGGGCCCACAGCGCCTTCATCGAGTTGATGGTCTCGGTTTCGGTGGTGACGCTTTCTTCCCCACCTTCCTCAGCGGCCGGGGTACGTCGCTCGATTTCCATCCGGATGGGCCAGGCGATGAAGTCGGAGTACTTCTTGACCAGGTTCCTGATCTTCCACTCCGAGGTGTAGTCGTGCAGCTCGTCCTCGGCGTCTTCGGGCTTGAGGTGCAGGGTGACCGACGTCCCCTGGGGAGCGTCCTCAACTGACTCGATGGTGTAGGTGCCCTCGCCGCTCGATTCCCACCTGGTGGCTTCGCTCTCGCCGGCCTTGCGTGTGAGCAGCTCGACCTTGTCGGCAACCATGAAGGACGAGTAGAAACCGATGCCGAACTGACCGATCAATGCCTCCGAGGCGGCTTCGTTCTTGGCGTTCTTGGCCTCGCGCAACTGCTGACGCAGCTCGGCGGTGCCCGACTTGGCCAGGGTTCCGATCAGGTCCACGACCTCCGTGCGTGTCATGCCGATGCCGTTGTCACGAACGGTCAGGGTGCGTGCGGCCTGGTCCACATCGATCTCGATGTGCAGGTCGGAAGTGTCGACATCGAGGTCCTTGTCCCGGAACGCTTCAAGCCGCAGCTTGTCCAGCGCATCGGAGCCGTTCGAGATCAACTCCCGCAGAAACGAATCCTTGTTCGAGTAGACCGAGTGAACCATCAAATCCAGCAGTTGCCGGGCCTCAGCCTGAAACTCCAACTGCTCGACACGTGCGCTCATGAGATTTCCCTCAGCGTTCCTTTGTGGACATGACGCCCACAAACTTACCCAGCTGGGATCCCCCAGCCTCGAGCGCGCGTGTCTGTACGGCGACACGCCGTTGTGGACGTACGTCTGCGCACGCTCGCGCAGACTAGCGAACGCGGGAGCTCTACGCTGAACCGGTGTCCATTGCTCAACGCGAACGTGCCGCCCTCGTCGACACCCTGCGCGGCGTCGGGCCGGATGCGCCCACCCTGTGCGAAGGCTGGAAGACACGCGACCTGGCCGCTCACCTGATGATCCGGGAGTACCGCCTTGATGCGGCGCCGGGCATTGTGATCCCGTTCCTTGCCGCCCACACCGCCAAGGTGCAGAACGAGGCGGCCGAACGGATGGGATGGGACGAGCTGGTGGACAAGGTCGCGTCCGGTCCGCCGCTCTACTCGCCGCTCAAACTGCTCGACCCGGTGGCCAATGTCGCCGAGATGTTCATCCACCACGAGGATGTGCGCCGAGCGCAGCCGGGCTGGGAGCCGCGTGTGCTCGAACCCTCGCTGGCCGCCATGCTGCGCCGCACGCTTCCGCTGATGGGTCGCATGACGCTGGCGAGGGTCCCCGGCCGGGTGGCGTTGCGTACCCGGGAGGGCAAGACGGTGCTGACCGCGGGGCGCGGCCCGGCGGTCACGGTGACCGGTGCGCCCGAGGAACTGCTGCTGTTCTCCGTCGGGCGGCAGGCACGAGTCGAGTTCGACGGCGATGCGCCGGCGGTACAGGCGGTCCGGGACGCGCCCAAGGGCTTGTAGCCGGGGCCCTTACCGCCCTGCACATCTCAAGGGTCAGCCGAAGGCCTCGCGAAGGTCTTTCTTGATCACCTTTCCGTATTGATTGCGCGGCAGTGCATCGACGATCACCAGGCGCTCGGGATGTTTGTAACGGCTCAGCCCTCGCGAGCGGCAGTG
Source organism: Mycobacterium sp. (assembly GCF_052145595.1). Lineage (GTDB taxonomy): Bacteria > Actinomycetota > Actinomycetes > Mycobacteriales > Mycobacteriaceae > Mycobacterium. Next base: position 31,733 of record NZ_JBKQOI010000170.1, on the reverse strand, counting down.
CTGCACCAAGGATTCCAACGACACACCACCGACTGATGTGGGCACCACCACGGCGCATACGCGCTCGCCGGTACGCGGGTCGGGCACGCCGATGACCGCGACATCGGCGACCGCCGGATGGGTGGCGAGCACATTTTCGACCTCGAGGGCCGAAACATTCTCCGCGTTGCGGATGATCGCGTCCTTGATGCGACCGGTGACTCGGACGTTGCCGTTTACGTCGATCAGCCCGAGATCGCCGGTGCGCAACCAGCCGTCCTTGTCGAAGGCGTCGACGTCGAGTGCGGGGTCCGCGTAGCCGAGGAAGCATTGGGGTCCCTTGACCCGCAGCTCACCTTCCTGCCCGACGGGGAGTTCGATTTCTCGGTTGTCGACCACCCGGACGCTGACGCCGGGTACCGGTGCGCCGACGGTATGGTCGAGCACCTCGGGCGCGGCGTTGAGGAATGGTGACGTCGCCACCGGGAACTCGGTAAGCCCCCACGCGTTGGCGATGCCTGCTACGCCGAAGGTTTCGCGGACCTGACGTCCCAGTTCGGCGGTGATGGGCGCGCCTCCGGCCAGGCAGCCCCGCAGTGAACCGAACAGCGGCTGCTGCTCGCCGTGGGCTCGTTGGGCCTCAAGGAATGCCACGAAGAACGGTGTCGCTACGCCGAGAAATGTCGGGTTATGGGCCGCGATGGAGAGCGGCGTCGTGGCTGGATCGAACGCCTCGAACAGCGCTAGTCGCATGCCGGTCAGCAGTGCGGCGGCCAGCATTACGGCCCCGCCGATGTGTGCGATCGGAAAGGCGATCGGATTCACGTCGCTGCTGGTGATGCCGATCATGCCCACCAGGCCTGCCGCGGGGGCGATCACCGACGCGTCGTTATGGCGGATTCCTTTGGGAGCTGCGGTGGTTCCCGACGAGTAGTAGATCCATCGGGTGTCTCCCGCGGGTGCCGGTGGTGCCCTGAGGGCGTCGGTGCTTGCCCGGGGCAGCCGAAGCTCGTCGACACCCGGGGGTGTCGCCAGGTCGACGGTGATGACCTCGAAGCCGCTATCCTCGGACAACGTCCGGGCAAGTCCACCGTGGTCGAATCCACGCCAAACTTTTGGAACCACAAAGAATTCGGTTGCCAGCTGCATGGTGATGAAGCCGACCTCGTGTTCGCGCAGCAGTGGGATTATTGGGTTTTGCACGGCACCGAGTCGCGCCAGAGCCGCCATGACAACCACGGCCTCGAGCGTGGTGGGCAGCTGCCAAGACACGACGGTTCTCTTGCCGATCCCACGTTGGGCGAAAGCGGCAGCCGTCGCGCACGCGGCATCGCGAAACTGACGTGCGGTAAGGGCGCGGCCATGCTCATCGGCGAGAAGCGGCCGGTTCGGGTGACGCTCGGCCGCGTCGGCGATCAACGCCCAGTAGGTGATGTCCGTTCCGGTCGTCATCCGGCCGGCGGCATCGCGGAGGGCGGACGAAATCCGGAGTGCGCAATCGAGACAGACACCGCGCTGCCGACCGGACCCTTGTGGTCTACGACGACCGCGGAACCGTTGGCCACCCCGTCGTCGCTGTAGTGGGTCAGCGCGGCCAGCCCGATATGGGGCCCTTCGGGCAGCCGGCTCAGGGTCAGCGTGTAGTCGACGTTGATGAACTGCAACGCCCGGGTGCCCCAGTTGGCGATTGCGGCCGTGACGTCAGCACACATCGCCGTGCGGGTGAATGCGCTGAGAGGTTCGTCGCCGATCAACGAACGCGTTTCGTGCAACCACGTGTATTTCGGTCCAGACGTGTCCCAATCGGGATCGGGATTCTGAATCCCGCCGCCCCAGCCGTAGGTCCGCAGGAACAGCGACGGGTTAGTGCCGTCGAGCTCGACGGGTAGCGGCGGCATCTGCACTGGTTGTGACCATACTTGGCCGTCGGGTTGCACGCCGCGCCGCAGAAACAGTGCGCTAGCCCGGGCCACGGGGGCGCCACGCTGGATGAGCACCGCCTCGACGAGCCGCAATCGCCGGCGGTCGTGTTGCACCTTGGTGTGGACCTCTACCGGTTCCAGCGCCGTCGGTGCGGGCAGGTCAACGGTCAGCCGCGCAGGTTGCAACTCTGGGTCGTCGGCTGCGTTTTCGAGCGCCCAGCCCAACAGGCCGCCGACCACGTGGCCGCTCATTGACGGTCCCCACCCGCCGCGCGCGACTCCGGTCGGCACATAACGGCTTTCGTCGCGCAGGAAGTACGGCATCGATGCCGCTGAGTCAATGTCGTCCGGCACGGTATTCGGTTCTGTCAATGGCTCTCCACGCGATGGAACTTTCGTCGGACTTGCTTCCCTCAGGACAGCAACAGTAGATGTTACAGTTCCCGTTCCAGTCCCGCGCTACGCGGCCCATATTTACGCTAAACCGCCACTTGTACAACGGAATTGATCGCCGACGGTGGGTGCGTGTCAGAGATGGACACTGGCCGTCAGGCGATCGCGGCGCCCACCAAATGGCCTATCGCGTACGTGATCGCCAGCGCGAGACCACCGCCTATGAGGTTGCGGATCACAGCCCGCCCCTGCGGTGCTCCACCCAATCCCGCCGAAACTGCCCCGGTCATCACCAAAGCCAGGAGTACCGCCACGACGGTGGCCGGGATCCTCCATGCCGCCGGCGGCGCCAATATCACGATCAACGGCAACAAGGCACCCAACGTGAACGACAGCGCCGAGGATAGCGCCGCCTGCCACGGGTTGGTCAGCTCCTCGGGATCGATACCAAGCTCGACCTCGGCGTGCGCGGCGAAAGGATTGTGGTCGGTGAGTTCCTCGGCCACGGTACGCGCGGTCGCCGCCGACAGGCCCTTCGCTTCGTACAGTTCGGCAAGCTCGTCCAATTCGGCGACCGGATCGTCGCGCAACTCTTGAAGTTCCTTGGTCAGCAGCGCCTGCTCGGTGTCACGCTGGGTGCTGACAGAGACATACTCCCCCAGCGCCATCGACACGGCACCAGCGGTCAGCCCGGCGATTCCAGCGGTCAATATCGGACCGCGTTCCACCGTCGCCGCCGCAACGCCAACGACGATGCCCGCCGTGGAGACGATTCCGTCGTTGGCACCCAGAACTCCCGCGCGCAGCCAATTCAGCTTCGACGCCACCGAACCCACGTGAGGTTCGGCGGGATGGGAGGTAGTCGACACGGCCGCAACGATATACATCAAAACCGGAGCTGACCAGCAAACATAGCCTTGCCAAAGCTAGACGTTACTAGAATTCGTCACCTTATTGAGGCACGCCAATATGCGGCCGGCTTGTCCGGCGGCGACACACGGTCGCCACGGCCTCTGGCCCTGGATCCGCGCAAAAGATTTACAGGAGTGCGTCACAGCCCATTCATACACAGGCTATCTAGCGTCGGTCGTGTGTCGGGGACCTACAGTCCGCGAAATCCACGAGGAGACAGGTGGGGGACATGAAACTGAAGCAGCTGATTGCGGGGGGAGCAATCGCCAGTGCTCTCGGCGCTGCGGCGCTGGGTATGGGCGCCGGTATGGCAAACGCCGCTCCCGGATCGCCTCCGTCGGCTCCGTCCGGCGGCCATGGTGCGCCTCCGTCGGCACCGTCCGCCGGCCATGGTGCGCCTGCAGTGGGCGCTCCTGGCGGTGACCACGGCGGGCCGGCCCCCCGAGACTTCCACCCCCCGACTGGGCCCAACGACCGGGGCGGACCGGGCGCACCCGGTGGCCCTGGCGGACCCCCGCCCGGACACCCGGGCGGACCCGGCGGCCCAGGCGGACCCGTCCCCGGTGGCCCCGGTGACCACGGCCCGGGCGGACCCGGTGGCCCCGGTGACCACGGCCCCGGCGGGCCCGGCGGGCCCGGTGACCACGGCCCCGGCGGCCCCGGCGGGCCCGGTGACCACGGCGGACCCGGCCCATGGCGCGGCGATCCTCAACGCGGCTACTTCCACGGGGCCCCGTGGGGTGACGGACCGGCGCCTTGGGGATGGGGCGCACCGCCGCGGCCGGCGTGGGACCGACCGCTCCCGCCGCCCGGTGGGCCGTGGGTGGGTGGCCCAATCAACTATTGGGGCTACAACGAAACGCCCCTGTGGGATCCTGGGTTCAACCAGTGGGGCTTCAGGTTCTTCGGGGTCTGGATCCCGCTGTAAAAGACCAATTCACACGACGGCCGCTTCGCCTATTGACGAGGCGGCCGTCGTGCTTTTGGTTCGGCGTTTGCACCACCCCGAGCAACGCGCTCACCGGAATTTCCTGATAATCTGCGCTCCGACCACTGACTTCGCGTAGAGACGGCGCCCAACGCCGACCCGCATACTGTGCAAATCCTGGTAGTTGCCTTGTGGTCGGCTGTACGTAATAATCGCCCGGTGATCCAACTGAAGAGCTGCGTTCGCGTGCTGATCGTTTCGTTGTTGGCCGTCCTGCCTTCCCCGGCGATCCCGGTCGCCGTTGCAGATCCCGCACCGGGCGCGCGGATCACCGGCATCGAGCCGGTCAACGACCGCTGGGTGAAGATTTCGGTGTACTCACCGTCGATGGACAAAGTGATCGTCAACGATGTCTTTAAGGCCCCCGGCAACGCGTCAGCGCCGGTTCTGTATCTGCTGAATGGCATTGACGGCGGGGTGGACAACAAGGGATGGTTCGGCCTCACCAACATTCCGGGCTTCTTCGCGGGCAAGAACGTCAACGTCGTGTCGCCGATCGGCGGTCAGTACAGCTACTACACCGACTGGGTCGCCGACGATCCAGCGCTCGGCCGCAACAAATGGCAGACCTACTTGACGCAGGAGCTCCCGCCGGTGATCAACCAGGAATTGAAGGCCAACGGCCGCAACGCGGTCGGGGGCCTGTCGATGAGTGGCGGCTCGGCTCTTGACTTGGCGATCCAGGCGCCGGGCCTGTACCGCGCCAGTGGTTCCTACAGCGGATGCCCTTCGACGTCGGATCCAAACCGGGCCAATCAGATTGCACTGTCGCTGGTCCCGAGTGGCGCCAATGCGGCGAACATGTGGGGCCCGGTGGGCGGACCCGACTGGGTGACGCACGACCCGACGAAGAACGTCACCAGGCTGAAGGGCGTCGGGGTGTACGCCGCCGCGTCCACGGGCGCGGTGGGTGCGGTCGACAACTTGCCGGCGGACTTCCCGACCCCGGTGGGTGGCCAGCTCGTCGAGGGCATAACGCTGGGCTGCACACGGGAGTTCGCCGACGCCGCAAAGGCCGCCGGCGTCCCCATCACGTTCGTGGTCCGGCCCGAGGGCGCACACACGTGGGGCCTGTTCGAGTCGGAGATGCAGGAGTCGTGGAATACGGTGATCGGTCCCGCCCTGGGAGCCTGAGAAGCGGCAAGCGGCGATGGGCTCCTAACCCTTGGTGCCGACAGTTATCAGGTCGGAGACGATCCAGGTCCAGGCCGGTCGGCGGATGCGATGCTGGTCGCTGACGGTGAACCCTGCGGTTTCGAACAATTCCCGCATCTCGGCCGGCGACGCGTTGTGCTGAGGTTTCCACCTTTCGGCCGAGGGTGCCCGCAGCAGCTGTCGCCGCGTGCTCAGGGCCGCGACGGCCACCAGTCCGCCGGATCCCAGCACGCGATGAAACTCCCGTAGGGCCGCCGGCTGGTCGAAGAAGTGAAACGCCGAGGTCGTCACGACGGCGTCGAGCGCTCCGTCGTCAAAGGGCAGTTGCTCGGCCGGACCGCGCAACCACTGCACCCGGTTAGATCTGGCACGAGCCTGGTTGAGCATGCCGTCGGACATGTCGACGCCATACATCGCGTCCGGGTGTAGTTCGCGCTCGATCCGATCGCTGAGAATGCCCGTGCCGCAGGCGATGTCAGCGATCCTGCGGGATCGGTGGTCGCGCAGCTGGGCGATCACCTCGTCGTGTGGCGGGCGGTAAACCCACTGCTGCAGAAACGGCAGATCGTAGGCCGGGGCCAGGAAACTCCACATCCGGGTGACCGCGTCGTTGAGCCCCCGGCGTTGCGCCGCCGTCACGTGTGGTCTTCTGCGCGTCGCATGCCCTGGTCTCCCCGTCGGAACCGAGTTTTACTTAGCCAGTGTAATGACTGCAGCGGGGACAGCAAAACGCCTTCCATATCCAGCCGGGGGCACAAGTATCGTCGGCCCGGCTGATCGCCGGCGCGGCGACACCAGTCGCAGGCAGCGCCCCCAACACAAGAGCGAGCGCGCCGATCGCGCAACGCGAAGCGAAACGCCTCGTCGCAGAGCTCACTTTGTCGTGGCCACGATGGCCTATGGCTGCGACTGCCTCCGTCATGTCGGTCCTCCTCCAGCCCGCCACCAGTCCAGTGCCGCTGAATACTGATTTAATCGCTGCACGACCCTGTCGACCAGCATCTATTTGATCTCGATTTCGAAGTCGGGCCAGTTGGATGGGGCCATTTGGACTCGGCGTACCAATGAACGAACCGCTCGATCCGCCTGTACCCGGCTGCCGCGGGCTAATCCCCTGACCACGATGTCGCCGCCGTGGGCGCGACGGCAGGGTCGAGGTATCGACGTGTGCACCGGGTGCTGCGGTTCCAGTTTCTTTGGGCCGGAGGTGATTTCGTTGATGACGACACGGCTGGAGAGGAAGACCGAACGAGGTGTCTCCTCGGGACAGGTAGGGGTTAACCTGGCCTGGTGAGCAGCGCGCGAGTGCCCGGTGGGGTGGTGCACAAGCTGCCCGCAGACCTGCGCGAGGCGCTGATCGCCAACTCGACGGCACTCGCTGCCTGGAAGGACATCACGCCCCTGGCGCGCAACGAGTTCATCTGCTGGGTCGAGGATGCCAAGCAACAGATGACTCGAGAGCGCCGCATTCGCCGGACCCAGGAGGAGCTCGAAGAAGGCCAGCGCCGACCGTGCTGCTGGCCGGGGTGTAAGCACCGCGAGCGCACTGGCAGGTAAGCGCCTCCACGCACCGGAAAATAGCAGCTGCATCGTGCAGCCTACGGTCACCGGAGTTTTGTCTTGGATTAATGCGTCCGAGGTATGTTCGCAGGCGCTGTCCAACCAATAAGTAGGTGGCTCATGGCAGATCATCGGACGGAAATCAGTCTCCCGGACTCGCTTAATGGCCTGGACGACCTCGCACTCGACATGCGGCTCATCTCGTCGCACCGTGCCGACCGGGTGTGGCATCGCGTCAATCCGGAGCTCTGGGAGGCTTCGCGCAATCCGTGGGCGGTGCTCAAATCGATCGGCCAGCCCGAGCTCGACGAGCTGGGCAACGACGAGGCGTTCAGCGCCCAGGTGCACACGCTGATCGAAGACCGCCACAAGCGCAACAGCGAGCCGTTCTGGTTTCCTCAATCGGAGGCGGCGAAAACGCTGAGTCTGACCGCGTACTTCAGCATGGAGTTCGGTCTCTCCGAAGCGTTGCCGATTTACGCCGGCGGGCTGGGCGTGCTGGCGGGCGATCACATGAAGTCGTCCACCGATCTGGGCGCCCCGGTGGTCGGAGTCGGCTTGCTGTATCAGCAGGGGTACTTCCGTCAGACCCTCGACTCGCAGGGAAATCAGCGCGAGCTCTACCCGTTCAGCGATCCCAGCGAGATTCCGGTGCAGCGGTTGCGCGGCAACGACGGCGCGTGGATCCGCATCCCGCTCGATTTTCCGGGCCGGACCGTGTTCTTGCGCGCCTGGGCCGTCAACGTCGGCCGGCTGTCGTTGTACTTGCTCGACAGCAACGATCCGGCCAACGACCCATCAGACCGTGGCATCACCGCGCAGCTCTACGAAGCCGATCCCGAAGTCCGCTGGCAGCAGGAGATGGCGCTCGGGTTCGGCGGTTGGCGGTTGCTGCGCGAGCTGGGGCTCGATCCCGACGTGTGTCACCTCAATGAGGGCCACGCGGCGTTTGCCGTGTTGGAACGAGCCCGTTGGATCGTGCGGGAGCACGACGTTCCACTCGACGTTGCGCTGACCGTCGCACGCGCGGGCACCGTGTTCACCACGCACACGCCCGTCGCCGCGGCCTTCGACCGGTTTGATCCCAGCTACGTCGTGAGTTACCTTTCGCCGTTCGCGGCCGAGATGCACGTCGGGATCGGCAAGATCCTCAGCTTGGGCCGCATGCATCCGGACGATGATTCCGAACCGTTCAACATGGCGTACCTCGCGATTCGCGGAGCATCCCGCATCAACGGCGTGAGCCGGCTGCACGGCGAGGTGAGCCGCGAACTCTTCGCGGATCTCTTTCCGCGCCGCCCGATCGACGAGGTTCCGGTCGGCCACGTCACTAACGGGATCCACGTTCCCTCGTGGGACTCGCCGGCGGCCGATGAGGTGTGGACAGAAGCCGAGCTGCGCCAGCAGTGGATGGGCGTTCCGACGCCGATCATCGAATGGATGGAGAAGGTCCCGGCGGCCGAGTTGTGGCGGATGCGCAACCACAACCGCGAGCGCTTCGTATCGTGGGCCCGCCAACGGCTGGCCCGCCAATTCACCATCGCCGGCGCCGGCGCCGATCGTATCGATGAAGCCCAGCGCATTTTCGATCCGAAAGCCCTGACACTGGGCTTCGCCCGGCGTTTCACCGAGTACAAACGCACCGCGCTGCTGCTGCACGATCCCGATCGCTTCGCGCGCATCCTCACCAATCCCGAACGGCCCGTTCAGATTGCCGTCGCCGGCAAGGCGCATCCGGCCGACACATTCGGCAAGGAGATGATCCAGCGCTGGTATGAGTTCTCGCAACGCCCGGAAATTCGCTCGCATGTCGCGTTCATATCCGACTACGACCTGCTGCTGGCCGAACAGCTCGTCAATGGGGTTGACGTCTGGATCAACACACCGCGGCGGCCATGGGAAGCCAGCGGGACCAGCGGAATGAAAGTGCTGGTCAACGGTGGCCTGAACCTGTCGGAGCTCGACGGCTGGTGGGCCGAGGCGTACACCCCGCGCGTGGGTTGGGCGATCGGCGACGGACGGGAACACGGTAGCGACCCACAGTGGGATGCGCAGGAGGCGGAAAACCTCTATGCGCTGCTGGAGAACGAGATCATCCCGATGTTCTACGCGCGCAACGAAACCGGGATCCCGGAAGACTGGATGCAGCGGGTGCGCGAGAGCATGGCGACGCTGACACCCCAGTTCTCCTCGGAACGCATGGTCCGGCAGTACGTGGAAGAGCTGTACGCCCCTGCGGCGGTCGCCTACCGCACGCGCCTTGCCGACCGCTGCCAGGTCGGCAGCGACGTGCAACGGTGGCGCGAGATGATCGCGAACTACTGGAGCGACGTATCGTTCGGCGCGCTTCACGTCGAGTCGACCGAAGGCGGGCACGACTTCCGGGTCCTCGTTTCGCTCGGCGCGATCGGCCCGCAGGCCGTGCAGGTGCAGCTGTACGCCGCCGCCTGGGAGAACGGTCCGACCGAACGGATCGTGATGGAACGCGGCGACGAAGTCGTCCGCGGGACGTTCAGCTACTGCGTCCACGTCGACGGGCAGCGACCGCCCGAGGTATACACCCCGCGCGTCATGCCGCATCACAAGGACGCATCGGTTCCGCTCGAAGCCGAAAAGATCTGCTGGTACACCCGCTAGCTTCGCCGGCGGGCGTGCCAGAACTTCGCAAGAAGGCCTTCACGGTCATAGGGGTTCTCGACTGCGCTGCAGCGATGCGACCCGCAATGACCCTCACTTTGGTAAGAATGATCTGCTATGCCGCGTTCATTCGACATCTTGACCGAATCGCCCGCCAGCGTTGAAGAAATTCAGGCGGCGTTCGGCAGCGAGGACTATTGGCTGGCCCGCCTCGCGGCCAGCGACGCCATCACAACGTTGGATTCGCTGACCGTCCGCGCCGACGGCACGGTGGCAATGCGCGCCACCCAGCACGTGGGTCGCCAGCTGCTGCCCGGGCTGGTTGCCAAACTCATTCCCGGCGAGCTGAGATTCCTGCACAGCGAGACGTGGAAACCGGTCGGTGACGGCCAGGTACGCGGGCACGTCAACGTCTCGGCTTCCGGTGGTTTGGGATCAGGCCATGGGAAAGCGGTGCTGGCGCCCGCGGACGTTGGCTCACAAATGCGCTTCGCCGTGAGGGTGGAGGTCAAAATCCCATTGGTGGGCGGCCAACTCGAGAAGACCATCGGAGTCGGTTTGGTTCAGAACATCCCTGAGCTGCAGCGCTTCACCACTACGTGGATCGCCGAACACGCACGACATTGAGCCTGCGAGCGCCAGCCTGGTTGTCATGGTCGAAGCGAGGCCGCACAGAGAGTCGCGAACGCCCACGAATTGCACGCGCGGCGGCTTTACTCGATCTTGACCAGGTATTGAATTGCCCCACCGAGGATGGCTGACGTGAGTACGCTTCCATCGGTGGAGCTGCGGGTTTTGGGCCCTCTCCAGGTCCGGCAGGACGGCGCGACCGTCACCATCCCGGGCGCCAAACCGCGCGCCATCCTCACGATGCTTGGGCTGCACAACGGGTCGGTTGTGTCGGCCGACACGCTGATCGCGCTGCTATGGGGCGATGATCCGCCACGCACCGCCGCCAAGGCCCTACAGACCCACATCTCCTCGCTGCGCCGCGCCCTTGGCGACGGCGTCGTGGTGACCGAGGGAACGGGCTGGACTCTGCAAGGGCCCTGGGTAGATGCCTCGCGTTACAAATTGGCGGCCAAGATGGGCCGTGACGCCGCTGCGGCCGGCGACACCAGCCAAGCGGTGGCCCGTTTCGAGGAGGCGCTTGCCCTCTGGCGCGGAATCCCCGAACTGCCCGATGGCCGACGGGGAACATCCGAAAAGACGCGGTGGATCGAGGGCCATGCCGCCCTGGTGGAGGACCGGGCTGACGCGCTGCTGGCGACGGGCCGGGCCGCGGAGATCATCGGCGAGCTCGAGGCCGCGGTGGCCGATGCGCCGCTGCGCGAAAGACGATGGGGCCAGCTGATGCTCGCGCTTTACCGCGCCGGCAGGCAGGGTGAAGCCCTTGGCGCTTATCAACGGGCGCGGGCGCTGCTCGCCGATGAACTGGGGGTCGATCCCGGACCGGACCTTCGCCGACTCGAGGCCGCGATCGTCGCACAGGACGCTGCGCTGGAAACCCCTGCGGTACAACATGTTCCGGCTTTGACCCGCGCCGTGACCTTCCTGCTGACCGACATCGAGGGGTCGACGGCTGCCTGGGAGGCAGACGCCGACGCCATGGCGGTGGCGCTCGCACGACACGACGAACTCGTTGAACAGGTCGTCACGTCGCGCGGAGGACGGCTGATCAAGACGCGCGGCGAGGGCGATGCCACGTTCTCGGTCTTCGAGCGGCCGTCGGCGGCTGCCGCCGCCGCCATAGAGCTGCAAGAAGCGATCTCCGGCGAGCCGTGGGTGCTGCGGGAACCTATGCGGATCCGGGTGGCATTGCACACCGGGGAGGTCGAGTTCCGCGACGGCGACTACTTCGGGCGGGCAGTCAACCGCGCCGCCCGATTGCGGTCGCTGGCCGCGGGTGGCCAGATCCTGTGCTCGGGTGCGACCGCCGAGCTCGTCATTGACTCACTGCCCGATGACGTTGTGCTCGCCGACTTGGGCACGCGAGAGCTGCGCAACCTCGCTCGCCCGGAGCGCGTTTTCGAGCTGCGGCTGGAAACCGCCGACGACCGTCCTCAGCCAGTCTCAACCGACGCGCCGTTGGAGCGCCCGATCCTGCCCGCAGTGCTAGCCGGCCCCGGGCCGTTCGTCGGGCGCGGGCGCGAGCTCGAGCAACTTTTTTCCGCTTGGCAGACCGCGCTGACCGGTGCCACGAACGCGGTGCTGATCGCCGGTGAACCGGGTGTCGGCAAGACGCGTCTGGCCGGCGAATGGTCCCGACAGGCCTACGACCAGGGCGCGCTCGTGATTTACGGCCGTTGCGACGAGGACCTCGGTGCGCCGTACCAGCCGTTCGCGGAAGCCCTGCGTGCGCTGGTGCCATGCCTGGGTACCAACAGGCTTCGGGGGCTGCGTGGCGTTGAGGCACTGCTCACATTGGTTCCGGGCCTGATCGACGTCCTGCCCGATCTGGCCCCACCCACCCGCGCCGACCCCGACACCGAACGCTACGCACTCTTCGATGCCGTCGTCGCGTTGTTGGGAGTCGCCTCCACGAGCGCGCCCGTCGTGCTGATACTCGACGACCTGCACTGGGCAGCCAAGCCCACGCTGCTGCTATTGCGGCACCTGCTGCGCTTTGGCGAACAGGCCCGCGTCCAGATCATCGGCACGTACCGCAGCACCGACCTCGACCGCTCCCACCCACTAGCCGCGATGCTCGCCGACCTGCACCGCAGCGCCGGTTCTGGCACCGCCAGCCGCATTCAGCTCAGCGGCCTAGACGAGAACGATGTGACCGCCTACGTCGCCGAGGCCGGCTACGACGACGAAGAGCTGGCTCGGGCACTGGCATCAGTCACGGGTGGCAATCCATTCTTCTTGATCGAGGCCCTGCGCCATGTGGACGAAAGTGGCGGCCGGTGGGACCAGAGCACCTTGCCGCAGGGGGTTCGCGAGGCTGTGAGTCGCCGTCTTTCGCGGCTTGAGCCGGAGACGAACAAGGCCCTTGCCGCGGCCGCGGTGGTCGGCAGCCGGTTCGCTCTGGAACTGGTCGAGCGCGTGGTCGGGGACGACCTCGTCGACGCGTTCGACGAGGCGTGCAAGGCCGGCATCGTCATCGAAGAGGCAGGCGGTCGCTACCGGTTCAACCACGCCATCGTCCGACAGTCGCTGCTTGCCGAGCTGGCGTCGGTGCGGCGCATGCGGCTGCACCAGCGCATCGCCGCGACCCTGGAGAACGAACCCGGCGCCGACGACGAGCTGCTCGCTGAGCTGGCCCACCACTACTTCGAATGCGCGTGGGCGGGAAACGCGGCCAAGGCCGTCGAGTATTGCCGGCGCGCGGCGGACCAGGCGATGGCCCGCCTCGCCTACGAAGGCGCCGCCGATCTCTACGATCGGGCCCTGCACGCGCTAGAGGAGTTTGATGAGGAGCTGCCCGACCGCGACGACCAGGCGGCCGAACTACTAGTAGCGCGCTGCGAGGCTCTGCTGGCCGCGGGTGACGTGGCTTCGGCGACGGGCGCCGTATCGCAATTACAAGGAACGACAGTCGATTCAGCCCGCCTCGCGGCTTGGGCGACGTGCTTCGATGGCCAGCTTTCGATGCTGATCCATCCCGAGCGATTGGACGACGTCGAAGCCGCGTTGGGCACAGCTGCCGAAAAGCTGGCCGAATTAGACGATGCCGCAGGGGAAGCCAAGGCGCACACGGTCCGTGCCGGCTGCCTCGCCCGCCTTGGACGAATCGGCGACTGCGAAATCGCCCTGGACGACGCTCTCACCGCGGCGCGGCGCGCGCGCGAACACCGCCGGGTCAACGCGGTTCTGGCGAACGCGCCACTCGCGGCGCTGTGGGGACCCAACCCGGTTCCGCGCGCGGGCGGTCGGTGTCTTGACGTGGTGCGCCTGCTCCGAATCACGACAGACTCGCCAGCGGTCGAGGCGACGTCGACGCGGTGCCAGGCCGTTTTGGAGGCCTTCCGCGGCCGCGGTGCCGCAGCCCGACGGATGATCGACTCGGCCCGGCGCACGGTCACCGAGCTCGGCCTGCGCCATGCCCTTCTTGAGGTCGAGCAGTTTGCCGGCATTGTCGAGCTGGTTGTCGACGATCCTGCCGCGGCCGAGGGGCATCTGCGTCAGGCCTACAACGGTTTTCGCCGCATGGGCCTCGACGCCGACACAGCCGAGACAGCCGCGCTGCTGGGCCGCACATGTCTTGCGCTCGGCCGAGATGCCGAGGCTGACGAATTGTGCACGGAGAGTGAACGACTCGCCGGACACGCGCTGAAGGCGTCGATCGCCTGGCGCACTCTTCGGGCGCAGCTGCTTTCGCGCGGCAATGCTCACGACGAGGCTCGGCTGGTCGCCGAGGCTGCTGTGAGCCGGGCCGAGCGCACCGACGCATTGGTCGATCACGGCGACGCATGTCTGGCGCTGGCAAGGGTTTTGGGCGCCGGCGGCGACGTCGCGGGGGCGCGAGCCGCCGCCGAGCGGGCGGTCGGGCTGTACGAACGGAAGGGGGCTGCGGCGCTCGCCGAGAACGCGCGCCGCATTCTTGGCGCCGCCGACCTTCCTCAACCACCCCAACCCGAAGCCGCGCCCGTCGAACTGACCAACGCTTGCGTGCAAGCGGGCAGCCGGTTGATTGATGCCGTGAATCGCGAGGCCTGGGACGAGGTAAAGCAGCTGTTAGCCCCATACGTGTCCGTCGAGAGTCGCCGGAAGATCGTCGGCTTCCCACGGATCGACGTCCCATCGAGCGAGTGGCCCCAGGATATGAGGCGTTATCTGGAGACGGGTATGGTGCGCTACCGCCACACGGCTCTTGCCGTGCGTGGCGAGCGTCTTGCCCTCACCCGGCTCGAGATAGGCACTGCAGATCTGAGTTCGGGGGCGCCGCAGGACGAGATGCTCCATGTAGCCGGCATTGACGAGGAAGGTCGAATAGCGCTGCAGGTGTGGTTCGACGTCGAAGACACCGACGCCGCCCTCGCCGAACTCGACGCCGCGCACGCCCGGTTCGAGGAGCCACGCCATCGAGCGCCGCTCGAAAATGCCGCGACTCGCGCCGATGATCGGTTCAACGAGCTCTTTGCCGAAAGGCGTTGGGACGAGATCGGCGCGCTGTTAGCCGACGACGTTAGGGTCGATGACCGACGGCGAGGACGCCGCCGAGATGGCAACGATCGCGCCACCGAGCTCGCTGAGTTACGGACGATCGCCGCCCTCGGAACTAAGACCATGACGTCAGACGTCCTCGCGATCCGCGGGGAATGTCTAGCCCTCGTTCGCACCCGCTACTCGGGGACAGACCAGGGGCCCGAGGCGTTCCACACCGTGATACTCCGCATTGTCGAGATCGACGCCAACGAGCGGATCGCGGGATACGTCGCTTTCGACGCCGACGACTTCGAGGCCGCCATCGCCGAGCTCGACGCCCGGTACGTCGCCGGCGAAGCAGCCGCCCACGCGCACACATGGTCGGTCATCACGCGGGCCTACTCCGCGCTCAACCGGCACGAGATGCCCTCGACGACGCCAGATTGGGCCAACGTCGACCACCGGCATGGGATGTCTTTTGCGCCTGGTGAACTGCCCGCGTTACTCGCCTCGTGGTACCTCGCGCCCCATGTGAGCGGCTCGATCGAGGTTGTACATCGGCTGGACAACCTCGGAGCTGTGGTCACCTCCGCGTCGCATGAGACCTCGCAAGAGGGCGTGAACGCCGAATGGCGGGTGATCAGCGTTCTCACGATCGACGGTGACCAAATCGACCGCTTAGAAGTCTTCGACGAGGCAGACATCGACGCCGCGATCGCGAGGTTCGGACAGCTAACCCGGCCGGCACGGCGGCTGGAGAACGCGGCCTGCCGAACGTACGAGCGCATGCAAGCGTGCTTCGCGGCCCGCGACTGGGTCGCCTTGGCGGACACACTGGTTGACGACGTCTACAACGAAGATCGCCGTCGAGTGGTGAATGCAGGCGTGCAACGGGGCCGAGATGCCGCGATCGATAATGTCCGGCGGGCTGCCGACCTCGGGGTCACGCACGCGACGTCAAACGTCGTTGCCACCCGTGGAGAGCAGCTCGTCCTCACTCATGCGCGATTCTCGCAGGGCGACGAGACACCCGGGGCATTCGGCGTCGATGTCCTTCAGCTCGTCGAGGTCGACGCCGACGAGCGGATCGCGGCGCTTATCATGTTCGACGCCGAGGACTTCGAGGCCGCAATCGCGGAGCTCGATGCCCAATACCTTGCCGGCGAGGCGGCACCGTACGCCCGCACATGGTCGGCCATCGCGCGAGCCTACGCCACGATCACCGGGGGTGAACTCGCGGCGACGACGCCGGACTGGGTGAACATCGACCACCGTCGCGCGGCAGCTTTCGCGCCCGGTGATGCGAACGCATTCATCCGCGCGGCATGGGACCTCACGCCGGACTTCAAGACCTACGTCGAGGCTGTGCATCGCCTGAACAACCTCGGAGCCGTCGTCACTCATGCGGCGCGTTGGACCTCGCAGGAGGGCTTCGACGCCGAGTGGCGCGCGGCCAACATTTTTACGGTCGACGGCGACAGGATCAGCCGCTGCGAGCTATTCGACGAGGCAGACGTCGATGCGGTGATCGCGAGGTTCGATCAGCTGAGCCGCCCGGCGACACGGCTGGAAAACGCAGCAAGCCAGGCGGTCGAGCGCTACTCGGCGCACTTCGCGGCCCGCGACTGGGATGCGCTCGCGAAGGTACTGGCCGACGACATCTCTATCGACGATCGCCGGCGGGTCGTAAACGCAGGAATCCGACACGGTCGAGATGCCGAGATCGCAAACCTGCGGGCGACAGCCGACGCCGGGTTCATGTACATAACGCCCGTCGTCATCGCAGCCCGTGGGGAGCGCCTCATCCTCGCGCACGCCTCGGGCCGCGATCGCGGGTCCGAGGAGTTCCTGTCGGATGCGCTAGGCGTCCTCGAAATTAACTCTCACAATCAGATCGCGGCGATCGTCGTGTTCGACCTCGACGATTTCGAGTCGGCAATCACCGAGCTCGACGCGCGCTACCTCGCCGGCGAAGCGGCCGCCCACGCGCACACGTGGTCGGTGATCACGCGCGGCCATGCCGTGGTCAACCGGCGCGAGCTGCCCCCAACCACGCCGGACTGCGTAAGCATCGACCACCGACGGGGGGCAGCCTTCGCGCCCGGCGAACTGATCGCGTACTTCCGTGCCGGGTTTGACCTCGACCAAGACATCCGAACCTACGTCGAGGAAGTGCATCGCCTGAGCGACGTTGGGGCGGTCTGCACCCATGCGGGGCATGGCATTTCGCGCGACGGCTTCGCCGCCGAGTGGCGAGGGATCGACCTCTTGACGGTCGAAGGCGACATGGTCAACCGCTGCGAGGTCTTCGACGAGGCAGACCTCGACGTCGCGCTCGCCCGCTTCGAGGAACTGGACCAGCAGGCACGGCGGCTCAAAAACGCAGCAAGCCAAGTTTCCGAGCGTTTTTTAGCGCACTTTGCGGCAGGCGACTGGGACGCGATGGCCGAACTACTGGCCGACAACTATTCCGTCGACGACCGCCGTCGGGTGGTGGGCGCGGGAGTCCGACATGGTCGAGACGCCCAGATCGTGGACATGCGGGCGATCGCCGAAGTGTGGATCACGAATGTGACGTCGACCGTCATAGCGATCCGCGGGGAGCGCCTTGTCCTCATGCGTATCCGACATTGGGACAGCGATCAACGACCCGAGGCGTTCCACACCGATGCGCTAGTCGTCGGCGAGATCAACGACCACGAGCGGATCGTCGCGGCCATCTCGTTCGACCCCGACGACATCGACGCTGCCTTCGAGGAACTCGACGCCCGCTACCTCGCCGGCGAAGCGGCCGCGCACGCGCATACGTGGTCGGTCATAGCGGGGGCCTACGCCGCCATCAACCGTTACGAGCTCCCCTCGACGACAGCGGACTGGGTGAACATCGACCATCGGCCGCTACAAGGTAGCGAGACGAGCGATCTCACCGCATACATCCGCGCCACCTGGGACGTGAAGCTGCACAGCCGGGTTTACATCGAGGCGGTGCACTGCCTCAGCGACGCAGGGGCAGTGGTCACCTATGCCGCGCATGGCACATCGCAAGAAGGTTTCAACGCCGAGTGGCGGGCGATCAACATTTCCATGGTCGATGGCGACCTCATCGACCGAAGCGAGCTATTCGACGACACGGACCTCGACGCCGCGCTCGCAAGATTCGAGGAGCTGCATCCACAGACGCGGCGGCCGGAAAACGCGGCAACCCTAGTGACTGAGCGCTTCTTGGCTCACTTCGCGGCAGGCGACTGGGACGCCATGCCGGAGATGATGGCCGACAACTTTTCCAGTGACGATCGCCGTCGGGTCGTGGGCGCGGGAGTCCGATACGGTCGAAACGCCCAGATTATGGACATGCGGACAATCGCCGACCTGGGGATCACGAACTGGGCGACGACCCACATAGCGACCCGCGGGGGGCGCCTGGCCCTGAGCCGTACCCGCATGTCGCTCCGGGGCCAGAGGCCTGAGGCATTTTACGGCGAGATGCTCGATGTCCTCGAGATCAACGCTGACGCGCAGGTCGTGGCATACGTCCTGTTCGACCTCGACGATATCGACGCCGCCTTCGAGGAACTCGACGCCCGATACCTCGCCGGCGAAGCCGCCGCTCACGCGCACATATGGTCGGTCATCACGCGGACCTACGCCGCAATGAACCGGCACGAACTCCCGGCGACGACGCCGGACTGGGTGAACATCGACCACCGTCGGGGAATAGCGTTCGCGCCCGGTGACGCGACCGCATACCTCCGTGCGTCGCAAGACCCCCAAGGCAGCGTTTACATCGAGACTGTGCATCGGCTGAGCAACCTCGGAGCGGTTTTCACGTGGGCCGGGCATGGGACCTCGCAAGGGGGCTTCGAAGCCGAGTGGCGGGGGATCAACGTTGTGACAGTCGAAGGCGATCTGATCAACCGCGGCGAGATATTCGACGAGGCAGACATCGACGCCGCGATCGCGAGGTTCGAAGAGCTGCACCCGCAGGCGCGGCGGCTGGAAAACGCGGCAAGCCATGTGGCCGAGCACTTCCTGGCGTACTTCGCGGCAGGCGACTGGGACGCCATGGCGGAGATATTGGCCGACAATTCCTTCCGGGACGATCGCCGTCCGGTGGTGGGCGCGGGAGTCCGACATGGTCGAGACGGCCAGATCGCAGACATGCGGGCGATCGCCGACCTGGGCACCAGGTACCTGACACCGACCGTCTTGGCGACCCGTGGGGAGCGCCTTGTCCTGGGGCATCTCCGCTTGTCGCTCCGCGATCAAGGGCCCGAGGGATTTCGCACAGATGTGCTCGTCATCGGGGAGATCAACGCCGACGGGCAGATCGTCGCGGCTGTCTCGTTCGACCTGGACGACACCGACGCCGCCTTTGAGGAGCTTGATACCCGGTACCTCGCAGGTGAAGCGGCACCCTACGCGCGCGTGTGGCAACTCGGGATGCAAACGATCGGGGAGCTCAACCGTCACGAGCCGGGGCCCATGATTGGGCGATTTGTTTATGCCGATCATCGGCGAATCCCGTTCGCATCGGGCGAAGAGTTTGGGCGGGGGGTCGAGGAGCTGTGGGCACTTGTGCCCGACGCTCGCTATCGGACAAAGGCTGTGCACGCTCTCGATGCCCACGGGACCGTCACCACCCTCGTCATAGAGGGCACCGACACGCACGGAAGCGAATTGCAGTGGGGCCGCATCATTCTGTTCGCTTCCGAAGAACCACGGGTGGAGGTCTACGAAGAGGAAGACCTCGATGCCGCGCTCGCGCGGTTTGAGGAATTGCGCCCGCAGTCGCGGCGGCTGGAGAATGCGGCAACCCAAGTGGATCAACGGTTCTGGACCCACTTCGCGGTCCGCGACTGGGACGCCATGGAGGAGCTGCTCGCCGACGATATTTCCACAGAAGATCGTCGTCGAGTCGTGAATGCCGGCGTCCGGCACGGTCGAGATGACCACATCGCGGAAATGCGAGCCGTCGCCGAAGTGGGGGCCGAGAGAATCGCGTCGATCGTCATGGCGACCCGCGGAACGCGCCTCGCCCTCATTCGTATCTGCGGTTCGACCCGCGGCATGGGGGCCGGCGAAATCAGCGCCGAGGTGCTCAACATTGTTGAGATCGACGCCGACAACAGGATCATTGAGCGCGTCGGGTTCGACGTCGACGACATCGACGCTGCCTTCGAGGAGCTCGATGCCCGGTACCTCGCCGGCGAAGCCGCTGCCCACGCGCACACATGGTCGGCCATCGCGAACGCCAACGCAGCGTTCAACCGGCACGAGATGCCTCCGACGACGCCGGACTGGGTCAACATCGACCACCGGCCTGTGACGGCTTTCGCGCCCGGCGACATGACGGCATACATCCGTGCCACGTGGGACGTCGCGCCGGACGTGAGAAACCGCATCGTAGCCGTGCATCGTTTGAGCGACCTCGGAACGGTCTTCACTCAGATGCCACGTGCGACCTCGCAAGAAGGCTTTGAAGCCGAGTGGCGGGAGATCGTGGTTGCGACGGTCGAAGGCGACTCGCTCAGCCGCTGCGAGATTTTCGACGAGGCAGAATTCGACGCCGCGCTCGCCCGCTTTGACGAACTGCACCCGCAGGCTCGGCGGCTGGAAAACGCGGCAACCCAAGTGGCCGAACGACTTCGGGCGAACTTCGCCGCCCGCGACTGGACCGCAAGGGCGGAACTACTGGCCGACGACTGCTCCGTCGACGATCGCCGTCGGGTCGTGAACGCCGGAAACCAACACGGCCGAGACGCCGACATCGCGAACATGCGTGCCATCGCCGCCCTCGGAGTCGTAAACATTGCGTTGACAGTCATTGCTACCCGCGGAGAGCGCCTCGCCCTCAGTCGTGCCCGCATGTCGGGCCGAGACCAGCGGCCTGAGGCTTTCTACACCGAGACGCTCACCATCCTCGAGATCGACACGAACAACCGGGCCGCGGCGCAGGTCGTGTTCGACCCCGACGACATCGACGCTGCGTTGGCGGAGCTCGATGCTCGCTACCTCGCCGGCGAAGCGGCCCCCCACGCGCACACCTGGTCGCTCGTCACGCGGGCCTACGCCGCGTTCAACCGTCGCGAACTCCCCTCGACGACACCAGATTCGGTTTACATCGATCATCGACCACTCCAAACCCTCGGGGCGGTTGATCTGGTCACAGCGACTCGTTCCATTTGGGACATTGCGCCGGACCTCAGCCTCTGCATCGAGGCGGTGCATCGGCTGGGCGAACTCGGGGCCGTCGTCACCCAAACCCTGAAGGGGACCTCGCAAGAGGGCTTCGACGCTGAGTGGCGGACGATCGACATTTTCGCATTCGAAGGCGACCTGCTGAGCCGCTGCGAAGTCTACGACGAGGCAGACCTCGACGCCGTGCTCGCACGGTTTGAGGAATTGCGACCGCAGGCGCGGCGGCTCGAAAACAAGGCAAGCCAAGTGGCCGAGCGCTTTAACGCCAGCTTCGCGGACCGCGACTGGGACACAATCGCGGAAATGTTGACCGACGACACCTCCACGGACGATCGCCGTCCGCTTATGGGCGTCGGGATGCGGTGCGGCAGGGATACCGTCATCGCCGACTGGCGGGCGACCGCCGATGTCGGGGTAAAGAACATACCGTCCGCCGTCATCGCGACCCGTGGCGAGCGCCTCGTCCTGAGTCGTTACCGTTTCTCGGGGCGCGACCAACGGCCCGAGGCGTTCCGCACCGACGTTCTCGGGGTCCTCGAGATCGACAGCCACCAGCGGATCATGGGCTGCGTCATGCTCGACCTTGACGACATCGACGCCGCCTTCGAAGAGCTCGACGCCCGCTACCTCGCCGGCGAAGCGGCCTCCCACGCGCACGCGTGGTCGGTTATCGCAGGGAGCTGCGCCGCGTTCAACCGGCACGAACTCCCTGCGGCGGACTGGGTCACCATCGACCACCGGCCGCTCGCCCCGATCGACGCGAGTGATCTGCCCGCCGCCATGCGCGCCATTTGGGACCTCACGCCGGACCTCACCACCCACATCGAGGCGGTGCATCGGCTTAGCAATTTCGGAGCGATCGTCACAATTACGGCGAATGGGACCTCGCCAGAAGGCTTCGACGCCGAGTGGCGAATGATCGACCTCTTCACGGTCGAAGGCGACCGGTTCAACCGCTGCGAAATGTTCGACGAGGCAGACCTCGACGCCGCGCTCGCACGATTTGAGGAACTGCGCCCACCGGCGCGTCGACTGGAAAACGCGGCAAGCCGACTAATCGAGCGCTTCCTAGCCTACTTTGCGGCGCGCAACTGGGCTGCAATCGCTGAGATGTCGGCCGACGAAATATCCACCGACGATCGCCGTTCGGTTGTCAGCAGCGGGATTCTGCGCGGACGCGATATCGACCTCGCGAACATACGGGCGACCGCCGACGTCGGGGTGACTGATCTAACGTCGACGGTCATTGCAACCCGTGGCGAGCGCCTTGCCCTCGCCCGAATCCGCTTGTCGGGCCGAGATCAGCGACCCGAGGCGTTCCACACTGACCTGCTCAACATCGTCGAGATCGACACAGACAGCCGGTTCGCGGCACGTATCCTGTTCGATCTCGACGACATCGACGCCGCCTTCGAGGAGCTCGACGCTCGCTACCTCGCGGGTGAGGCGGCCGCCCACTCGCGCACATGGTCGGTGATCACCGGGATCTACGCTGCGTTCAATCGGCACGAGCTCTCCCCAACGACGCCCGATTGGGTGAACACCGACCACAGGCGAGGGATAGCTTTTGCGCCCGGTGACATGACGGCGTACGTCCGTGCCGGGAG
Source organism: Mycobacterium sp. (assembly GCF_052145595.1). Taxonomy (GTDB): domain Bacteria; phylum Actinomycetota; class Actinomycetes; order Mycobacteriales; family Mycobacteriaceae; genus Mycobacterium. The sequence goes on along the minus strand of NZ_JBKQOI010000170.1, from coordinate 9,291 downwards.
GGACCTCACGCCCGACAACCGGCTCTACATCGAGACCGTGCATCGGCTGAGCAATCTCGGCGCCGTCGTGACCCACGTGATGAAAGCAACCTCACGAGACGGCTTCGACGCCGAGTGGCGGGAGATCGGCATTGTGACGGTCGAAGACGACCTCATCAGCCGCTGCGAAATCTTCGACGAGGCAGACCTCGACGCCGCAATCACGAGGTTCGACGAGCTCGATCGGCAGGCGTGGCTTGAGAACGCCGCGACCCGGGCCTGGGGACGTGTCACCGATGCATACAATCGACGCGACCTTGACGGTTTCCTTGCCCTCGGAAGTGCGGGCGTTCGCTTTGAGGACCGGCGAAAAGGCATGCGTGACGTACACCATGGTCCAGTACGGCGGAAGGCTGTACAGGCGATATTCGAGCTTGCGCCGAGCGGTTGGCAGATGACGGTGGAGCCCATCGCAATCAGGGGACCTCGCCTCTCGCTGACCCGCGCGTGTTACCGCGACACCGATGATGCCGATCGACCGATCGCCGCGGAGCTCTTGCACGTCACGGAAGTCGGCGATGACGACCTGATGCGCGTCACCGTCAGCTTCGATCCCGACGACCTGAACGACGCGTTCGCTGAGCTCACGGCTCAATGGATCGCATCTGGAGAGGTCGCGCATCCCGAGGTCATCGAGGTGGTAGGCCAGCTGACCGAGGCCACCAACCGTCATGACTGGGATGCGTTCGCCACACTCAGCGCCGGTGCCACGTATGTCAACCACCGGCAGCTGTCCAGTCCAGGCGTCCAAACGATCGCCGACCACATGTCGTCGATCCTGACGATGGCGTCGCTCGTACCCGACTTTTGGGTCGAACAAGCCGAGGTTCTCACGCAGTCGGCGATGGGCGTTGTCAGCCACGTGGTCTTGAGAGGCACGTCGACCGATGGCGTCGCGATCGAGATTCCACTTGTCATGCTCATCCTGCTCGACGGCGGCCGCGTGACACGTTTTGAGGCCTTCGACGCAGACCAGCGCGATTCGGCCCTGGCCCGATTCGAGGAACTCAATCGGTCCGGCTAGCTTCGTCTGAGTCTGGTGCCGAGCTCGCGCCAGCGCTTGATGCTCGCCGGAAAGGCTTGCGGCGCAGCACCAAGACGATAACCAACGCCAGCACGGCCAGCACCGGTATCCACGGGATCAGGAATCCGACCGTCACCACGACGCCATGGACAGCGGAGAGCAACGACTGCCACCCGTGTTGGAGCGCACCAAGGAAACCACCGTGGGTCACCGTCGGTTTGGCCGAGAGGCTGACGTTGATCGTCGCATAGGAGATCTGGTCGCCAAGTGCGGCGCGCTGCGCCCTGAGCGAGTCCAACTCGGCCTGCCGCTGGGTCAGCGATGACTCCGCCGCAAGCAGGTCGGCAACGTTACCCGCCCGGCCCATCAGTTGCAGCAGTCGATTGACCGAGGTTTGTAACGCCTCGATGCGGGCATCGAGGTCGACGCGCTGCGAAGTGACGTCGCTGTGCCCGATCGACATCGACTCGACGGTCCCGAGTTTCTTGGCGTCGGCCAGGACCCCGTCGAGCTTGTCCGCAGGGATCCGCACCACGAGATCCACTGTCGGCGACGATGATCCGGATCGCTCCGATCGCGAGTCCACTCGCCCGCCCGCATCGGTGACCGCTGAGACGAGCTGGTCGGCCGCCTGGGTGGGCTCGGCGACGATCATCTGCACGGATCCCGTGGTGACGATGTCGCGTTTGAAGGTGCTGTCCTGAGGGGCCTGTGGCGGCGGGGGTGCCTCCGGCGCTGCGATCGTGTTCTCCGGAACACCGCCCCTCGTCTCGCTAGCTGTGCCGGTATCCCCCGATGCTGGGACCTTGCCGGCCACTATGCCGTCGCGCATCGGAGGCGAGACCCCATTCCGGCTGAGCGACCAGGTCCAGCCGCCGCCGATGAGCAACGCGGTGGCCACCGCCACGGCAATCACATTGCGCAGCTTGACCGTTCGTGCTTTGGATGCTCGCGGTGGCGCCTTGACGGATGGCGCGGGTTCGCTCGGCATCGCGGCAGCGGCGTCAGCCGGAGCCGACGCCATCGGCTCGGCCATGAGGGCCCGGGCCATACGAGCAACGCTTCGGGACACCGGCGCGGCTCTAAGCAGAAGGTCAGCATCGTATCGCTGCCGCCCCGCGTCCCATCCGGCCGGCGCCTCCACGGGTTGCATCACGCGGTGCTGCAGCCCACCCTCGGCAACGACCCGACTGTCGACGGCGACGAATGCGGTGAACCTACACAACACACCAAACCGCAACGACGTGTCGACGATTCGCTTCTCCAGGGCCTCCGTGTTAGCCGAGGCGTAACGGTCCTCGAGGTCACGCAAGTGGGACCGCGCCCACTGAGCGGTCACTGCCGGGGCCTCGCGGCGCTGTCCGGAGACGGTTGACGACCAGTCCCCGCCTTCGCGCGTCGTGCCGTGCAGGACGAGCGAGCCGGCCGCGCTTCCCCGATAGCGGCCGGTCACCACCAGCGGCACCCCCGGGAACAGGTCGGGTATCCGAGCCGGGCTCACGGTGTCCTCGATGGTCGCCAGTCCCTCGGCGCGCAGGGCCAGCGAGTAGGCGAGCGGCCTGCCGATGCGACGGTGAATGGCATCCATCGCCTCATCGAGGCGGTCCTCGCTTTCCACCAGCTCGCAGCGCCCCCCGCCGACACTGGCCACGCGGCCCAGGAATCCGGCGTTGACGGCCTGATCGATGCCAACCGTGTGCACCCGCACCCGCTGCAGGTCGCCGGACAATTCGCGCAGTAACTGGTCCTCGTTACCGACCTGCCCGTCGGTGACAAGGATGACGATGGCATCGCGGGCGTCGCGGATGTCGCCGTTGCGCGACCCGCCAACTAACGCGAGAGCCTGCCGCAACGGCGCAACCATCTCGGTGCCGCCGCGTGCGTCAACGCGGGCGAGGTGCTCGACGGCGCGGTACCGATTGCGGTCGCTGGCCTCGACCAACCCATCGGGTAGGCCGGCGGGGCGGTCGATCCGATCGTCAAATGTCAAGACCGCGAACCGATCACCGCCGGTGAGCGTGTCGACGATCCGCGCCGCGGCGCGCCGAGCGGCCACCATCTTCCACCCGGCCATGCTCCCGGAGCGATCCAGCACCAGCACCAGCTCCCGAGGGCGCGGCGGCGCACTCGACGCCGGCGGCAGAACGGTGAGCTGATAAGTCCCTTCGTCGCCCTTCGCATCGGGAACCAGGACGAGCGAGTCGGTGAGGCCTTCGGCGCCGTAACGCAGCCGCAGAACGAAATCCCGGTTGGCCCGCTCGCCGGGTTGCACCCGTATCCGACCGTCCTCGGTGGACACCGCGTGCAGGCTCGAGCGCACCTCCGACAGGGTGAGACTGGCGGGGTCAATGCCGACCTCTACGGCCAGCAGAACCGGGTGCGGGAAACCGGGCAGCAGCACGGGCGGGGTGATGCGCGACGCGTCGGGAACCGCCTCGGTGTCGTCGGCGTAGCCGTCGCCGACGGCGATATCCGCAAGGGCGCCGCCCGGGATGTACCGCGGCGCAACAACAAGCGGGAAGCGGAATGTCGCCTCGCCATCCGCGTAGGTCAAGGGGCTGACAAGAGTAAGTGCGATGCTGACCCGTTCACCGGGCAAGATGTTCCCCACCCGCATGGTGAAAACGTCCGGGCGCTCCTCCTCGGCGATGGATGCTCGCCGGCCCGACGCGATGGCCTCGTCGTACGCCTCGCGGGCAGCCTCCCTTTCCCGTAGCTCGGCTTCGACGACCCGCCCGTCGGCGGTCATCTGCATTCGCGTCACCGCACCCCGATCCGGCAGTGGGAACACGTAGGTGGCTTCCAGAGGTACGTCGAAGGCATTGACAAACTCCTGCGTCAGCTCCACAGAGCTGGTGAGCCCGGTGATCTGCGCCCGCACGTCGATGCATTCGAGCGGCAGATTGCCGCGCTCGGTGCTCAGAGCACCCAGCCCAGCCTCGTCGGCGGTCTCGTCCGTGGCCTCGCGAGTCGTTTCCGCGTCGGTCATCGACGTGATGCGGACGGTCATGATGGGCTCCGTTCATCAAGGGTTAGCAGGCCGCGCTCGGCCAGCAGTTCGAGCAACGGCCGAGCGGCCGCCTGGATCGCGTCGATGTCGTTTTCGTCTGGTCGGCCACTGTGACCAGGTCCGGCGGGCAGCAGTAACAGCGCTCCGCCGGGCAGACTCACCGCGGCCAGCTTGGTGACAGTGTCACCGCCGCTGCCATTCGTCAGCGGTTGCGCGGCAGCGGGCGGCTCGGCCCAGAACCGCCGTCGGCGACCGGGGCGCTCCGCTGGTGGTGGCTCCTGGGGCCGCGCCGGCTCCGCCGCGAGGAGTTCGTCGGGAACGGCGGCGACTTCGCGCAGCGTTTGGTCTGCCGCTCCCGCCAGTTCGGCCTGGATCTCGGCAAGCGAGCGGCCCTCGGCCTGGCGCCGTTTGACAGCGACGATCTGCCGCAGGTGCCGGGGGCCGTACAGCGCCGTGCGCCCTTGCATGGCGGGCCGGTCGACGAGTCCGGTTGTCGTGTACCACCGCACAACCCGCCGATCGGGCAGCTCCCGGACTCGCCCGTTGGGCGCTCCCGGGTACGCGGGACCCGCCAGGCAGGCGGCGACCCGCCGCACCAGCTCGTCCAGCGTCCACGACGCCACTTCGGTCATCCATCGATACTGACACTGTCAGATAACACTGTCAATGTTTCGGAGGCACGGTGGGACAGGCGTGGTGGACACGGCAATCAACGACGCGAACCGGCTCATCCAGCGCGAGTTGGGCATCTACAACTTTCGCGACTGGCGCGGATGGGCCGCCTTTCTATTGGATTACACCTGGGGGTTCCCGGGAACGGCGTTGGGCTACGGCGTTCAGGTCATCAATCACTTCACCCCTAACTCCGACTACGACCCCGCCCTCAGCGAACTCGTGGGTTCGCACGTCTACCGCGGCGGCGTCGGACTGCCGGGCTTTGCCACCACGATGGGCAACGTCACCACCCATCTCGGGACGGGCTACTGGTTGTTCCACCCGAACCAGGACTGGTTCAGCCTGGTCGAGACGGCGGCGTACTACGACAACCCTTGGGAGGTGTGGGCCTACGCCAACGACAACAACTGGCCGCCGCCGGGGGCGAACCCGGCGCTGCTCTGGCCGCCGTGGACGTACCCGGTGCTGCTCTCCCCACTCTGGATGGAACCGGTGGCGCTGTTCTTGTAGGCAATTGGGCCTTTCATATACCTCTGAAGTGGGGCGGGGCCGCACACCAAACGGTGTGCGGGCCTTTTCCTTTGGCGGCCCTCGTGGGGACCGCCGCTCAGCGGTGGGCGGGTCATCTCGGTCCAGGCTGGCCGGCCACAGACACGCGTTGATTGGTGTGTGCTGAACCCTGTTGGCAGCACTGCGAACCCACCGCGTTCAACTGTATTCGGCTGCGGCGGGTCGCGTTACGAATATTGTCACCGCGGGTTACCGTGTTGCCGTGCCTAATTGGTGCGGGTGCTCAGCGTTACCGTACGTTTCGCGCCGTGACGTCCTCAAATACGTTGCGGCCGCGCCAATCATGCTGGGTTTGGGCACCGCCGCATCAGGGCTGGCCCAACCCCCGAGTGCTGGGGCGGATCCGGCCTTGGTTGCGGCGGTCGAAGTGCCCGGGCAGGCACCCGATATCGTCAGTCGCGCCCAGTGGGGGGCCGATGAGTCGATTCGCAGCCGAGCACCGATGTACGACAACGGAATCAAGGCAGGCATCGTGCACCATACGGCCGGCGTAAATGATTATGCACAGCAGGATTCGGCGGCAATTGTGCGGTCGATCTACGCCTACCACACCCGCACCCTGGGCTGGCCGGACATCGCCTACAACGCCCTGGTCGACAAGTACGGTCAGGTATTCGAGGGCCGATTCGGCGGGATGACCAGAGCGGTTCGGGGCACCCACACCGGCGGGTTCAACCGCAACACGTGGGCGGTGTGCATGATCGGCGAGTTCGACACGGTGGGCCCCACGCCGGTTCAGGTGCACACCGTCGGGCGCCTGCTCGGGTGGCGGCTGGCCATGGATGGCATCGACCCGCAGGGCAGCGTCGCGTTGACATCGGAAGGGGGCCCCTATACCCGTCTCCCCCAAGGCGCCGCCGTGAGCCTGCCGTGCATTTTTGCCCACCGCGACGTCAGCGATACTGATTGCCCCGGCAACCTCGGATATGCCTTGATGAACCAGATTCGCGACATTGCCGCGCGGTTCAACAATCGCCCCAGCGCCCAGAATCTGGCGCAGTCGCTACAAGGTACTGCTATCTATGACCGGTGGCAGGCGATGGGCGGCATGAACAGCGCACTGGGCGCACCGACGTCGCCGGAATCGCAAGGGGCGGGAGCCACGCGGTACGTCATCTTCGAGAAAGGAGCGATGTACTGGTCGCCGGCCAGCGGGGCCCAGCCCGTCACTGGCGCCATCTACGCCGCGTGGGGCACCCTCGGCTACGAACTCAGCGCGTTGGGGCTGCCGACCAGCGCCGAAATCCAGGAGCCCGAGTGGGTCGTCCAGAATTTTCAACACGGCACCCTGAGCGTTGATCGTGGGAGCGGGGCAGTCGTTAGCGTGATCGACGGTGTCGCTGCACTGGTGCCGCCGCCGTCAGCAGACGAGCCGCCCGTGCAGCTTGAGCGGTTTTCGCCGGCGCGCAACCGAGTTTGACCGGGCGCGCAGTCTCGAGAAAATCACCTCAGAATATGCGGGCTGTTCCCGCAGCGCCGCTACACCGAAATGATCGCGCCGAGGGAAACACTGGGCTGCAGCGGCCTGCGCTGGCACGGTAGCAGTTCGTGCGGGTGTGGCTGAGTGGCTAGGCAGCGGCCTGCAAAGCCGTATACACGGGTTCGAAGCCCGTCACTCGCTCCGCGGAAGCCGCGCCACTAGACGGCAGTTAGGGGTGGGCGTGCGGAGTGACGAGGAACTTCTCTCCGGTCGCTCGCTTGACGTATACGTTGAACGCGTCGGGATTGAGCATGCCGGCAAGTGAAACCTCCCGGGTATAGCTACTCGCGAACGTCGTGGTGAGCTCCGCGGCCACCCGAGCGCGCAGCCGACCAAACGTCTCGGCCCCTGCGCCCTGAAGAAACGGGGTGAGCAGCCACCCTCCGACCCCCCAAGCCATGCCGAAGTTCCTGCTAAGCACCGTGGGACTGGTGTCGAGTGCGCCGTAAATGTAGACCTGCTTGTGAACGTTCGACCCGTAGCGCGAGTACTCCGCCGCGGTCGAGTTGGCCGCCTCCTCCATGCCATTAAGGATCTGGCTAGCCAGCGTTCCACCACCCGTGGCGTCGAAAGCAAGCGTCGCGGATGTCGCTTTGAGCGCCTGGACGAGGTCTGTCGCGAACGACGGCGATGCCGAGTTGAGGACATAGGTTGCGCCGAGCGACCTCAGCAGCTCCTCTTGATCGGGCTTGCGGACGATATTGACCAGCGGTATCCCGTCTTTCTGGCAGAGCTTGACCAGCATTTGGCCGAGGTTCGACGCCCCGGCGGTGTGCACGAGACCGGAATGTCCCTCGCGGCGCATCGTTTCAGTCATTCCGAGTGCCGTCATCGGATTGACGAAGGACGATGCTCCGTCCCTTGCCGTGGCCCCCTCGGGCAGGACCAGACATGCGGAAGCGTCAACCGCTCGGTATTGCGAGTACATCGCGCCGCCTGCAATCGCCACCGTTTTTCTGATGAGGGCCTGGGCCGTTGAGGATGACCCTGCGGCCACCACGGTGCCAGCGCCCTCATTACCCACCGGAAGCGACTTGTCGAGTCGGGCCGACAGCGCTCCCAGGGTGGCCTCTTTGACCGAGGCGGTGACGACGGGACGCTCAGGCGTGCCCCCGACCGTCGCAGTAGTCATGTCCGCGCTTGCAATGAGAAGGCCTAAGTCTGACGGGTTGATCGGCGAGGCTTCCACACGCACCAACACCTCATCGGCGCCGGGGGCTGGAACTGGAACCTCGTGCAGCGAGAGTTCGAGCGTGCCACCAGACGTCACCAACGAACGCAGCTCTAGGGCGATATCAGGCAAATCTCCGGCCATCGGTGCTCCCTTGTTCCTGTTGTGGGTCGACCTTCAAGCGTGTCAACGCGAAACGCAGCTACAGATCTTCCGTCACAGGGTCCACGTAAAACCATCGGCCGGCGCGGCGCTCGAAGCGACTGCGCTCATGCATGCTGCCGGCGTGGCCCGCCGACTCGAAGTGGGCCGTGAACTCCACCTCCCCAACATCGTCGTCTGGGCCACCCGCGACGGTGTCGATCACCTTCAGACCCGTCCAGGTGATGCCAGGGTCAACGGTCACACCGACCGGCCGCGTTCGCGGGTGCCAGGTGCGGAACAGGTAGTCGGCGTCTCCGCAGGCGTATGCCGAATACCTCGACCGCATCAACGCCTCGGCCGATCGGGCCTGCAGCTCGCCATGGTGAAACGGCCCGCAACAAGCCCGAAAGCTATCGTCACTGCCGCAGGGGCACGACGGCCCGAGGAGTTCGTCCACGTCCTACTGGCCCGCGTTGCGGGCCAGATCGATGGCGTACTGATTCACGAAGGTGCCCGCCGGCGGATCACCCTTGCCGCATGTTCCGTCGGATTCACCGGGACGTTTGATCCACAAGTAGGCGTCGGCGTGTGCGGCCCCGGTAGCCGCGGTAGGCGGAGTGCCCAGCGCTCGGCCGCTGGGGTTGCACCAATTGAGCTCGGAGTCGGGCGCTGGTCCGACGCCGTTGCGCGACGTGTCGATCACGTAGTGCGAACCGTTGGTGAGCGCCGAAATCGCCTCGCCGTAACCGATTTCGTCCCCGCTGGTGAAGAAGTTCGAAGTGTTGAGGCTGAAACCCCGCGCGCGGCTGACATCGACCTTGTTGAGCCTGGCGGCCATGTCCTCGGGGCTATGCCAGCGCAAGTGACCACCGTCGACATACACGGCCGTGGCCGGATTGCGCGTCAGCGTGTCGACGGCGTAGCGAATCAAGTCGTAACGTTCTTGGCGCTGGTCGGCCGACAGGCAGTCGGCCATGGCGAGTGCATCGGGCTCGACGATGATCGCCGTCCGCGAAGCGCCCACGTCGGACGCGATGCCGTCGATCCACGAGCGGTAGTCGTCGGCCGTCGCCAAGCCACCCGCAGCGAAGCTGCCGCAGTCGCGGTGGGGGATTCCATAAAGCGTCAGAACCGGGATGGCGCCAGCAGCCTGCGCGTCGCCGGTGTACTTCGCGACC
>NZ_JBKQOI010000169.1:0-11843 GCF_052145595.1 Mycobacterium sp. | reverse complement strand
GTCTAACGACTATGCCGAGGTATGCCAAGCCGACACGCCCACTATTCTGACTACACAACCAGGCCCGCCCGAACTCTTTCCCCAGATCAACGAAACAATCGGCCCGCTCAGCTACCGCAACTTCGGGCTAGGCCACCAGGTCCGCCCGCGATCAAACGGCTTTGGTGACGCCGACGTAGGACAGCACCACGTCGGATTCATCGGTCTCTCGGGTCAGCGTCGCATAGGAGCGGATGAACGACTGGCCCACGCATCCGTCGATCTTGACGTGGAAGTCGCTGATCATGACCCAGGGACTGGGACCCTTGAACTGTTTCTTGACCACCGGCACCACAATCACAAGACCGGGCTTCAGTCCCACGGTGAGCACGCCGTTGACCGGCACGGAAACCAACGGCAAAATACCCGGCGTTCCGGTGAACGCACCCGTCAGGCCCAAGCCCGGGGTGATGCCGGCGCTACCGCCCATCGTGACGCCATTCGATGTGCTCATATCGATTCCGCAGCCGATCTCGTAACCGACCTCGAGGACACCCCGAGGCGGTTCCGGTCCGATCAGCGAGCCGACGAATGTTCCGCTGGCCAGATATTCGCGCGACGAGACGGCAGTGGTCAACGGCGCCACAGGAGTTTGCATCTCGTCCTTCGCGCCGAGGCCCAGTGTCCAGCCGTCGGGGGTGCTGAGGGTTGCCGGAGGATTCGACGGCACCCGCCCGTCGGCCGGCGCCGCCGCCGCGGCAGCAGGCTCAGCGTCGGGATCAGCACTTGTCGAAGGCGACATGGCCACCGACATGACGAGGCAAACCGCGACAACCGCGGCGCGGCGAACGACCACGGCTATCGGCCTCACGGGCGACACCGTACGCACCGCGAGATTGAAACCGCGGGATCAGCTGGTCGAACAACCAAACTTGTTGTGCGTTCGTAACTCATACGCGATACGGGCGCGTGACGCTGGAAGGGGCGGTGGCGCTCGTCGGCATGGCCAAAACGCCTGTACGTGTAAAATCGTCGCTGCTGGATAATCAGTCATTCAAGGCACAGAGGGCTGCTATGAATCGTCACATGCTCGCTCTGGGAATTTTGGGCGCTGCGATCAGCGCGATGGCACTGACGGGCGGCACCGGCGTAGCGCGGGCGGATCCAGACCCCTTCGAACCGGTAGAGCCGTTCATCGACCAAATATTGACGGAAACACCAGACGTGTTTGTGGATCCGGGCGATGCGGGTGGTCGATCGCTCGACTGGGGCGGTACAGGAATGTACTGCCAAAATCTCTTCGTACGGTGCCACTAAACGGACCGCTTCGTTCGCTAATCCAGCATTGACAGGGCTCGCTGCAGCAACCTCGGCAGCGCGGCTGCCATGGCTTCCAATTCGGCTCGCGGAGAGGGCCTCCGGCGGTTGTGCTTGACGATCAGCGACCACGTCGCCGCCGACTTGAAGCATGCCAACGCGGTGAACCAAGCCAAGTCGGTAACCTCGCAACCCAATTCGCGCCGATAGATATCGGCAAGCTCGGCACCCGGCGGTGCCATGCCGGCCGGGTCCGGGACACGTTGGTAGGTGTCCGGATCGGAGTTGATCAGAAACCAGCCCGCATCAAAACGCGGGTCGCCGATCGACCAGATCTCCCAATCGATCACCGCGTTGATGTGGGCTCCAACAGCCAGCAGGTTGCCCAAGCGAAAGTCACCGTGAACAACGCCGGGCCGCATGGCCGTTGGCGTGCTGCTCAGCAACGCGTCGCGCACAAGGTGCCAGTCGGGCACCAGCGCCCCGTCGACGGTCTGCAACGTGTCACACCACCGCCGGACTTCCGCGAGGGGGTCGATGACCGGTTCACCGCCCAGGCCGAGGTCAATCGGCGACAGAGAATGCAGTGCGGCCATGGTTCGGCACGCATTGCGGTAACGCTCGATCAGGTCAGGCGCCGGCGGGCAGCCGTCGAATAACGGCTCGACGCAGTCGCCTTCGACATGGGACATCACGAACAGCGGGGGCGTGTGCGGCGGATCTCCCGAATCCTCCCACAGCACGACGGGGACCGGAACCCGCTTCACGGCAAGCGCTTTGATGATCCGGGCCTGGCGCAGCACGTCGCGGTGCGCGACCGGCTCGACGCCGGGCGGAGCGACCTTGACCACCACCGTCCGGCCATCGCGCTGACCCCTGAAGGTGAGACTGGACGCGCCGCCGGCCAGTGGGCTGATGTCGGCAACGCCCCCGGTGGCGAGTCGCCGTCGCAGCTCGTCCAGGTCAAGCTCGACCATTCAGCCGACCGGCGCCGACCAGCCGACCTCGGCCAGGAAGGGCTGGGTGTGCGCGATGCGCCCGGTCATGGTCTTCGGATCACCCGTGCACAACCGGAAGGCGGTCTCGGTGATCAGTTCGATGTCCTCGGTGTCGGTCTTGGCCAGGTCCAGGGTGCCGGCTCCCGGGGTCGCCACCGGGTTGGACGGAGCCGCGGCGTTGACGGCGATGCCGTCGTCGTAGAGTTCGGCGGCAAGACTCTTGGTCAGCCGATTCAGCGCGGCCTTGGCCGTTCCATAGATGCCGAAGCCCGCCGTCCGGTCGAATTCGGAGAACGGCGGCCCGGGTGGCAGGTCGCCGCCCACCGAGGTCAGGTTCAATATCCAGCCCCGCCCACGTTCGCGCATCGCGGGGATCGCCAATTGACTCAAGTGCAATGGCCCCAGGACGTGCATCTCCATCATCAGCCGCACCCGCCGCTCGGGGAACCCGTCCAGCGCCCGCAGGAACGTGACCGCGGCGTTGTTCACGAGGATGTCAGGTGCGCCGACCGCGCTCACCACCTCGGCGAAAAGCCTTGCACGTTCCTTGGATTGGGACAGATCCGCCTGAACCGCAACCGCCTTGCCGCCGGCGGCCGCGATCTCGTCGCGGGTCTGAATCAACGACCCCTGGTACTTGGGGTCGGGGTCCATCGTGCGGGCGGTCAGCGCGACTGTCGCTCCGTGGGCGGCGAGCCGTGCGGCGATCGCCTTACCCAGCCCCCGGCTGCTTCCGGTGACCAGGGCCACCATCCCGTCGCACCGTCGGACAGCGCTCATCGTCGAACCTCCTCCGCACCGCCCGCCGCGCGACGGAAACGGCTTCTCCAAACTAGAGAATGTCATTATCGTCGATTGATTGGAAGTGTTACGCGCGGGCGCCCGCCGAGCCCTCACCGCGCAAAGCGTCGATCGAATAGCTCCCCCCGCCCGTGAAGACCAGCAGGAAGAAGCCGAAGCAGAAGAGTATCGCCAAGGCTCCACCGTTGCCTTCCGGTGGATCACCGATCGGCCAGAGCGCGTGTGGTTAGTGCATCCAGAAATAGGCGACCGCCATTTCGCCCGAGGCGATGAATGCCGCGGCCCGGCTGAACAAGCCGACCGCGATCAGCAGCCCCGCGACAAATTCGATCAGGCCGGCGTACCAGACGGGCCAGGCGCCGAACTCGACGGGCAGTCTGGGGTGGACGGGCCACCCGAAGAGGATCATCGAGCCATTCGCGGCGAAGAGCGCGCCGTAGACCAACCGAAACAGGCTGAGCACAGTCGGCGCGCGGCGGGCCAGGCGGTGGTTGAGTTTCTTCGTCACAAACCAGACGTTACGGTCGCGACCCAGTCGAGCAGTCGCCGCCACAGCAACTGCCGACTCGAAGCCATGTTGTGGCAGTGCGCGCTGTCGGCCAGGACGACGGTGGTGATGTCGGGGCTACTGCGATACAGCGCGGCTTCCGCGCGAGGATCCGGTGAGACGTCGACGACGCCATAGCCGATCAGGACCGGCACGTCGATCCGTGCCGCGTGTTCGGCGACGACACCGGGGATCATGGCCGTACCGAACACGCGGGGCACGACCGACTTGGCGGTGACGCAGTCGGCCGCCACGACGTCGGCGGGCACGTCGGAAAGGTGAAACCAGCTCTGCAGGTACTCGCGGGGGCCCTCGAAGTAGGACTGGGGAAGAGCGGAAAGGATCTCCTGAGCAAGCGCGGCCCGGCCTTCCGGGGTGGCCGAGCGGGCGATGAATCCGGGATCCAGGTTCAGCGGCGCGACGTGTTGATTGGTACACCCGAGGACCGCCAGCGCGGCGTAGCCGGGAAACAGCGACTGTTGAGTGATGGCCAGGTATCCACCCAGCGAATGCGCTACGGCCACGGGCGGTGCGTGATTGCCGGTTGAGTGGGGCACGGCGGAGACAGCACTGGCAAGTGCGGCGGCGATGTCGGTGAAATCGAAATCGCGCACGGGTTTGGAGCTTTCGCCGGTGCCGAGCGGGTCGACTGTCAAGACGGCATAGCCGTTCTCGGAGGCGAACTCGGCGAAGCTGTACCCGCGATGGCCCGCAACGTTGAGGTCCCAATATTCGCGGCTGTAGGTTCCGCCCGGCAGGCAGACGAGTATCGCGCCAGCATTGCCGGTGCGAGCCGGGTAGTAAGTCGCCGCCAAAAACGCTTGCTCCCCGATGACGTCGCTGACGTCGAAGCGCAACGGTTGCGCGGGAAAGGTCATGGGCGCAAATTCCTTTCCGGGTGGCCACGGCTCGGCGTGATGAACCACCGCACGAATTCGCATACGGCAGAACCGATTCAGCCTTCGCAGTCTGCCAGCAAAGCGATGCTCGTTGTGTACATTTGCCAAAAAAGAGGTGCACAAAAATGAGGTGCCGTGGCCTATCTTCTGCTCTTCTGCGCGATCTTCGCAGAGGTGGTGGCGACCAGCCTGCTCAAGAGCACGGAAGGTTTCAGTCGATTGTGGCCGACCGTAATTTGCCTGGTGGGTTACGCCGTCTCTTTCGCACTCCTGGCGGTGTCGATCTCGCGCGGCATGCAGACGGATGTCGCCTACGCGTTGTGGTCGGCAATCGGTACGGCCGCCATTGTGCTGATCGCCGTGCTGTTCCTCGGTTCGCCGATGACCGTGGCGAAGGTTATCGGCGTCGCGCTGATCATCGCCGGCGTGGTCACCTTGAACCTTGCCGGTGCGCATTAACGGCCCTTAAAGAATCCTCCAAGAATTCGTAGAGGTAACGAAGGGAGCCTTTTCTCAGACATTCATTCAGTCACCGTTGGCTTTAAAGGACACGCCCATGATCGGCACCAGCATCGCGACCGCGGCCCGGACCGCCGGCGTCGCGGCGCTGGCCGGTGCGGCGGCGCTGGGACTGGCCCTGGGCCCCGCGACGAGCACCGCGCATGCCGTCCCCAACCTGCCGAACGGTGAGGGCACACTCTACGGCGACCCCGCGGCGGCCGCCCCATTCTGGCGTTACCAGCAATACAACGATGACTGCGTGCCGATGGCGGTCGCCGACGTGGTCGGCGAGCTGACCGGTCACGAGCCCTCCGAGCAGGCCATCATCAAGGTGGCGCAATCGACTCCCAGCACCGTCCATTCCGGCCCGATCTATACCAAGCCGAAGAAGCGCAAGCCGGGAAGCGGCACCTCGTTCGAGGATGAACCGGCGCTGCTCGCCCACTACGGCATCCACGCCGTGGACACCGACAAGGAGAGCGCCGCAAAGACCGGCGTCCCCACGGGCATGAAGGCGCTCGAGCAGGATCTGACCCAAGGCCGCGAGGTGATCGTCGCGGTCAACTCCGAGGTCATCTGGCGCGAGCCCCTCGAGGACAAAACCCCGGACGGAGAACCCGAATCCAACCACGCCGTGGTGGTGACCGGTGTGGACACCGCGGCCGGCATCGTGCACCTCAACGACAGCGGCAGCGAGGACGGCCGAGACGAGCAGGTCCCCATCGACATCTTCAGCCGATCGTGGGCCAGCAGCGACGACGAAATGACGGTCACCAGCTGAGCGCGTACGCGTTCGTTCCCGCCGAAGCGCCGTTTCGTTAACAGTGCGTGGCGTTGCGTTCACACGCCCGACGTCAATTGCGCGCCTGGTGTGCAATCAGCGCTGAGAGACTGACGGCCTGCCGCCGCCGGTCACATAAATGCCGCGGGGCGGTGCCGCCCCTCAACCGCGAGCGAGTAGGACTCACGATGACCGATGTCGATCAGACACCCTCCGACGGAATGTCCGCCACCGGTTCCGTACGCGCCGACCTGGTGGAGCCCACTCGCACCGGGATGCAGGCCCCCGCGCTTCAGCGTGCCATCACCGATCACCTGCGCTACTCGGTTGGCCGCCCGGCCGCGGCCCTGCGGCCCGAGCACTACTACCGGGCGCTCGCGCTGGCGGTGCGTGACCGCATGCAGGACCGGCGGGTGGCGTCGACGCAGACCTCGCTCGACCTCGGCCGCAAGGTGACCTGCTACCTGTCCGCCGAATTCTTGATGGGCCCACAACTGGGCAACAACCTGCTGAACCTGCGCATGGAGCAGGCCGCAAAGACCGCGCTCGCGGCGATGGGCCAGGATCTCGACGAGGTCCTGGCTTGCGAGGAGGAACCAGGACTGGGCAATGGCGGCCTCGGCAGGCTCGCCGCGTGCTACCTGGACTCGCTGGCCACCCTCGAGCGTCCCGCGATCGGCTACGGCATCCGCTACGAATTCGGCATCTTCGACCAGGAGATCCACGACGGCTGGCAGGTCGAGAAGACCGACAACTGGCTGGTCAACGGAAACCCCTGGGAGATCGCCAAACCCGACGTCAACTACCTGGTCAAGTGGGGCGGCTACACGGAGCACTACACGGACGTCGCCGGTCATGACCGCGTGCGGTGGGTGCCGGGGCGGCTGCTGAAAGGCGTCGCCTACGACACGCCGATCCAAGGCTACGGCGTCAACACGTGCAACGTGCTGACGTTGTGGAGCGCGCGGGCCGTCGAGTCGTTCGCGTTGGAGGCCTTCAACACCGGCGACTACTACAAGGCGGTCGAGGACGAGGTCACGTCGGAGACGGTCACCAAGGTGCTCTACCCCAACGACGAACCGGAGGCGGGCAAGCGGCTGCGCCTGCTTCAGCAGTACTTCTTCGTGTCCTGCTCGCTGCAGCACGTGCTGCACATCATGGACGATCTCGCGGACGTGTCCGTCAAGGAACTGCCTCAGCGGTTTGCCTTGCAGCTCAACGACACCCATCCGTCGATCGCGGTCGCCGAGCTCATGCGCCTGCTCCTGGACGAGCGGCACCTGGAGTGGTCCGATGCCTGGGACATCACGGTCGCGACCTTCGCCTACACCAACCACACCCTGCTGCCTGAGGCGCTGGAGACCTGGCCGCTGGAGATGTTCGCCGAGTCGCTGCCCCGCCACCTCGGAATCATGTACGAGATCAACCACCGCTTCCTCGACGAGGTGCACGCCCGATTCCCCGGCGACGGCGACCGGCTCCGCCGGATGTCGATCGTCGGCGAGGACGGCACCAAGAATATCCGGATGGCGCACCTCGCGACCGTCGGCAGCCACGCCATCAACGGTGTCGCCGCCCTGCATTCGGAGCTGCTGAAAAGCATTGTGCTCAAAGACTTCTATGAGATGTGGCCGGAGCGGTTCAGCAACAAGACAAACGGCGTGACGCCACGCCGCTTCCTTGCGCTGGCCAACCCCGGGCTGCGGGAGCTGCTCGACCGCACGGTCGGCGACGGCTGGCTCAGCGATCTGCAGCGCCTGCGCGGACTGGAGCCGTTCGTCGACGATGCCTCCTTCCGTCAGCAGTGGCGCGACGTGAAACGCAGCAACAAGGCGCGCCTTGCTGCCTACATCCGCTCGGCGGCGGGCGTAGAGCTGGACCCGGACTGGATGTTCGACGTCCAGGTCAAACGAATCCACGAGTACAAGCGCCAGCATCTCAACGTCCTGCACATCGTCACGCTGTACCACCGGCTCAAGCAGAACCCCGGGCTGTCGATTCCGCCGCGGGCCTTCATCTTCGGCGGTAAGGCCGCTCCCGGCTACTTCATGGCCAAGCGGATCATCAAGCTGGTCAACGCCGTCGGGGAGACAATTAACAACGATCCGGACGTCAACCAGTTTCTCAGGGTGGTATTCGTCCCGAACTTCAACGTGCAGAACGCGCAGATGGTCTATCCGGCCGCCGATCTGTCCGAGCAGATCTCCACTGCGGGCAAGGAAGCGTCGGGCACCGGGAACATGAAGTTCATGATCAACGGTGCCCTGACCATCGGCACGCTCGACGGGGCGAACCTCGAGATGCGCGAAGAGGTAGGACCGCAAAACTTCTTCCTGTTCGGTCTCACGGAGCAAGAGGTCGTGGCGGTCAAGGCGCACGGGTACAGCCCGGCCGACTGGGTCGACGCTAACGACGAGCTGCGCACGGTGCTGGATCTGATTGCGGGCGGGACGTTCTCGCGCGGCGACACCGAGGTGTTCCAGCCGTTGGTGGACAACCTCCGTTACGACGACCCCTTCCTGGTCTGCGCCGACTATGCGTCCTACGTGAACTGCCAGGAGCAGGTCAGCGCCGAGTGGCAGGACAGGGAGTCGTGGACGAAGATGTCAATCCTGAATACCGCGCGCAGCGGCAAGTTCTCTTCGGATCGCGCCATCGCCGAGTGCTGCGACGAGATCTGGAACGTCCGGCCGCTGACCGTGACCGTCTGAGCCGTCCGGCTAGCTCACTGGTAGCCGGGCAAATCAGGCACTCCGCTAGCGGTCAACCAACCACCGCCGTCGACGACCAGTATTGCTCCCGTCACGTAGGACGCTGCATCGCTGGCCAGGAACAGCACCGTCTCGGCGACCTCGGTGGTGGAGCCGGGACGCCGCAGCGGGTTCTGCATGGCGCGGTGCCGGTCGTCGCCCGCGATCCGCCTGACTCCCTCGGTTCCTGACATCGCCCCGGGAGCAACGACATTCACCCGGATCCCGTCGGGCCCCCATTCGATGGCACAGGCGCGGCTGAACGCGTCGACGCCGGCCTTGGCCGAGACAACGTGGGCCTGCAGGGCCATGCCGCGGTACTGGATCGCCGCGCTGATGTTCACCACGGCGCCGCCGTGATCGCGCAGCCAAAGCTCGTACGCCGCCTTCGACACGTTGAAAGTCCCCAGTAGGTCGATGTCGACCACGGCTTTGAAACCGTTTGGGCTGAGGCCGCCGATCGGAACGGGGAAGTTTCCGGCGGCATTGTTGACGACGACGTCGAGTTGACCGAACGTGCGCAGCACTTCCTCGACGACCGCCGTGACCTCATCGTCACGGCGGACGTCACAGACACCGTAGGTTGCCTCAATTCCCTCTTGCCGCAACGCCGCAACCGCCGCTTGAAGATTGGGCTCCTTTCGGCTGCAGATGGCGACGCGAGCGCCATGACTGCCCAGGACCCGGGCGATCTCGAGGCCGAGCCCGGTAGCGCCGCCGGTGACCAATGCGACCTTCCCCTGAAGGAGATCGGCTCGGAAAGGGCTGCGGCTGGTGGTCACGTTATCGTCACCGACTCACTAGAACACGTTCCAATTCACGTTGGCAAGGGAGTCGAGCCCGAAGGCGCCGCGCCTGATCGGTGCCGCAACCTCACTCAAGCCAAAGGCCGCACGGGGACGAACTGGGTCGGGTTACGCGACACAGCAGCCGAGAGGTGTTTCAGGCAGGCCGACGGATCGACGGCTTCAAGGTCGATTTCGGCGAGGGTGTCTCGGGTTACCCGGACGGCGATCAAGCACGGCCGGATCGGTTGACCGCTGTGCGGATCCTGGCTTTCGACAACGCCATTGAAAACCACAACATCGATATGACGCTCGCTGTCGAGTTTCAAGATCACAGCAAGAGATAGGAGCGTAAGTTGCGCAATAGTACTGGCGTACAACGCTTTTACTTGTGATACCGGTCGCACCGTCGCGACAACCGTCTCACGGCTCTTGACGTAACGGAAGGACTTGACCTTCGGGATGACATCAACCGTGGGCAGTTCATACTCGATAACCACTTGGCGCGAATCCGGAGAATACACAACCGTGGCCTTGGGATTGATGCAGCGCGGCAACGGCATAGACATCAGGGCCGATTCGACATAGGCCGCAATCCCGGCCGGATCGCCAGCGCGATAGCTCGCGGTTCGATCGGGCTCCGGTGGGCTTTGTAGTCCATCTCGGAGTAGGTCCGCCACCGCATCGACTTGGGATTTGATTTTCGCGTTCTGCAGTTCTACCTGGGCCGCCACGCTGTCGAGGTTGTAGATTTCGCTTTCTAGGACAACATCTTTGGGCCACCTGCTTCGCTGCCATTCGCGCCTGCGAGTTACCTCGGCAGCCCTCACTCTCGCTTCAGCGCCCTTCACCGCTTCGTAGAGGGCCTTGGTTGTTTCGAGTTCTTTCAGGCGCTGCCGTTCGCGTCCGGGGTGCCGCTGGCGCGCTAACCTGTACTCGCGGCCAGCCTGCGCCAGCTGCAACGGGGCATCAGATAATCGATAATGCGGTGGCGCGTGCACGAAGTCCGCGAGCCTGGGTAATGGCTCCGAGATCTCAAGGTATCGAATCCTCATGGCGCAAACTTCGGAGTCCTGGCGGGCTTGAGTGACGGTGTAGTAGGTCTGCAGCATTCTGCAAGCCGACTCCCAATTGTTGACGTTCGCCACCGTCCTTTGAGAAGACCGCCACAGGTGCCACAGCGCTTGGAACGCCTCGAGTTCCGCTGCCCGCTGTCGGCCGTCGTCAAATCGCCCCATGTTCTCCCCTGGCAGGGTGAAGTCGATCCCTTCAAACTTAGCGACATCGGCGGCCTCTCGCCCAGGCGCAGCAGCGGTGTCGCGCTGGAACGGTTTGGATCGAGCCGGTTTGAGGTAGCGTTTTGAGGAGCCTTTGACGTTCGGCGGCGGAGCGAAGGAGTGGAATAATGAACCCGGATTTATGGGGTTATCTGACCGTAGTCGCCCTTGCGTTGGCGTTGGTGTTCGTCGCCGTTGCTGCTGTATTCGTAAAACGGTTGGGCGACCGCCCGACTACTCCGATAGGCGAAGAAATCGGCAGCGCCAGAGCGATTACGAAAAAAGTGCGCAAACTCGAACCGATGTCGAAGGATGAGTTGGACTTTGCGAAACAACTCATTTCTGCTCGTAGCTCCTTGATGGCGTTCTGCATCCCCGGTGCCCTATTCATGGTGGGATGCTTTTATGTGTTTGGCAGCCTTTACCACTTGCATGGAGCGACGCCCTCCGAGCGGACATTTCTCGGAGTGTTCCCCATGCTGGCAGCCACAAACTTCACCACTCAGATTCTCAGAAGCGCGAGGCTGAAAAGGCGTCTGAAAAAAGTACCTCTTGCCTGAAATCGGAGATTCCCGGTGAGTTGAATGCCGGGCTCCTCCGTGTGGTCGGCAGGACCGGTAGGTGGTAACGTCCGCAGGTCTTCGTATTCGTGTAGGGGGGAGTGCCTACATCTTTGCACGGTCATGTGTCGATCTCAGTGACATACGACCGTGTTTTTCTCCGCTGGCATGGGGGCGGGGACAGGGCGAGAATACGGAGGTCCGGAACCCGGTTCCGAAAGGTGATCGAGTGAGCCCTCGTTCAGTCGGCAGGACTGTCTTAGCGCGAGTCTGGATGCCTTTGGTTGCCGTCGTTGCGCTCGGTGTGGGCGGGGTGGCCATGTGGAAGGTGCACGAGTTCTCCAATCCCGCGCCTGTCATCACCGTCAATGAGCCGGCAGCACCGCCGGAGTTCAGTATCAAACGGCTCACGTATGAGTTATTCGGCTCCGTCGGGCAAGGGGGGCTGCTCGTCTGGGTGGACATCGACGGGCATCCCCATCAGGTTGATCTCACGACCTTGCCGTGGTCGCACACGGAGACGACCACGCTCACCGTGGTGTCCGGCAGCATCTCGGCGCAGGTTCATGGTGGTCAAGTCGGCTGCCGGTTGCGGGTGAATGGCGTTGTCCGCGCTGAACAGTCCGACACCCATCAGGATGCACACGT
>NZ_JBKQOI010000168.1:0-6534 GCF_052145595.1 Mycobacterium sp. | reverse complement strand
CGACGAATGTCGGGGGCGGCTTTCACAAAGGGTGGGGCTATGCCGTCAGTAGAGCGGGACCCAGACACCAAAGAACCAGTAACCCCAACCTCCGTAATACCAATTGAAGACCGGGAAGACGGTGAAGGTGTTGTAGTTGAACGGGCCGAAGTCAGTCCGCGCGGCTAGCACATCGCGGGGCGGGCCCGACCACGGACGGTTCCAACCACCGGGAGGCGGCGGACCGTCCCAACCGCCCTGAGGCGGCGGCCCCACCCAGTTGGGTGGCGCGTGGCCCGGAGCCGGACCGTCGTTCCATCCCCACCCTCGCGCCGGCGGCGGTGGTGGCGCGCCGCGGCCCACGATGCTGAATTGGACATTCACACCGCCGGGGCCGCCTATTTGCGCGCTAGCAGTGACCAGATCCTGGCGCGGAACGTAGGGCGGGTGGGGAGGCTGCGTGCTCGGCGGATTAAGCGCCGGGCGCGCCTCCCGGCTGGGCGGCGGGGTGGTTTGTCCGTTGGCCGGCGCGGTGGTTTGTGCGCTCGGCGGCGTCGTTTGTCCGCCGGGCTGGGTGGTTTCCGTCCTGGGCGGCTCGCTGCCATGTGTCCCCGATGGCTGCGTGCTTTGGGTGGCCGGCGGCTGGGTGCTTTGGGTGGCCGGCGGCGCAGTGCTGTGTGTGGCCGGCGGCTGGGTTTGGGTCGCCGGCGCCTGGGTTTGGGTCGCCGGCGGCTGGCTTTGGGTCGCCGGCGGCTCATGAGTCTGCGGTGGGTTCTGCGGGGCCGGCGACCCGCCGCCCGGCGCCCCGCCAGGGTTGCCGCCGCCACCACCGCCACCGCCACCGTGGCAGTTCGGGCACGGCGGCGGCGGGTCCAGCGGGGCGGAGTTGGCCAGCACCGGGTTCACCGTCATTGCGGAGATGCCCAGACCCGCGGCGACCGCCGCCGCGCTGACAACACGTTTCATAGATATTGCTGACATACCTGCGTTCCCCTCTCGGGTGTCGGTCGCCTGCGTTAGGGGCAGGTCACGTCCATCTCGAATGACTTGGTCACCTGCTGCGGCTGGTTGGGGTTACTCATATCGGTACCCGTCGCGGTGCCTTTGATCGCGTAGGACTTGCCGTTGACCGCGGCTCCAGCGTTGCTGGCCTGGTTGGGAGCGGCGTCGGAAAACCCGAGCGCGATTCCGCTGACGCTGCCCAGCCCGACGGAATGGACAATCGGCGGATTGTCGTTGCTGACCACCGCGCCGACCCCGGCTGTCGCGTCACCGATCCCGATGGTGGTGACGCCGTTAGCCGAGTTGCACGTGACCTGGCCGGTGACGTTCTGATTCTGACCGTCGACGGTGACCTGCGGGCCGGCCGCCGACGGCGCTGAGCTCGATGATGCTCCGGTATTGGACTTGTTGCTCGAACAGCCGGCGCAAGTCGCGACCACCACGGCCACGCCCGCTATGCCGACCACGATCCCACGGTTCACTACTGCTCTCCTTCGTGTCGCTGGTGTCGCTACCGTCATCTTGGTTCATCTTGGCCCCGTCAACACAAGCGGACCCTCGGGCCCCCCAACGCCGCTCCGGCGGATACCCCGTACCACGATTTGCAAACGTTGATTTTCGCGCAACGCTGCCTGCGCTGATATGACCGGTGGTCAGCACACCTCAGGGCAGAACGCGCAAGCCCCACTTGCCCAGCAGCGGATTCACCAGTACGAAGTACGTCGTGTGATCGTCGCCCTCGGGCGAAGACATCAACAGGCCGACCGCGCTCACGGTGCCGTCCGGGTTTTTCACGAAACCGGGGCTGCCACTGTCGCCGTTGAGGCTGAACACGTTGGTTTCGACCACGTCGCCCTCCACGTCCGCGACGACACCACAGGTCTCGCCGGTGGCCGCGCCGATCTTGCAAAACGGCATGCCGATCTGAATCTGCGTGCCGCTCAACACATCCCGGACTCGATACTTGCCGCCGACGTCACCTCTTGGCGCACCGACGCCCGGGTCGAGGAGGATGACCGCGGCGTCCCTATTGTCGCCTTCTTGCTCGCTGGCGGTGATCCTCCCGAGCGGGACGTCGTTCCCGTCCGTCCACACCGAACCGTCGTGCTTGTCACTGTGTCCACTGGTCATGAGGTAATAGCTGCCGTCGTAGCCCTGGGCCGCAAAACCCGCTGTGCACGAACTGCTTTCATCTTCGACCAGCATGCCCGGCGTCACACCCGGATTTGCCCGCGCGGGGTTCGCCAACGAGGTCGCGTCCACGACAACGACCGTCACCATTGCACCGACCAGCCCAAGCCCCGCGGCCAAGGTGTGGTCACGCCGCCCTCCTCCGCTTCTGCAGGGCAGCATGGTAACAGCGCGAACGCCTTTCGGCTGCGTCAGCGGTCGGGCGTACGAAGGGTCAAAGCGGTCGTGATCGGCGCAGTCGGCAAGCGGTAAGTCATCAATCGTCGACGTGCCGGGCGAGGAAATCCAGGACAGCGCTGGCGAAAACGTCGTTGCGATCCCCGGCGACCATGTGTCCTGCGCCGCGCACATCGGTGAACTCCACCTGGGGAAAGCGTGCGAGGAATTCGTCGGCGCGCTCCTGGCTGACGAGGTCACTCATCTGACCGCGAATCAATAGCATGGGCACGCCGCGACGCAGGATCGCCTCCACGGCTTCGTGCATCCGATCGGGGTCGGTGACCTCAAACGGGGGAAACGCCGCAGTGCCGCTGATGAATTGCGGGTCCCAGTGCCAATACCAGCGGTCGCCGCGGCGGCGCAGGTTGGTGGTCAAGCCCTGCAGATCGGTTGGTCTGGGCCGATGCGGGTTGTACTCGGCGATCGCGTCCGCGACCTCATCGAGTGAGCCGAAGCCCGATTCCACCCGGTCGGCCATGAAGGCGTGTATCCGATTCGCCCCGGATTGCTCCATGTTGGGCACGATGTCGACCAAAACGACGGCGCTGGCGATACCCGGCGCGATCTCCCCGGCGAGAAGCATCGAGGTGAATCCACCCAGGGACGCGCCAACGAGCACCGGTTGCGGAGGCAGCTTGCTCAGCACCTCTTGGACATCGCCGGCGAAGCTGACGACGCGATAGTCGCCTTCGCCTGACCAGTCGGATTCTCCGTGGCCGCGCAGGTCGATCGTGACGGCCTGCCACCCACGCTTGGCGACGGCGGCGGCCGCCCGGGCCCACGAGCGACGGGTCTGGCCGCCGCCGTGCAAGAACACCACCGCACGCGCGTCAGGATCGCCCACGCGGTCAGCGACGATGCGAACACCGCCGGGCCCGTGGGTCAGAAACGTTTCAGGCGCCATGGAGATCAGCGGTCATCGGCGGCCACCAGAGGTCATCAACAGATCCTAAGGCGGTGCGGCGTGCGGCTTGCGTCGACTTAGCCGCAATGCGTCGGGCGTAGGATCCCCGGCGATCTATTAAGCGTGGGCAGTCCTCGTGCCGAAGTCGGAGTCGCCGTATGCCGATGTATCCGCCAAACATGGTCTTCACGTCGGAGTCTGTCACCGAGGGCCATCCCGACAAGCTTTGTGACCAAGTCTCGGACACGGTGCTGGACGCCTGCTTGGCGGAGGATCCCGAATCACGGGTGGCCTGCGAAACCTATGTGACGCTGGGCATGATGATCATCGGCGGGGAGATCACCACGCGGGCGCCCCTCGATGTCGAGGGCCTGGTCCGCCGCCTGGGCAACGAGATCGGCTACTCCTCGGCGCTCTACGGCTACGACGTCAACACCGCCGGCATCCTGCGGGCGTTTCACCAGCAGTCACCGGACATAGCTCAAGGCGTGTCCCGCGCCGGCGAAGAACTCGGCGCCGGAGACCAGGGGATCATGTTCGGTTTCGCGTGTCGACAGACCGACGAGTTGATGCCGCTGCCCATCATGCTCGCCCACCGGCTTGCCATGCGCCTCTCCGAGGTGCGCAGGCAGAAGGTGCTGCCCTTCCTCGGACCCGACGGGAAGTCGCAAGTGACGGTGGAGTATCGCGACGGAAAGCCGGTGCGGGTGGAGCACGTGGTGCTGGCGTGCCAGCACACATCCGATGTCGTGACTCCCGATCGCAAGCGCATGGCCGAGGAGGCCAAGCAACAGGTCATCGACGCCGTCGTGCACCCGGTGCTCGGCGACCTCGCGGACGAGAAGACCAGGTTCACCGTCAACGGCGCCGGCAAGTTCCTGGTGGGCGGCCCGCAGGCCGACGCCGGGCTGACCGGCCGCAAGGTCATCGTCGACACCTATGGCGGCTGGGCGATGCACGGCGGTGGTGCCTTCAGCGGGAAGGATCCGACCAAGGTGGATCGTTCGGCCGGTTACATGGCCCGCTACATCGCCAAGAACATCGGTGCCGCCGAGCTGGCCGACGAATGCCTGCTGCAGTTGGGTTACTGCATCGGACAAGCCGATCCGATGTCTGTCATGGTGAATACCTTCGGCACCAGCGGGCTCGCCGATGGCGCGCTTTCGGCGCTGGTGCGAGACGTCTTCCCGCTGTCGCCGAAGGGGATGATCGACCATTTGAAGCTGCGCGAGCCGATCTATCGCAAGACAGCGGCATACGGCCATTTCGGCCGGCCAGGCTTCAGCTGGGAGAACGTCGACGCCACTGAAGTGCTGCTGGCCGGGGCGCGCAAGCGGCCCGGATCATAGGAGAAGCCAATGCATCTCGACGAGTACAAGTCATTGGAACTGGCCCCAAGGCCGGTCAGGGGTGTGCGGCAAGAAATGTCTCGTTCGACAGGCCGGCAGTGAGCTCGTCCACATCGAAGGGCCGGTCAAGACGGGCGTGAAGTTTGTCCGGCTCGATGAGGAGACTGATCTCGAAGGTCTGGCGAGCAAGCAGCCGTCCGAAACGCGGGTAGAGCCAACGCATTACCGCCCGTTCCGCGGGGGTGCAGCGCGCCGCGCAGTAGCCGACGTGGCCCACCTCATCGGTGAGGATCTCGCTGTAGAGCCGCTCGATGCGCGCGGCAACGTCAGGTTCGTCGGAGAACAACTCAACGCCGACGCGACGCAGCTCGTCGAACATTATGCAGCCGGCCATTTCCGCCGCACCCACGAACGCGAACCCGAACCGCTCGGGAAGGAACACATTGATTTTGACGAACTGGCGCATTACGAACGGCGGGACAACTACCTGGAACGGCAGATCGAACGCGTCCAGCACGTAGGCCAGCATGCGGGTGTGATAGTGCTCCTCGAGCGCGAGGTACATCCGCTCGGGTGCCTCGTCCTCCCTTCCGATACGCCCATAGGTATCCCCCAAGTCCACGCCGAACCGCTCCGCCTGGTTCAGCTTGGCGGTGGCCAACAAAAACAGCATCTCCGGCTCGACACCTGGCTCCGGCCGCCGGCGGTGCAGGTTTCGCGTGAACACCTTCCGATCGATGAAGCGGGCCGAGCGGACAGGGTCCGCCTCCAACCCAGCGAAGAACTCCTCGCGACTGGCGAGGCGGCGATGCAACAGATCGGCTTCGCCATCGCGTCGTGTCAGGTAATCGAGGTAGCCCTCAATACCCAAGCCGCTCATCGAGCCTCCATTCCCTGAACAATCGTCGTCACATACCGATCCAACAGAACGTGTCGGTCCGCGGACGCAACCGCGGCGGTCGCCAGCAACGCGAACAGCCCTGTTAGGAAGATCACCGCTAGTTCTCCCGCGTCGGCGTTGCGAGCCACCCTTCCCGCAGTCTGCGCTTGGGCAATAGCGGCGATTAGGAAGTCCGCCAACGGATGCTCCGCCAACTCGTCCTCGACTGGCCGCGTCGCGGAGAAGTGCAATCCGAGCATGTCCCTGAAGACCGCCGGGCCCAACCGCCGTTCGGCCGCGACCACCTGATGCACCAGGCGCGTAAGCATCAACGTCAGATCGGCCCGTTCAGTGGCTTGGTTGTCGAGCGCCGCGACGATCTTGAGCTCCTCTGCGCGCTCCAACTCGACTAGCACGTGTTCTTTGGTCGGAAAGTGGAAATAGAACGTGCCGCGGGCCACCCCCGCCGCGGCTGCGATCGCCGCGACATCCGCGCCTGCCAATCCAGACCGGCCGATCTCCGTCACTGCGGCGTCGAAAACACGCGCTCGCGTCTGAAGCCTCTGGGCCTCCCGTACTCCCATGACTTGCGGAGCGGGTTGGGTGTCCGATGTCGTCGAAGCCACGCCCCTACCGTAGAGAATTTCATTGGCACCTGTCAATGACGAGCGTCAGCGAATTCGCCGGCATACCGCGTCGTTGCTTCGACGTCGCCGCTTCGGCTTCGGCTTACCGAGAAGTCGGAGTGAGTGATGCCGCCGGCGACGATTCCAATCCTTGGGCGACGGCCCTCCAACGGCGGTTGCTGGCCCAGACGATCGACCAGCAGGCGCAGGCGATGGTGACGATAGGGAAGCTCGGCGGCAGGTTGAACATGGCTGATGCGCCCAGTCCAAGCCACACCGCGCTCAAGCTGATCGCCGTCGAGGCGACCATGGCCATGACCGGGCGGGGGGTCAGCATGATCGCGGTTGCGGCAGGAGTGACGACCAGAGCGAACAGCAGGAGCG
>NZ_JBKQOI010000167.1:0-45013 GCF_052145595.1 Mycobacterium sp. | reverse complement strand
AGACCCAGGGCGTGCGACCGCGGGTGTGGTTCGGCGAACGGTGGATCACCTCCATCCTCGACCTGTTCAACGAGAACATCCGCTACTTCCCGTCCCTGCTGCCCGAGGTATCCGACGAAGACCCGGTCGCCGAGCTGGCCGCCGGACGCACCCCGCACCTTGCCGAATTGCGCCTGCACAACGGCACCGTTTACCGGTGGAACCGGCCGGTGTACGACGTTGTCGCCGGGCGCCCGCATCTGCGGTTGGAGAACCGCGTATTGCCGGCGGGGCCAACCGTCGTCGACATGCTGGGGAATTCAGCCTTCTATTACGGCATGCTGCGCAGCATGTCCGAAGAGGAAAACCCGCTCTGGAACCGGATGAGTTTCGCTGCCGCACAAGCGAATTTCCTCGAGGCAGCCCGCAGCGGCATCGACGCGCGGCTGAATTGGCCCGGTCTGGGCGAGGTGACGGCGCAGGAACTGGTGCTCCACACGTTGCTGCCGATTGCCCATGAAGGACTGCGCCGGTGGGGTGTCGACGCCGACGTGCGTGACCGGTTCCTGGGTGTCATCGAAGGCCGTGCCAGGACCGGCCGCAACGGAGCGAGCTGGCAGGTCTCCACCGTGCGCACGCTGGAGGACGGCGGGATGACCCGGCCCGCGGCACTGGCCGAAATGCTGCGGCGGTACTGCGAACACATGCACTCCAACGAACCGGTGCATACCTGGACTGAGTAACAGCGCGAAGGGGAAACCATGTCATCCGAAATAATGGACTGGGACAGTGCGTACCGTGAGCAGGGCGAATTCGAGGGTCCGCCGCCACGGAACATCGGTGAGCCGCAGCCGGAATTGGCCGCCCTGGTCGCGGCCGGAAAGTTTCGCAGCGACGTGCTCGACGCCGGCTGCGGGCATGCCGAGTTGTCGTTGGCGCTGGCCGCGCAGGGCTACACCGTGGTCGGCATCGATCTCACGCCGACCGCCGTCGCGGCGACGACCAAGGCGGCCGCCGAACGCGGCCTGACCACTGCCAGCTTCGTGCAGGCGGACATCACCGATTTCACCGGCTACCCAACGGGATCAGCCGGCCGTTTTAACACGGTGGTCGACAGCACCCTACTTCTACCCGAAGGGTCCAGCCTCTGACCAGCGCCTTTCCCAGCAAACCTTGGAGGCACGCCTAGCTGACGTGACAGCCTCCGAGGGCTACCTCGACCCGCCGCTATATGAGTACCGCCCGATGGTGGGCAGGCATGAGCGCAGCCGAGGTGATCCGGCCACTGGCTGCCGGACTGGCCGCAATCGCGGCGGTCGGCCTGTTCGGTGTCTGGTGGGACCAGGGCCACTCCCAGTGGGAGCTGGTCCCGTGGTCACCGCAGGCGCACTACCTGGACGAGCTGCACCAGGCCGGGATGCCGGACAGCCGCGACCGCCAAGCGCTCAACGCCGGATACCAGGTGTGCGATGCGGTAAAGGTGAACCGCGCCAACGGAATTCAGACCACGGTCGGGCTGTTTGATCGGCTGGACACGAACAGCCCACTGGGCCATTAGGTTTCGGTGGCGTGGCGGGCCGCGCTCAACGACCTGTGCCCGGAGGTGCGCTAGCCCTAGGATCCCCACAGGACAGGCCCCCGGCATTTATCCACCCGCCGGGGGCCTGTTCGTGGCTCAGCGTGGCGCTCAGCCCCGGCAATCTCGGTCCCTACGCCGCTGCTGCGGTCGCGTTGATCCAGTTGGCTGCCAGCTCGGCGTAAGTCGACGTTGACCCCTCCGGGCATGTGTTGTAGTACAGGCCGTGCGTCACCGTGTTGATCATCCACGTCGGGAACGGGATCAGCCCGGCCACCGCAGCACACCACGTCGCGCAGTCACCAAACGCCGAAACGTCCATCTGCACACCACTTCCCAGGTTATCCAGCAGGAAGCGGATCCGGTCGCCGGAGCCGGGAAAGGAGCCGATGAACGTCGCGAAGAACGTCCCGAGGTCGACCTCGTACAGCACGTCATCCCTCACGGTGCAAGCTGCGTCGAGCGGGATCGCGCAATCCATCCACCAGGCCGGGGTGTCGGTGTTGAGCTGCCCCGTCCAAATCCCATGCCCCCCAGGATCAGTCAGCCACGAAGCGATAGACCCGGCCTCGCGGCAGATGTCGCCGAACATGACAGCCCCGATGCAGTCGTCGTAAACGCTTGTGAGCGAGCCGGATTGCATCGCCTTCAGAACCTGACTGCAGACACCCGCGCCCTGCGAGTAGCCGCACAGCATGAACGGTGCCCCGCCCAGCGCCAGGATGGCATCGCTGAGCGCGGTGACACCGGCATCAATACTTGTGGTCATCGGGAAGTCAGCCGCCGGATATGAAATCTGTACCTGCGTAAGGTACGTCGGGTCCAGCAGCGGCGGCAGCGTCGTCCCGATCAGCGGATTATCAACTTCCGGAAACCCTGGCTGGGTGAGCCAATCCAGAAGGTTGTGTGTCCCGTCGACCATGAAAATGGTTACTGGTGTTGTCATTTCGGCTCGCGAGTGTCAGGTTCACCCAAGTCCTCGGTGAGATCTTCCGCCGGGGCCACGCCCGGCTGCGGCTCGGCGTGGGTGGAGGTGAACATCGGTGCGTGACTGGGCCGCGTGTTCCTCCGGGGCGTCTCGTCGGCCTTTGGTCTCGGCTGCTTGCCAGCGCCGGGAATGAAGCTAAGTAACATGTTCCGCGTCCCTTCTCATCGGATCGAAATTCGGTCGTCACTAGTCACAACGTAGCCGTGCTGCCCACGCGGAAACGATCCCGGCGGGACGCTGCCCTTCGGCATCTGATAGCCCTGCGCGAACACTGGTGGGCCGCAACGCTCATCCATCAGCTCCGCGATCCGTGCCGCTAGCTCCACCTCGGCCACCTCCGCCTCCGGGTCGTTGACATCCATCAACCCCGGCCAGCGGCCACGACAAAGAGACTCATTCATGGCACGCTCAAAACACTGTGCCCGCAGCACAACCCGATACGTGCCCGGCGGGGCCTGAGCTGTGTTCTCGGCGCTGGCTATTGGGCCAGGAACCCTGCGAGCCACTAGCCGCCCTGACCTTCCGCCATCCTGACCCGCTTCCACCTGGTACGCGCCGCGTGCTGCGCCTTACGAGAGGTCACCGAAAGCGGCTTAGCGTCTTCGGAAGTCGGGATCCCAGCCTCTATCGTCTTGAGCAATCGAGTCAGCGACTGCTCAAGCAAACGCAGCTCGGTCGACAACGCGATCTTCAACCTGGCGTCCTTCACCGCCGCCGACGCGTACCGCTTCGCCAGATCCGCCCGGCGGTCCACATGCGCCGCGATCATATCGAGGATCTCCACCTCGGCGGCAGACCAAACCAGCTCACTACCAATCGCTTTCCCGGCGGCAGCCAGCTCGTCATCCAGGCTGTCCAGAACCCGTTGCGCTTCAACGCTTCTCGTCATCGGTTTTTACCTCCGTTGTCACTGCCAATTGTAGCTGGTAACAGCGTGTTTCGGGGCCTCCCCGTGAGCCTCGCGGGAAAACGTACGCGCCCGAATATGCCGTTCGAGTTTCCGCCGCACGACCGCGACGAAAAGGGCCGGATGAAGTTGCCGGCCTACCTGCTCACGGCGCACAAGGCCGGCTGAGGCCCGCCCCCGCCCCGAGCGTCACGCAATCGCGACGCTCGGCCAGCACGGCCACGCTGGTGTGTTCCCCGCAAGCGGGCGGTGCCCCAGCTCGACGCGGCGGGTTAGGTGGCTGCCGCGGTCGCGGTCGCCAGCGCTTCGGCGTAGGCGGTCAGATCCTCTGCCGTGGTGTCCACGTGCGGTGAAATCCGCAGCAACGGCGCCGACAGCTCCAGCGGAGCGCGCTGCACCCCGACGAATGTGGTCAAGATCCGACGCTCGGCGAGCAACCACGCACGCACGGCCGCGGGGTCGGCGCCGTCGACCGGCGCCAAAGTCGTGATCGCGCTCGGCTCTTCGACCTCTTCGAACACCGCCCACCCGGGCACTTCGGACAGCATGCTCCGCGCAAGGCCTCCCAGCTCAGCCAGGCGTGACCGCACCGCTTGGGGTCCGTACTCCAAATGCTCCCCCAACGCTACCGAAAAACCCACGCGCGCAGCGACATTGGCCTCGCCGAATTCGAGTTGCTGGGCCACGCTGAACGGCGCCGCCCACGCCGGCGACGCCAACCGAGGACGCAGCCGCTCCATCAGGTCGGGCCGCACCGCCAGGACGCCTACCCCGCGCGGTCCGGCGATCCACTTGCGCGACGACGAATAGGTCACGTCCGCACCCACCGCGCAGTCAACCTGGCCCAGCGCCTGGGCGGCGTCCACGATCAGCGGCAGCCCCAATTCGCGGCATAGTTGCGCGATCATCGGCAGCGGTTGCACCACACCGCTATGGCTCGCGACCGGGGTCAGATGCACCAGATCGGGCGGGTCCTCGTCCAAGAGAAGCGCCGCGTCGTCGAGCGCCACCCGGCCGTCGTCGAGGGTCGGCAACAGCTGACGCTCGAATCCGTGAGCGGCCATCATGGCAAGGTTGGGACCGTATTCGCCGGGCAGGCAGGCCACCGTCCGGCTCTGCGCCGGCCAGCCCCCCAGCAGCAGGTCCAGCGCGTTCAGCGAGCCGGTAGTGAACACCACTTCGGCGTCCGGCATGCCGCACAGCGCGGCGAACGCGACACGGCCGGCGTCAAGCACGGGTGTAGCCGCCTCGGCCGCGACATACCCGCCGACTTCGGCCTCGTTGCGTGCGTGCTGGGCGGTCGCGTCGATCACCGCGAAACTCTGGCGCGAGCAGGCCGCGCTGTCCAGGTGCAGGCCGGCCACCGGCGGACGGGCCGCCCGCCAACGGTCGGCCAGCGAATCGCTATCGCTCACTTCACGGCCAACGACAGCCCGAAGTCGCCCGCACGGTCGGTCCACCATCGAATGCGACGCAGTCCGGCGGTGGCCAGCTCGGCACCCACTCCGTCCGGGTGGAACTTGCACGACACCTCGGTGAGCATTTCCTCGTCCGGCGCGAACTCGACAGTCAGGTCCAGCGCGCCGAGGCGCACCCGCTGGTGACGGTCGGACCGCAGCCACATTTCGATGCGTTCCTCGTCGCCGTTCCAGCGGGCCACGTGCCGGTAGGCGTCGACGTCGAAATCGGCATCGAGTTCCCGGTTGATCACCGCCAGCACGTTGCGGTTGAACGCTGCCGTCACCCGGGCGGCGTCGTCGTAGGCGCTCACCAGCCGTCCGGTGTCCTTGACCAGGTCGGTGCCCAGCAGCAGGCTGTCCCCCGGGCGCATCACCTCGGCTAAGGTCGCGAGGAACTCCGCACGTGGCTCGGGCGTGAGGTTGCCGATCGTCGACCCCAAGAACACGAACAACCGTCGCCCGCCGCCGGGAATTTCGGCCAGGTGTTCCTCGAAATCCCCACAGACGGCTTTGATTTCGATTCCCGGGTATTCGCGCTGGACGGCGATCGCGGTCGCCGACAGCATGTTGGCGTCGACGTCGAACGGCACGAATCCCCGCAGCGATCCACGGTCGCGCAGCGCGTCCAGCAGCTGCCGGGTCTTTTCCGACGTCCCGGCGCCGAGTTCGACCAGGGTGTCGGCCTCGCTGGCCGATGCCACTTCGGCCGACCGGCTGCGCAGGATCTCGGCCTCCGCGCGGGTCGGGTAGTACTCGGGCAACCGGGTGATCTGGTCGAACAGATCGCTGCCCACATCGTCGTAGAACCACTTGGGCGGCAACGACTTCGGCGCCTTCTGCAGGCCGTCGAACACATCGCGACGCAATGCGTGATACGCCGAGTCGGCGGCGAGGTGGTTGGACAGCGTCAGCGTCATCAAGATCCTTTCGGGGGTCCAGGAGGGTCCAGGGAAGTAAACGTGACACCCTCCACAGAGACTTCGACGAGGTGGCGGTCCGGGACGTCCTCCCAGCCGGGCGCGTCGTCATACGGCTCGCTGGCCAGCACCACCCCATCGTCGCTGCGCAGGATGGACAACGTGTCTCCCCAGGTCGTGGCCAAAAGCCGAGACCCGTTGGCGGCCAGCACATTGAGCCGAGCATCGGGATCGGCGGTGCCGATTTCTAGGATGGTGTCGCCCAGCGCGTCCAGCCCACGCGCGAAGATGTTCGCCGCGAGTATCGCGCTGTCGCAGACTGATTCGGCCGATGAAGTCGGAGGCAGCAAGGCACGGTCGACAACCCCGTTGTGCGACAACAACCACTGACCGTCGGTGAACGGTGCCGTCGCACTGACTTCGATCGGCATGCCGACGGTCGCCGAGCGCACTGCGGCCACCACGCAGTGGCTGTGCAGCGCCGGCGCGACCGAGTCGAACGACGGGTCACCCCACAGCGGTGCCGGGCTACGCCAGCGCCGTGGCACCGCTCCGTCGAAAAAGCCGACGCCCCAACCGTCGGCGTTCATCAGGCCGTACTTTTGCCGGCGCGGAGCATATGACTGCACCCGCAGACCGTGCGGCGGATCCAGCACCAGCGAGGAGATCGCGACGTCAGCGCCGAGCCAGCCGAGGTGACGGCACATCAGGCGAAGCCCTCGGCTCGGCCGTCCTCCACGTCCCACGCCAACCGGACACCGGAGAAGATCTGACGACGGAACGGGTGATCCCAATTGCGGAAGCTGGGCCGTAGGATGGCCGGCTCCACGGCCCACGACCCACCCCGCAGCACCCGGTAGTCGCCATCGAAGAAGGGCTGCGAGTACCGCTCGTAGATCATCGGGACGAACCCCGGCCAGGGCCGCAGCGGTGAGGTGGTCCACTCCCAGACGTCACCCAGCATCTGCTCGACCCCGTAGGCCGAAGCGCCAGCCGGGTAAGCGCCGACGGGCGCCGGACGCAATGCCGTGCCACCCAGGTTGGCAAGGGAATCCGACGGCTGCTGCGCTCCCCAGGGGTAGCGCCGCCGGGCGTTCGTCGCCGGGTCCCACGCGCAGGCCTTCTCCCATTCCGTCTCGGTGGGCAGCCGCGCCCCGGCCCACGCGGCGTAGGCCTCGGCCTCGAAGTAGGTGACATGCTGGACGGGCTCATCGGCGGGAATGTCTTCGACGTGGCCGAACCGGGTGCGTGTTCGCCCGTCGGAGTTCCAGAACTGCGGCGCGGTCAGACCCGCGCTCTGCCGGTGCTGCCAGCCGCGCTGCGACCACCAGCGCGACCGGTCGTAGCCGCCGTCGTCGATGAACTGTTGCCATGCGCCGTTGGTGACGGGAACCCGGCCGATCCGGAACGCCGCCACCTCAACGACGTGGGCCGGACGTTCGTTGTCGAGCGAGTACGGTTCGCGTGCCGCGTCCACTCCCAGCACGAACGGGCCGCCGGGGATCAGCAGCGACGTGCCGGCCAGTCCCGACCGGCCCGCGGGCAAGGCGGATGTGTCGAGCAGCGGCGCGCCGGTGCGCAGGTTCAATGCCTGCAGCATGGTTTCGTTGTGCTGGTTCTCGTGGCTGACCACCATCCCGTAGACGAAAGCCGCCCGGTCACCGGCGGGGCCGTCGGGCAGGGCATCCAGGGTGTCCAGCGCCGCGGACCGCACCGTCCGGCAATACGACCGCGCCCGCTCGGGGGACAGCAGTGGTAAGTCGACGCGGCTGGCCCGGGAGTGTTCGAAGGCGTCGTAGAGGCCCTCGACGGCCGGCGGCAAAATCCCGGGCCGGCCCGGGTCACCGTCCCGCAAGAGCCACAGCTCTTCCTGCTGACCGATGTGCGCGAGATCCCACACCAGCGGGCTCATCAACGGGTCGTACTGGCGGCACAGTTCGGCGTCGTCGAAATCGACCAGCCGCAGCGTCCGCGTCCGCGCCCGCGCCAAATCGTCGGCAAGCCTCTCCCGGGAAGTCACAGCCCCCCTTGCGCCAAGCTCGCGACCACGGGCGCGATCCCATGCTCGATCACTTGGTCGGAAAAGTCGTCCCCGGGACATCGGCCCTGCTCGACGCCGCGGGCCAACAGCTGCATCGCTTCGTCGAGCTCCGCCGGCGCCTTCTCGGCAGCGACGGCCACGCATTTGTTGGCCGCCGCGTACAGCCGCCGATCCCGCAGACCGGCCTGGGCCGCGGTGTCCCAGGCGGTGGCCACCGGTTCGACGGCCTCGGCCGCCACGTCGGCGGCGGCCGGGTCATCGAGCAGGGCCACCAGCGTGAACACCACGGCGGGCCAAAAAGCGTCCGGCACGCTGTCGAGGTAGCGGATTTCCAGCCACTGCCTCGGGCGCACCGGGGGGAACAGTGTGGTCAGGTGGTATTCCAGGTCGGCGATGGTCGGTCGGCGATCGCCGAGCAACACCCGGCCGTCCACCCAGTCGGCAAAGGGCACCCAATGCGTGACCGCCACGGCGTCCGGGTTGTGCACCAGCATCACCGGAGCCTTGAGCGCATAGCGCGCCCAGTCGGTGCCGGGGTCGTCGCCGCTGGCACCGAGGATGGGCCCGCAACGTGCCGAGTCCATCTGGCCCCACACCCTCTGCCGGGTGGAGACCCAACCGGTGAACTCGCCGCTCAGCATCGGAGAGTTGGCGGCAATCGCGATCATCGTGGGCCCCAGGGCGTGCGCCAGCCGTACCCGCGCCGCCCAACCGTCCTGCGGGCCGGCATCCAGATTGACCTGAATCGATGCGGTGGACGTCATCATCGCCGCCCCCGCCTCGCCGGAGCGACTGGCGCCGAAGAACTGTTCCATGGCGCGGTACCGCGCGCCCGGGTTGATGCGCTTGGGCGGCCGCAACGGATCCGCCCCGAGGAAAACCAAACCCAGGCCGGCGTCGGCGAAGGCCGACCGCAGCACGGCCTGGTCGCGGCTCATCGCGTCGATCGCGGGCACGGCACCGTCGATGGGCGGACCGGACAGTTCGACGGCGCCGCCCGGTTCCACGGTCACCCGGCTCCCGCCGGGCAGGGTGGGGAGCAAGTCGAGAACCCCGCTGATTTCGTCCCAGCCCGGCCTGCGGTGCGGGTCGGCCGGGTCGTGGCAGTGCCCCTCCAGCTCCAGACCGACACCTTCCAGCGGGGCATCCACCAGGCAGCTGTCGGCGATGTACTGCGCGGCCGCCGACGAGTCGGCCATCTCGGGTTCGGGGGTATCCGGCTGCGAGGCTGCGGCGCTGATAGCGGCGAACGTCATATCACGATCCCTTCGGGCCCGAGCCTCACTCGCGGACCGCTCATCGCGCAGCTAACAGAAGCGGTATCCGCCACTACTTCATCTTGCAGATCGCCCCGACATATTCCCGTTCCGACAGGATTTCCACCCACCGGCCAAGCGAGTACCCGAATCCACGCTACTGACCCAGCGCGTTCTGCATAGCCCCGGCCAGGACGTTGACCGCGGGACCCGCGTTGCCAGACTGGCAGACCTTGGCCTGCAGCAACACGTTTTCGCGCAGCCGGGTTTGAACAAAGCAGCGACGGTCGGTGCCCGCTTCCTGCTTCGTCCAATTCGCATCGGTACCGGTCGCCGGCCCGCCGTCAAACGACCACACCTGGGTGGTCCCGTTATCCAGGTGCATCGCGGTGGTCTGTCCCGAGCAACCGACCGTCCGGTCCACGACCCGATGAAGGGCCCGGCCCGCGGCGTCGTTGCCAGCAAAGACCCCGACGGCCTGCTTGACGTAGTGGGTCTGGTCGGTG
Source organism: Mycobacterium sp. (assembly GCF_052145595.1). GTDB lineage: Bacteria > Actinomycetota > Actinomycetes > Mycobacteriales > Mycobacteriaceae > Mycobacterium. The sequence goes on along the minus strand of NZ_JBKQOI010000167.1, from coordinate 35,383 downwards.
GCCGACGTCTGGGTGGTGGCCTCGTTGAACGACGCCAGGTCCGGGTCGCCGTACACCTCTGGCAACCCGATGTCCGCCCAGTTGTTGCACACCGGGAGGTCGACCGAATAGTTCTGGAACGGCTCGGTGGACACCGACTCCCACCCCATCGGTGCGCCGACGACATTGCCGACCGATCCCTTGCCGAGGACCGCGTAGGACACCACCCCCGGGTCCGACGGGTGTGCTTGTGCGACGGGGATTGCGAGCCCTCCCGCGATGGCCAGACCGATGCTTACCGACGCAGTGGTGATCCGCATCATGGATCTCGATCATGCCAGGGCGGCGGTTTGCAGCGAACGTCGAGTTGTTGGCCGGAATGCGGCTAAATGTCGCGACAACTAGACGCTGGACGCCCCTACTGGCCCAGGTTGGCCCGGACCCCTTCCTCGACCAACTTGCCGAGATCGGCGTCGACGTTGCGCCAGTACTCGAACACCCGCGACAGCACCGGCTCCTTAACGCCCTTGGAGACGTGACCAATGATGTTGTGGGCCAATCGTTCCCTGGCCGCATCGTCGAGAACCTCGCGGACCATGGTGCCGGCCTGCCCCCAGTCGTCGTCCTCGGCGTGCAGTGCGTACGCGGCGCGGATCATCTGTCCGTCGGCGTGCCAGCGCACCTCGGCGGCGCGCGCCGGGTCGGCCTGCGGGCCACCGTAGGAGTTGGGCGCATACACGGGATCGGAGACGTTCTTCATCCGCATCGCCCCGTCTTTGGAGTAGCTGTTCACCTCCGTGTGCGGCGTATTGACCGGGATCTGCTTGTAATTGGTGCCCAGCCGCGCGCGGTGGGCGTCTGCGTAGGAGAACCCGCGAGCCAGCAGCATCTTGTCCGGGCTCAACCCGGTGCCCGGCACGATGTTGTTCGGTTCGAAGGCGGCTTGTTCGATCTCGGTGTGGTAGTCGGTGACGTTGCGGTCCAGGGTCAACTTGCCGACATCGATCAACGGATAGTCGCCGTGCGGCCACACCTTCGTCAGGTCGAACGGGTTGAACCGGTAGTTCTTGGCCTCCTCGAACGGCATGATCTGCATCTTGAGGGTCCAGCTCGGGTGATCGCCGCACTCGATCGCCTCATAGAGGTCCCGCTGGTGGTAGTCGCCGTCCTCGCCGGCCAGCCGGTCGGCGTCCTCCTGGGTCAGGAATTCGATGCCCTGATCGGTGATGAAGTGGTACTTCACCCAGAAGATCTCGCCGGCGGCATTGATCCAGCTGTAGGTGTGGCTGCTGTAGCCGTTCATGTGCCGCCAGTTCTTGGGGATCCCTCGATCGCCCATCAGCCAGGTCACCTGGTGTGCGGACTCCGGCGAAAGCGTCCAGAAGTCCCACTGCATGTTGTTGTCGCGCAAGTTCGTTGCCTGCATCCGCTTCTGGGACCGGATGAAGTGCTGGAACTTCAGCGGGTCGCGCATGAAGAACACCGGCGTGTTGTTGCCGACCATGTCGAAGTTGCCCTCGGTCGTGTAGAACTTCAACGCGAACCCGCGGGGATCCCGCCAGGTGTCTGGGCTGCCACGCTCGCCGGCGACGGTGGAAAACCTGATCAGCGTCTCGGTTTTGGTGCCCGGCTGGAACACCGCGGCCCTGGTGAATTTGCTGACGTCATTGGTCACCTCGAAGTGACCGAACGCGCCACCGCCTTTTGCGTGCGGTTGGCGTTCCGGGATGCGTTCCCGGTTGAACATCGCCATCTGCTCGATCAGATAGTGGTCCTGCAGCAGGATCGGACCGTCGGGACCGATCGTCAACGACTGTTCGTCACTGGGCGCAGCGATGCCGGCGTCGGTCGTGGTGCAGCGCTCCGTCATTTCGCCTCTCCTCGTCAACTGGGCTCACTTCACGGCTATCCAACGTCCGGCGCCATCGAAATCGAATCGGGTTCGGCGTCGACCACTTTAAGTGCACTGCCGCGCCACGCGAAGGGCACCCTCGGTATGCCCATTTTCTGGAACAGATCAAGAAAAGAGGGGCACACCGCTAACGGTTACCCACTATGGGCGCGGAGTACCGGGAGCGTTCGGGGCCGGCGCCGGAGCACTGGTCGTCGGCGTCTGGCTGGGGCCACCCGGACCACCCGGCCCACCCGGACCGAAGCCCGGCGGCGGACCGAATGAGGGGGCCATGCCCGGGCCCCATGGACCGCCGTACTGCCACGGACCCGGGCCCCAGGGGCCGCCGGGTCCCCCGGGTCTGAACATCATGCCGTGGTGGTGGCGGTAGTAGCAGTGCTCGCCAATTCCCACAGCCACGGCGCCGGCGAAGAAGATGGTCGAGAGGATGAAAACGATCCCGGCGACGATCACCACCCATGCCGCTGCCACGTAGAGCCTGGGGGGTTTAGCCGGCTCGCGTGGCGGTGGCGGTGGCGGCGGAGCCGCGGCGACGGACGTCGGCTGCGTTGAATGTTCAGGTGTTTCGCTCATGCCTTGAATATTGCCCTTCGTGCCCGACCGCGATAACAGTTTCCGGCGACAAAAGTTGCTGTGAATTGCGCCTGAAGGCACGTGCCGTCGAGACGACGCGCAGCCCGGCGCTCGGGTGAGCGCCGGGCTGCTAGTTGTGGCTTGATAGCCCGCCGGGGTCCTCCTATCACCCCGTGAGCAGGTTGACTCTCGGACGTCCCCCTCGGATGCCTACGGCGTCCGGGACGGCAAGACGGATGACGGAATCTGGCTGGGTCCGGGGGCGCTGGGCGCCACGGACGCGGGTGCACCCTGCGGGATTGCCGCAGGCCCGCCACCCGGACCACCCGGACCGCCGGGACCACCCGGGCCGCCGAATCGGTGCGGATGCATCATCATCGCGTGGTGCTTGTGGTGGAAGCCGCCGTGGTGACCGGCGTGGCGTCCGAGCGCGAAGCCGGTGAAGAAGATGACCGAGACGATGAACACGATCCCGGCGACGATCGCGACCCAGGCCGCGGCTTGGAAGACCCTGGGGGTCCGGTATGGCGCTGGCCCTGTCGAGACGGGCGCCGGTGCAGTTGCGGTAGAGGTCCGCACGGTTGGGGTGTCAGATGTTTCACTCATGAGACGAATGATGCCTGGGTTAACAATAGTTACCGCTATGCGCTAGTTAAGTACCGGCTGTGAGCTGAAACCCTCTCTTACCTGGCAAAACCGCGTCGGCACCGCAGGGGCAGGAGCTAATCCGGCTTGAACGGGTTCACGGCGAACTGGATTACCCGGTACGGCGCGGTTGCCCTGGCTCGGGTGTCCCACTGGCTGACGAATATCCGCAGCTCATCGAGGGTGGACCCGGGCGAGATGTAGCCGCCATACGGCTGTGCGAGCCGATTGTCGTACGGGGGCGGCAGACTTTCCGCCGGATCGGGCCACTCGTCGTGTTGCACCACCGTCGTCACGGGCGCGGTGCCCAGCGACGTCGGGTCGTTGGCCACTCGGACCTCCATGTTGCCCGTGCTGGAGTTGAAATACGACAGCACCGCCTTGCCGTCGATCTGCCGGATGGACATCTCGCCCACCTGGTCGGGCCACAGCGGCGTCGGCGGCTTGTTCCACCCGCCCCTGGGTCCAGATGCCCAGCCCTGCCACCGGGACCGGTCGGTGAACGTTTGCGGCGTGGCCCGGTACAGCAACACCGGATCACGGCGGGTGAAACTGTTGGCCACGATGTAGACCCAGCCACTCGGCGAATCGGGAGTGGGGATCGGGTCGTAGTACCCGCTGATCTGCGACTGCGACCCGTTTTGGTAGGCAGCGTCGCGCCGGGACCCGGCAACGGTCTGCCAGCTGGGGTGCGCCGGCTCCGGTGTCACCAGCCGCGAGTACTGCGGCACCAGGTTGCGGGTGGTGGTCACCATCAGATAGTTGCGCCGGTTGATCTGCACCACCCCGGCGGGCAGCTGGGAATCCCCGGGCGGCGTCGGGTCGGCCAGCAGCGGTTTGCCGATTCCGGTGACTCCGGTGTACCGAACCCCGGCGGGGTCGTCGACCGACGCGGTGTCGACGTGCAGCGCGACCGGCGAATGCCAGCCGCCGAACCCGACACCCTGACCGGCGAAGCTGTCACCGCAGACCTGCAGCAGTTCGGTGGGGAACTCGACGAACTCGCAGAGGTCGGTGCCGCCGATGCCGTAGTCGCCGGTGGGGGTTCCGGTGCCGGCCGTGGGGCCGATCCGCAGCACCTGACCCGGTGCCAGGGGCTGCAGGATCGGCTCGGGCACCGGCGCCGGCGGGTCGGCGTATGCGGTCCAAACGCATTGCGGCGCAATAAAGCACCAAACAACCAACAGAGAGCACCGCACGACCCAGGCGGAACTCACCCGCGGATCACCGTTCAGCGGATAGCAGCTCGGCGATCTGGATGGTGTTCAGCGCCGCTCCCTTGCGCAGGTTGTCACCCGAGACGAACAGCGCCAGGCCGCGCCCGTCGGGCGCCCCCGGGTCGTGCCGGATGCGGCCGACCAGCGATTCGTCGACGCCAGCGGCCGCGAGCGGCGTCGGCACATCGACCACCTTGACACCCGGTGCGCCGTCGAGCAGCTCTCGTGCCCGCTCGGGCGACAACGGCCGGGCGAATTCGGCGTTGATCGACAGCGAGTGCCCGGTGAACACCGGAACCCGCACACAGGTGCCGCTGACCAGCAGCTCGGGGATGCCCAGGATCTTGCGGCTCTCGAACCGCAGCTTCTGGTCCTCGTCGGTCTCCCCCGAACCGTCGTCCACCAGCGATCCGGCCAGCGGCACCACGTTGAACGCGATCGGCGCCACGTAGGTCTTCGGCGCCGGGAAGTCCAGCGCACCGCCGTCGTACACCAGCCGCTCCGCGTCGCCGACCACGGCACGCGCCTGTGTGGCCAGCTCCGCGACACCGGCCAGCCCGCTGCCGGATACCGCTTGATAGGTCGAGCACACGAACCGCACCAGCTGGGCTTCGTCATGCAGCACCTTGAGCACCGGCATCGCGGCCATGGTGGTGCAGTTCGGGTTGGCGATGATCCCTTTCTTGAGAGACCGGGCGCCGGCGGCGACATCCCGCGAGAAGTTCACCTCGGACACCACCAACGGCACGTCCGGGTCCTTCCGCCACGCCGACGAGTTGTCGATCACCGTCACCCCGGCCGCGGCGAACCGTGGCGCGTGCACGCGAGACATCGCCGAGCCGGCGGAGAACAACGCGATGTCCAGGCCGCTCGGGTCCGCCGTCTCGGCGTCCTCGACCTCGATCTCCTGACCGCGAAAGGCCAGCTTGCGGCCCTGTGAACGGGCCGACGCAAAGAACCTCACGGTGGTGGCCGGGAAGTCGCGCTCGTCGAGCAGCGTGCGCATCACCTCGCCCACCTGACCGGTGGCCCCCACTATCCCTATTGCAACCATCTACCGCCCCGTCCCCCCATACACCGTCGCCTCCTCCACACCGCCGAGCCCGAACGCCTCATGCAACGCAACGACGGCCTTGTCTAGTTCGGTGTCGCGGCACAGCACCGAGATGCGGATCTCGGAGGTGGAGATCAGCTCGATGTTGACGCCCACGGTGGCCAGCGCCTCGCAGAAGGTCGCGGTCACCCCGGGGTGGCTGCGCATGCCCGCCCCAACCAGCGACACCTTCCCGATGTGGTCGTCATAAAGAAGCTGGGTGAACCCGATCTCGTCGCGCAGTGCATCCAGCTTGGCCACCGCGGTGGGCCCGCTGTCGCGCGAGCAGGTGAAGGTGATGTCCGTCTTGCCGTCCTCGACCTTGGAGATGTTCTGCAGCACCATGTCGATGTTCACGTCGGCTTCGGCGACGGCCCGGAAGACCTTGGCCGCATACCCGGGGTTGTCGGGCAGCCCGACAATGGTCACCTTGGCCTCGCTGCGGTCGTGCGCGACACCGGTCAGGATGGGGTCTTCCATGGCTATGTCCTTGATCGATCCGATGACGACGGTGCCAGGTTTGTCCGAGTACGACGAGCGGACGTGCACCGGCATGTTGTAGCGGCGGGCGTATTCGACACAGCGCAGCATCAGCACCTTGGCGCCGCATGCCGCCAGCTCGAGCATCTCCTCGAACGTCACCCTGTCCAACCGGCGGGCGTTGTGCACGATCCTTGGATCCGCGGTGAAGATGCCGTCCACGTCGGTGTAGATCTCGCAGACGTCGGCGCGAAGAGCCGCGGCCAGGGCCACGGCGGTGGTGTCCGAGCCACCGCGGCCCAGTGTGGTCACGTCGCGGGTGTCCTGGCTGACACCCTGGAATCCGGCGACCAAGACGATGCGCCCCTCGTCGAGCGCGGCCTGCAGCCGCCCCGGCGTGACGTCGATGATTTTCGCGTTGCCGTGGGTGCCGGTGGTGATCACGCCGGCTTGCGAACCGGTGAACGACCGGGCCTGCGCGCCGAGCGATTCGATCGCCATGGCCACTAACGCATTTGAGATGCGTTCACCGGCGGTCAGCAGCATGTCGAGTTCCCGCGGCGGCGGGGCCGGGCACACCTGCTGAGCCAGGTCCAGCAGGTCGTCGGTGGTGTCGCCCATCGCGGACACCACCACGACGACGTCGTTTCCCTGTCTTTTGGTTGCGACGATGCGCTCCGCGACGCGGCGGATCCGGTCGGCGTCGGCCACCGATGAGCCGCCGTATTTCTGTACGACGAGCGCCATTGTTGTGCTTTCGGTCCGGGGGTGTAGGTCGACAACAGAATACGTGTGACGGCGCCTGGTGTTTACCGCTGACTGATCCGTCCCCCGGTGACCGGTTAGCACCCGCCGATCACTCGACGGTCGATTAGGAGCTAAGCGCGGCGGGCCCCGGCTGGGCGGTTCCTAGGCGTATCCACGCCGACGGTAGCTGCCGAGGCCGCGCGCGCCCGCGCGGAACAAGGGGGTCAAAGCTTGGCCAGGTCGGCCTTCAACGCCTGCAAGTTGAAACCGTCCGGCGACACGCCCGACCTGCCGATGAAGTCATGGCTGAGGACGGCGAAGGCCTCGTCGGCGTAGGCGTTGTAGAAGTCCCAGGCCATCGACTTCACCTCACCCCAGGTGACGATCCACAGCTGGTTTTCGTCATACCCCACGGCCGGGATGCAGTGCCCGTTGTCGGGGTTAGGGGCAGCGTCGCCCACCGGCCCCCCGGGCGGCACCACCCACGGGACGGTCAGCATGTCGCCCTGGACCGCGAAGTCCGGGAGTGCCACACCGATGTAGATGCTGCCGAGCAGATAGATCGCGCTCTGGGCTTGCGACTGGTTCTTCAGATCGAGGGCGGCGAATGCCGTGACCTCATGCTTGTCGAGCCCGGATTGCCGCCAGTACCTGAGGACGCTGAGCATGTCGCACCCTGCGTCGGGCGGCGGAGGCGAGCCCACGAAGTGCTCATAGAACGCGAGCACCGTCGGTGCCGGCGGCGCTACCTGGGTCGAGGCATTGGCCGTCCAATTCTGGATCATGTGAGCCGCCGCGGCGCAGGTGCAATCGCCGTACTGGTCGTTGTAGTACATCGGCCAGTTGGCGACCTTCTCGTAGTAGGTCACGCTGTCCGGCGGCGCCGGCAGCGTCAGATATTTCGAGAAGCGCAGCGTCCGCTTGTCGACGACGGGCCGCTTCTTGCCGAGCTTGTACCTAGTGGACACAGTGCTGGACATATTGGTTTCCTTTCACTTCCTTTTCAGCTGAGGTCGGCGATAACAGCCCAGGTGGCGATAGCCGACCCGACGCTGGTCCAGTAGCCGTACTTGTTGTAGATCTCGTTGGCCCAGCGCTCCTCAGCTGCGAGGTCGCCGAGATCTGAGGAGACCTGGGGGTCGCTCGCGTTGCGGATCGAGCACCATGACGGCGGGTCCGCCAGATCGCTGAGGGCCAGCGGCAGGGTGGCGTCATCCATCTCTTCGGTTCGGGCGTCGGGGTAGTCGCGAACGACACCGAAGGAGTCTTTGGTGTCAGCGAAACCGAAGTAATCCATGGTTTCCACGCCGCCCTTGGCCCCGCCAAAGGTCAGGGTGGGCGGGCGCGTCGCCACGGGCTGCAGCCGCGCGGCGTTGGGGGCCACGAGCGCCCCGAAGTCCGCCGTGTACCGACCCCCGTTGATCATCGACCCGCTGAAGAGCTGCTGGGCCCAGGGCTTGTTCTTGAAATCTTTGGTGCAGTTGAACTTTGCGTTGGTGACGACGAAAACATCACCAAGTTGGGTAGTCGCCCCGATGCCCCCGGCCGTCCCGGTCGTGATGACCAGCTTTGGCTTGGCCTCGCTCACCATCTGCTGCCATAGCGCCACAATCGGCGCCGAAATCCCGTCGGTCGCCAGGTGCAGCTCGGACTTCACCGCCAAGACGTTGACCTTGCCGATTTTGATTTGGGCGACGTGCGCCATGCATCCGGCCTCCCGGGCCGGCGAACGCGATGTGAGCTGGGGCTCGTAACTGCTCCATCGGTGGGCGTAGGGTTTCCAAGTCGTACTCGACAATCCCGGGGTCAGCACGTCAGCGAGAGCCTCGCCCTCGGCCGCCGTCCAGGTCACCACGATGACATCGGCGGCCGGCAGCGGCTGGTCGGCGGCCCGGCCATAGGGAACCCCGACGGGCGCCAGCCCGTCGGGCCACGGGATAGGCGCTGGCGCCTGGTGCTGTGCGGTATAGGTGATGCGGTCGAGCGCAACACTGTCCACCTGGGAGCGTCCGGCTAGAAGCGGTGTTGACGCGGACATGAGCGGGAGCCCTCTTTCGCTGCTGTAGTGCCCGATTCGGGATGATTTCCAGGTGCCAGGTTGCTCTCGTTTCGGGAGCGGCACATGCGTAGTGGATTACTCGAATTCGGCAGCACCGATTCTCGACCCGACAGATTCCGGCCCGGTGAGCGGACCAGCAGGTTGCCAACCGCGGCGTTGTGCCGCAACGCTTGGCAACCGTTGATGGCCATTGCCCGGGCAGGTGACGGAGGACCCATGCACGACGCTGACACCGCGACGTCGCGCAACCAGGTGCTGCGGAGGCTGCGCTCCGGGGAAAAGGCCGCCGCGATTGCAGCCGAGAGCGGCATCAGCGGCTCGACGGTGTATCGGTGGAAACGCGAACCGTCTTTTTCCTCCCGTCGATCGCGCGAGTTGGGTAGCCGGTCACACCAAACGGCCTGCGGTTTTGGCACCGCAGCCGATCGCGGTAGAGTACGGAACGTGCAGCGGGTGCTCCTCCTCGGACGCCGCGACGGGGTCTGATCCAGACCGGCTTCCCGTCGCGGGCGTTCGCGATGCGCCGGTCTGAGGTTCCTTCTGATAACCCCGGAGCAACTACCGTGACCAACTTTCCTGAGGCTTCCAGCCCCGACTCATACACGTCTGCGCGAACCGTCATAAAACCCGCCGGCCCGCCCAGGCCCGACCAACCCGTGTGGAATCCCCAGCGCGGCACGTCCATGCCGGTCAACCGGTATCGGCCCTTCGCCGAGGAAGTCGAGCCCATCCGCATGGCCGACCGCACCTGGCCCGACCGGGTCATCACCCGCGCCCCGCTGTGGTGCGCGGTGGATCTGCGGGACGGCAACCAGGCGCTGATCGACCCGATGAGCCCGGCCCGCAAGCGCCGCATGTTCGACCTGCTGGTGCGCATGGGCTACAAGGAGATCGAGGTCGGATTCCCGTCGGCCAGCCAGACCGACTTCGACTTCGTCCGCGAGATCATCGCCGACCGCGCCATTCCCGACGACGTCACGATCCAGGTGCTGACCCAGTGCCGGCCGGAGCTGATCGAGCGCACCTTCGAGGCGTGCGACGGCGCGCCGCGGGCCATCGTGCACTTCTACAACTCGACGTCGATCCTGCAGCGCCGCGTGGTTTTCCGCGCCGACCGGGCCGCGGTCCAGGCCATCGCGACCGACGGCGCGCGCAAGTGCGTCGAGGAGGCCGCCAAGCACCCGGGCACGCAGTGGCGGTTCGAGTATTCGCCGGAGTCCTACACCGGCACCGAACTCGAGTACGCCAAGCAGGTGTGCGACGCCGTCGGCGAAATCATTGCACCGACGCCGGAGAACCCGATCATTTTCAACCTGCCCGCCACCGTGGAGATGGCCACACCCAACGTCTACGCCGACTCGATCGAGTGGATGAGCCGCAATCTGGCCAACCGGGAGTCCGTCATCCTGAGCCTGCATCCGCACAACGACCGCGGAACCGCCGTCGCCGCAGCCGAATTGGGGTATCAGGCCGGCGCCGACCGGATCGAGGGCTGCCTGTTCGGCAACGGGGAGCGCACCGGCAACGTGTGCCTGGTGACGCTGGGGCTCAACCTGTTCTCCCGCGGCGTGGACCCGCAGATCGACTTCTCGAACATCGACGAGATCCGCCGCACCGTGGAGTACTGCAACCAGCTGCCGGTGCACGAACGGCACCCCTACGGCGGGGACCTGGTCTACACCGCGTTCTCGGGCAGCCATCAGGACGCCATCAACAAGGGCCTGGACCAGATGAAGATCGACGCGGACGCTGCGGACACCGATGTCGAGGACATGCTGTGGCAGGTGCCGTATCTGCCGATCGACCCCAAGGACGTCGGGCGCACCTACGAGGCGGTTATCCGGGTCAACTCGCAGTCCGGCAAGGGCGGGGTGGCCTACATCATGAAGTCCGACCACGGCCTGGCGCTGCCGCGGCGGCTGCAGATCGAGTTCTCCCAGGTGATTCAGAAGATCACCGAGGGTGAGGGCGGTGAGGTCTCGCCGAAGGAGATGTGGGACGCGTTCTACGACGAGTACCTCGCCCCGGTGCGGCCGCTGGAGCGGATCAGGCAGCGGGTGGATGCCTCTGAGGAAGACGGCGGCATCACCAGCGTCACCGTGGCCGTCAAGATCGACGGAGTGGAAACCGAGATCAGCGGTGTCGGCAACGGCCCGCTGGCCGCGTTCGTCCACGCGCTGGGAACCGTCGGATTCGAGGTGGCCGTCCTGGATTACTCGGAGCACGCGATGAGTGCCGGCGACGACGCGCAGGCCGCGGCATATGTGGAGGCTTCGGTCGCCGGGCGGACCGTTTGGGGCGTGGGCATCGCGCCGTCCATTACCACCGCGTCGCTTCGGGCCGTGGTGTCGGCGGTCAACCGGGCATCTCGCTAGGCCTCGAAGAACGTGCCTAGCAACCGGTCGACCAGGCCGGCGGGGTCGTCGTCGGTTGGCATCGTGAGCTTGCTGAACACGTAGCCGTTGAGCAGGCGGCTCAGCTCATCCATCTGTTGGGGAGTCGGGGTGAAGCCCGCCGCCTCGAAGATGAGCGTGGCGGACTTCACCGCGGCGGCCTGCAGGTCCTTGAGGAACGGCTGCAGCTCGGGCCGGCGTGTGCCCTCCATGAACAGCTCGAACCGAGCCAGCGTGTAGCGGCGCGCCTGCTCGTCGGGGTCGGACAGCATCCGCGTCACGAGCGCTCGGACGCCGTCGCGAGTCAGCGACCCGATCGCGGCCCGCAGAGCCTCGACGCGCTGCCAGTGCAGATCGACGGTCCGGGCCGCCGTCGCCTCGAGCAGGGCCTGGCGCGTGCGGAAGTAATTCGACGTGGTGCCGGCGGGCAAGTCCGCCCGGTCATCGACCTGGCGATGCGTCAGACCCCCGACGCCCACATCGGCGAGGATGCCGATCGCGGCGTCGAGGATCTGCGCACGGCGTTTCGGGTTCGACGGCATCAGTCTTTGTAGCGCAGCCGCCAGAACATCGTCAGGAACACCGGGTAAACGGCGATCAGTAACAGGTAGCTGAACCACATCGGGAACCACGTGACGAACGAAACGTCCCTGATCACATAGTCGAGGTAAACATGCAGCGGCACGCTGCCGGCGATGTAGACGACCGATGCGGTGAAGAGCGCCCGATGGCGTTTGCTGGCGAACTGTACGCGCCGGTAAACCAGGATGCCGGTGATGGCTGCATAAGTCATCGGGACGAGCAGGATCCTGTCCGTCGTCACCGTCACCACGTGTTGCAGCGTGCGCGCGTCTCCGAAGATCACCCGGTAGGTGTGCATGACGACGCCCAGCGAGATGGTCAGCATGGCCGCCTGGCGGAAGAAGTAGCCGTGCCGACGGTAGGTGGCCCGCCAGGAACGTCGGTGTACTACATCTGTAGTGGTTGTCATGCACGTGACGTTAGTACTACGACCGTAGTGACGCAAGGGGTCGCTCAGAACAGCGCGAGCTGCTGCTCAACGGTGGTGGCGTCGGTGAATTCCTCCATGCCGGTGCCGCCGACGACGGCCCCGATGTCGTCGATGAATTGCGCGTCGGACACCACCGGCACCCCCAGCTGCAGGGCGTGATAACCCTTGCCCTGCTCGGGGGCGGCCTCGTTGCAGACCACCAATGACGTCTCCAGGTCGACAACGTCGCTGTAGGCCAGCCCGGCGTGCAGGATCCGCTCCACGAGTTCGTCATGGGTGCGTGCCACCTCTGCGGCCAGGGCCACCCGCATGCCCTGGACCAGCGGCCTGCCACGAACGTATGGGCCGGGGTTGAGATACGGGCAAGACATCCGCGAAGCCAGCACCTTCAACGGCCTCAGCTCGTCGTGGGTCACCCGGCCGTTGGGCCATTGGCGGCGGGTCACCGGATGCACCGGCAGCCAGATGTCGCGTTCGCGTGCCCGCTCGAGCGCCGACTCCAGCACGCCGGTCAACACCAACGCGTCGTCAAAGGCGTCGTGCGGCCGCTCCTGGATCACGCCCCAGTGCGCGGCGAGCGTCTCCAGCCGCAGATTGTCCACCCCGAGGTCCAGCCGCCGCGCCAGCTCGACCGTGCACATCACGTTGTCGACGGGCAGCTCGGCCTCGGCGAGCTCGGCTTCCGCGGCCAGGAACGCGTAGTCGAAGGCGACGTTGTGCGCCACCAGCGTGCGGCCGCGCAGCACCTCGACCAGGTCCCCGACGATGTCGCCGAACTGCGGCTGGTCCTCGAGCATGGCGGCGGTCAGGCCGTGCACGTGGGTGGGACCGGGGTCGACCCCGGGGTTGAGCAGGCTGACCACCGATTGCTCGACCCGACCGTCGGCGTCGAGGCCGAGCGCGGCAACGCTGATGATGCGCGCCTGACCCGGCCGAAAGCCCGAGGTCTCGACGTCGATGACGGCCCAACCCCCGCCCGGCTCGCTGGCCGGCCGCCCCCAGGACACCCGGTTCATGAACTGAGGATTGCACGTCGGGCCGACATCACCTGGTCGCTTTGGCATCGTGTCGGCACTTGGGTTGGATGGGGCGACCCGCTGCGATCGCCCTTAAACTGCGCGGGTGATCACCGCCCGCGGACGTCTGGCCCTCGCCGCAGGGGCGACCGCGCGGTGGGCGTCGCGGATCACCGGGCGCGGAGCCGGGGCGATGATCGGCGGCCTGGTGGCGATGACCCTGGACCGCTCCATCCTGCGTCAGCTCGGAGCGGGCCGGCGCACCGTCATCCTCACCGGCACCAACGGCAAGTCGACGACCACCCGGATGACCGCGGCCGCGCTGAGGACGCTCGGGTCGGTGGCCACCAACGCCGAGGGCGCCAACATGGACGCCGGCCTGGTGGCCGCGCTGGCCGCGAACCGTGACGCCGAGCTGGCCGTCCTCGAAGTCGACGAGATGCACGTGCCGCACGTCTCAGATGCCGTCGCGCCCAGTGTCCTTGTGCTGCTCAACCTGTCGCGCGACCAGCTGGACCGGGTCGGCGAGATCAACGTGATCGAACGCGCGCTGCGGGCCGGCCTGGCCCGGCACCCGAAGGCGGTCGTCGTCGCCAATTGCGACGACGTGCTGATGACCTCGGCGGCTTATGACAGCCCGAACGTGGTGTGGGTGGCCGCGGGCGGCGCGTGGGCGAACGACTCGGTCAGCTGCCCGCGCAGCGGCGAGGTCATCGTCCGTGACAAGGGCCATTGGTATAGCACAGGCGCCGAATTCAAGCGGCCCAGCCCGCACTGGTGGTTCGACGACGACATCCTGCACGGGCCCGACGGGTTGGCCTTGCCGATGCGGTTGGCACTGCCGGGCGCGGTGAATCGCGGCAACGCCGCCCAAGCCGTGGCCGCCGCCGTCGCGTTGGGCGCCGACCCGGCTTCAGCCGTCGCGGCCGTCTGTCAGGTCGACGAGGTCGCCGGACGATACCGGACCGTCCGTATCGGCGAGCATGAAGCGCGGATCCTGCTGGCCAAGAACCCGGCGGGCTGGCAGGAGGCGCTGTCGATGGTGGACAAGCACGCGGCCGGCGTGGTCATCTCGGTCAACGGCCAGGTGCCCGACGGCGAGGACCTGTCGTGGCTGTGGGACGTCCGCTTCGAACACTTCGAAAAAACGGCAGTGGTGGCCGCGGGCGAACGAGGCACCGACCTCGCGGTGCGCCTCGGGTACGCGGGCGTTGAGCACACCCTGGTGCACGACACCATGGCCGCCATCGCGTCCTGTCCGCCCGGGCGGGTGGAGGTCGTCGCCAACTACACCGCGTTCCTTCAGTTGCAGCGAGCGTTGGCACGCCATGGCTGACTCCAAAGTGCGGATCGGGCTGGTGTTGCCCGACGTGATGGGTACCTACGGCGACGGGGGCAACGCTCTGGTGCTGCGCCAACGGTTGCGGTTGCGGGGCGTCGCCGCCGAGATCGTCGAGATCACGTTGGCCGATCCGGTACCGGAGTCGCTGGACCTTTACACGCTGGGCGGCGCCGAGGACTATGCGCAGCGGCTCGCCACCAGGCACCTGCTCCGGTACCCGGGCCTGCAGCGCGCGGCCGAGCGGGCAGCGCCCGTGCTGGCGATCTGTGCGGCCGTCCAGGTGCTGGGGCATTGGTACCAGACGTCGTCGGGGGAACGGGTCGACGGTGTGGGCATGCTGGATGCGACCACGTCACCGCAGGACGCGCGCACCATCGGCGAGTTGGTCAGCAAGCCGTTGCTGCCCGGCTTGACCCAACGCCTCACCGGATTCGAAAACCACCGGGGCGGCACCGTCCTGGGCCCCGCGGCGTCGCCGTTGGGCGCGGTGGTCAAGGGGGCGGGTAATCGGGCCGACCCCCCCGGCAATGGCTTCGACGGCGCGGTTCAGGGCACCATCGTCGCTACCTACATGCACGGACCGTGCCTGGCCCGCAACCCCGAGCTGGCCGATCTGCTGCTGAGCAAGGTGGTGGGTGAGCTGTCGCCGCTGGAGCTGCCCGAGGTGGAATTGCTGCGCCGCGAGCGGCTGGCGGCCCGCTAGGAGCGCCAGCCCCTCGCCCGCAGTGCGTTCCGCACCCGGGTCACGACATCCTCCGGCTTGTCCTCGGCGATCACCCGGACGACGATCCAGCCCAGTCCTTCCAGCTTGCGCAGCCGCTGTTGGTCCCGGACGTAGCGGCGGCGGTCCGTGCGGTGATGGTCACCGTCGTACTCGACCGCCACCTTGTATCTCTCCCAGCCCATGTCGAGGACGCCGACCAGTCGCCAGTTTTCGTTCACGGGTATCTGAGTGGTCGGCGTGGGTAGCCCGGCGTCGATCAACAACAGCCGCAGCCAGGTCTCCTTCGGCGATGCGGCGCCGCGATCGACGAGGGCAAGGGCCCCACGCAACCGACGCAGCCCGCGAGCGCCGGGGTGTCGCTTGGCCAACAGCAGCACGTCCTCCGCCGAGAACGGGGTCGCCCACATGAGGGCGTCAAGTCGGGCGATTGACTCAGCCCGTGACAGATGGCGTCCGAGGTCATATGCCGTGCGGGCAGGGGTGGTGACCGGTAGTCCAGCTACGCGGGTCATTTCGTCGCCGCTCAAAGCCTCGTCCCGGGCGACGACTCCGGTGGGCGGCCTGGTGCTGGACCAAATCAGCTCGATCGGGATCTCTTCGTCGACCCATTGCGCTCCATGCAGCGCGGAGGCGGCAATGCCGGCAATAACCGCTCGGCGTCCGGACCACACCCAGGCACCGGTAATGCGGTCGCGCAGCGAGAGGTTGTGCCGCTTAGGGGCGTAAACACCCGGATAGACGGGGCGGTACCACCGTTGCAGCTCGTGCCGCGTCACATCCCCGCTACCGATGAACACCTCGGCCATGCCCGGAATGCTGGCACCAGAGACCGACAAATCGTCGAGGCTGTAAATCTGCAGAAGAAGTGCGAGTAGGGCCCTGCAAAATTACAGGCTCGGCGAAATGCGGCGAACGAACCAGAGGACCAGGTCAGACCATGGCCCGACGGCCGGTGAGCGCGCGGCCCAGCGTCAGCTCGTCGGCGAATTCCAAGTCGCCGCCCATCGGCAGCCCGGACGCGATCCGCGTCACCGTCAGGCCGGGGATGTCGCGCAGCATCCGAACCAAGTAGGTGGCGGTCGCCTCCCCCTCCGTATTGGGATCGGTGGCGATGATCACCTCAGTGATGTCGACGTCGTCGACGCGCTCACCGATGCGGCTGAGTAGCTCGCGGATGCGCAGCTGATCGGGGCCGACTCCGGACAGCGGATCAAGCGCACCGCCCAGGACGTGGTAGCGGCCGCGGAATTCGCGGGTGCGCTCGACGGCCTGGATATCCTTCGGCTCCTCGACGACGCACACCTGCGAGCCGTCCCGGCGCGGATCGGCGCAGATGCGGCAACGCTCGTCGTCGGAGACGTTGCCGCACACCGCGCAGAATCGCACGCCGTCGCGGACCTTCGCCAGCACGGCGGTCAGCCGGTCGATGTCCGGCGGCTCGACCGACAACAGGTGAAAGGCGATGCGCTGCGCGCTCTTGGGTCCGATACCCGGCAGCTTGCCGAGTTCGTCGATCAGATCCTGGACGGGTCCCTCAAACATGTTGGTACAGAAGTCAGAGTCCCGGCATTTGTGTTGGCGCCGGCGGTTGGGCCGGTGGAGCGCCCATGCCACCGGCCAGCGACCCCAGCTGCTCCTGCGCCATCCTGGTGACTTGCTTGGAAGCGTCGGCCATTGCACCGACGATCAGGTCCTGCAAGGTCTCGACGTCCCCCGGGTCGACGACCTTGGGATCGATCTCGACCGCGACGACCTCGCCGCTGCCTTTGACGACGACCTTGACCAAACCCCCACCCGCTTGACCGTGCACCTCAGCGTTGGCGAGCTGGTGCTGGGCTTCCAGTAGCTTTTGCTGCATCTGCTGCGCCTGGGCGAGCAGCGCCGACATGTCGCCTCCGGGTTGCATGACGATCACCTCGCATCTTGGTCTCGACTTGGTTTCGCCTGTGGATGTCGGGCGATTCGAAACACCCAGCGTAGACCGCGCGTGGTTACCTTTGCGCCGTGGACCAACGAGTGAGCAGGCGTGTCGGAATCAAAACGCTGGTCGGCACGCTGGTTGCCGCGTCGACGCTGATCATCCCCACAGCGACCGCAACCCCTTCCAACATCGCCGGGATGGTTGTGTTCATCGATCCCGGCCACAACGGCTCCAACGACGCTTCCATCGGCCGTCAGGTGCCCACCGGGCGCGGCGGCACCAAGGACTGCCAAACCACTGGCACGTCGACCAACAGCGGCTATATGGAGCACACATTCACCTGGGACACCGCGCTGCGGGTTCGCGCCGCGCTCAACGCCCTCGGCGTCCGGACAGCCATGTCACGCGGCAACGACACCGGGCTGGGACCCTGCGTCGATGCGCGCGCCGACATGGCCAACTCGATGCACCCCAATGCGGTCCTAAGCATCCACGCCGACGGCGGCCCACCGTCCGGCAGGGGCTTTCACGTCAACTACTCGGCCCCACCGCTGAACCAGGTGCAGGCCGGACCCTCGGTGCAGTACGCCCAAATCATGCGCGACCAGTTGCAGGCCTCCGGCATTCCGCCCTCTAACTACATCGGCCAGAACGGTCTGTACGGGCGTTCGGACCTCACCGGCCTCAACCTCGCGCAGTATCCGTCGATCCTCGTCGAGTGCGGCAACATGAAGAACCCCGTGGATTCGGCGCTGATGGAGTCAGCCGACGGCAAGCAAAAATACGCCGACGCACTGGTTCGCGGTGTCGCGGGCTTCCTGGCCACCCAGGGCCAGGTGCGCTAGGCGGGCTAGCTCTCCAGTTCCTTCTTCAGGTTCGCCAGGACCTCGGCCTGAATCTTCCTGAGCCCCAAGGGCGCAAAGGTTTTTTCGAAGAAGCCCTTGACGCCGCCGGCGCCATTCCAGGCGGTCTTCACCGTGACACTGGACCCGGGTCCGGCGGGAGCCACCGTCCAGTTGGTGACCATGGACGAGTTCGCGTCCTTCTCGATCACAGTGTGGCCGGCGACGTCCACGTTGACCTGCACATCGCGAACGCGGGACTTGGTGGCCTGCAGCTTCCATTTGGCAACCGTGCCCTGGCCCTGGCCGCCCTGCAGCACCTGGTATTCGCTGTACTGCGGGGACAGGATCTTGGGGCGCACCGTCTGATAGTCGGCGACCGCAGCAAGTGTGGCGGCGGGGTCGGCATTAACCAAGATTGTGCTGGCTGCGCTCACCTGTCCCACGGTGCGACCCCTCTTCCGATGTCTTTGTGATGCCGCCCGCGCGCGGGTGCACAGGCTGTTTTAGAAGACTAGGGTATATGTGATGCCTGTCCGTGGATCTGCACTCTCGGCTCACACAGCGGGCGTTGACCGGTTGATGGCGAGTTATCGATCCATCCCCGCAACGTCCAGCGTTCGGCTCGCCAAATCCACCTCAAATCTGTTCCGCGCCCGCGCCAAACGCAATGCGCGCGGCCTGGATACCTCGGGGCTGACCGGCGTCCTCGGTGTCGATCCCGAAACCCGCACCGCCGACGTGGCCGGCATGTGCAGCTACGAGGACCTGGTGGCCGCGACCCTGCCCTACGGCCTTTCACCGCGGGTGGTGCCGCAGCTGAAGACCATCACCCTCGGCGGCGCGGTCAGCGGCTTGGGTATCGAGTCGGCGTCGTTTCGCAACGGTCTGCCGCATGAGTCGGTGCTGGAGATGGATATCCTCACCGGCGCTGGCAAATTGCTGACCGCATCCCGCGGCCAGCACTCCGACCTGTTCCGCGCCTTTCCCAATTCCTATGGGACACTGGGATATTCAACTCGGCTTCGAATCGAGCTGGAGCCCGTCGCGCCGTTCGTGGCGCTGCGGCACGTCCGATTCCGCTCGCTGCCCGAGCTGGTCGCCGCGATGGAACGCATCATCGATACCGGCGGACAGGGCGGCACCCCGGTGGACTATCTGGACGGAGTCGTTTTCAGCGCCAACGAAAGCTACCTGTGCGTTGGCAGGCGGACCGCAACCCCGGGACCGGTCAGCGACTACACCGGCAAGAAGATCTATTACCGGTCAATTCAGCACAACTCTGCCGGTGTGGAAGCCACCAAAGACGACCGGCTGACGATTCACGACTACTTCTGGCGCTGGGACACCGATTGGTTCTGGTGCTCTCGCGCCTTCGGTGTGCAGAACCCGAGGCTACGGCGCTGGTGGCCGCGCCGCTACCGACGCAGCAGCGTCTACTCGAAGCTGGTCGCGATGGACCGGCGTTTCGGAGTCTCCGGCCGCATCGAGAGGCGCCGCGGTCTTGCGGCACGCGAGCGGGTGGTGCAGGACATCGAGGTTCCGGTGGAACGCACCGGCGAGTTCTTGGAGTGGTTCCTGGACAACGTGCCCATCACACCAATCTGGTTGTGCCCGCTGCGGCTACGCGGTCACGACGGCTGGCCGCTGTATCCGATGCGGCCGGATCACACCTACGTCAATGTCGGGTTCTGGTCCTCGGTGCCGGGGGGTGCCACCGAGGGCGCAATCAACCGGATGATCGAGGCCAAGGTGAGCGAGCTCGACGGGCACAAGTCGCTGTACTCGGACTCGTTCTACACCCGCGAGGAATTCGACGAGCTCTACGGCGGCGAGGCCTACCAGACGGTCAAAAAAACCTACGATCCCGATTCGCGTCTCCTCGACCTCTACGCAAAGGCGGTGCAACGGCGATGACGACGACCAAAGAACCCAATCGCACCACCCCCCGCAAACTGAGCATGGCGGAGATTCTGGAGATCTTCACCGCGACCGGGCGCCAGCCGCTGAGGTTCACCGCGTACGACGGCAGCTCCGCCGGCAGCGAGGATGCCGTACTGGGCCTGGATCTTCGGACTCCCCGCGGCGCCACCTACCTGGCCACGGCCCCCGGCGAACTCGGCCTTGCCCGCGCATACGTGTCGGGCGACCTGCAGACGTACGGCGTGCATCCCGGCGATCCGTACCAGTTGCTCAAGACACTGACCGACCGGGTTCAATTCAAGCGTCCGTCGGCCCTGGTGTTCGCCAACGTCGTCCGCTCAATCGGGTTTGGGCGATTGCTGCCGATCGCTCCTCCGCCGGAGGAGACGCCGCCACGGTGGCGCCGAATCGCCGCCGGCGTGACGCACAGCAAGACCCGTGACGCCGAGGCCATCCACCACCACTACGACGTCTCCAACGCCTTCTATGAATGGGTGCTCGGCCCGTCGATGACCTACACCTGCGCGGCCTACCCCAGCGCAGACGCCACGCTGGAAGAGGCCCAGGAGAACAAGTACCGGCTGATTTTCGAGAAGCTGCGGCTACAGCGGGGCGACCGGCTGCTCGACGTCGGCTGCGGCTGGGGAGGCATGGTCCGCTACGCGGCGCGACGCGGTGTCCGGGCGATCGGTGCCACCCTGTCGGCCGAGCAGGCGAAGTGGGCACAGCAAGCGATTGAAGACGAAGAGCTGACGGGCCTCGCCGAAGTCCGGCACTCCGACTACCGCGACGTGGGCGAGACGGGATTCGACGCCGTTTCTTCCATCGGGTTGACCGAGCACATCGGCGTCAAGAATTACCCCGGCTACTTCGGCTTCCTCAAGTCCAAGCTGCGCACCGGCGGTCTGCTGCTCAACCACTGCATCACCCGCCACGACAACAGATCGACCTCCTTTGGGGGTGGATTCACCGACCGCTACGTCTTTCCGGACGGGGAGCTGACCGGCTCGGGTCGCATCGTCTTCGCCATCCAGGACGTCGGTCTGGAAGTGTTGCACGAGGAGAACTTCCGGCATCACTACGCGATGACGCTGCGCGACTGGTGCCGCAACCTCGTCGAGCACTGGGATGAGGCCGTCGCCGAGGTCGGCTTGGCGACCGCCAAGGTGTGGGGCTTGTACATGGCGGCCTCAAGGGTGGCCTTCGAGCAGAACAACCTTCAGCTGCATCACGTACTGGCAGCCAAGGTCGACGCGCGAGGCGACGACAACCTGCCGCTGCGACCGTGGTGGCAGCCGTAATCGGCTAGCCGTTGTCGATGCGGCGGGCGCCCAACTCGTTCTGCAGCAGCTCGAGTGCAACCTCTTCGGGGTCGCGCCGCGGCGCCGACGGCTCGCTGCGGCCCGCTTCGGCAAGCATGTGTTCCTCTTCGTCTTGCTGAGCCGAATCCACATCGGCGGATTCGTCCGCGGGCGCTTCCTGCCGGGCGGGCGGCGGGTCGGTCGCCGTCGGCTCCGGTGCGCCGGCCTCGCACCGCACCCGCCAGTCCACCCCCAGCGCGTCTTTGAGCGCTTCGGCGATGACGTCGGCGTTGCGCTGTTCGGACAACCGCTTGGCCAGCGGCGCCGATGCATGAGTCAGCACCAACGTGTTGCCCTCGACGGCACGGACGGTAGCGCCGGCCAGCATCACCTCGGTGGTGCGGCTGCGCTGGCGCACCTTGTCCCGCACCGTCGGCCACATCGTTCGCACCGCGGCCGCGTTGAGTTCGCCGGGGGCAGAAACTGATTCAGGGGCCGGTTCGGGGGCCGGCTCGGGAGGCGGTTCGGGCTCGCGTTTCGGCTCGGGCTTGGAAGCAGACTCAGCGGCCGCCTTGCGGGGCCGGACGGGGGCAGTCACCGGCTCGGCAGCCGTGGGCCGGGGCGGCGGTGCTGCGCCCTCGGACGCGGGGATCGACATGGTCAGCCGGGTCTCGATCCGCTCGATGCGGTGCAGCAGCGCGGACTCGGCGTCGCTGGCCGAGGGCAGCAGCAGCCGCGCGCAGACCACTTCGAGCAGCAGGCGCGGCGCCGTCGCACCGCGCATCTCACCCAGCCCTGCCTGCACCACCTCGGCGTACCGGGTCAGGGTCGCCGGCCCGATCCGGGCCGCTTGCTCGCGCATCCGGTCCAGCACGTCCTCCGGCGCATCCACCACACCGCGGCTGGCGGCGTCCGGAACCGCTTGCAGCACAATGAGATCGCGGAACCGCTCCAGCAGATCGGTGGCAAAGCGGCGTGGGTCGTGACCGGCGTCGATCACCGATTCGACAGCACCGAACAACGCGGCGGCATCCGAAGCGGCGAGGGCATCCACGGCGTCGTCGATCAGTGCGACGTCGGTGACACCCAGCAGCCCCAGCGCGCGCTGATAGGTCAGGTGAGCGTCCTCGGCCCCGGCCACCAATTGATCCAGCACCGAGAGGGTGTCACGTGGCGAACCACCGCCCGCGCGGATCACCAGCGGATACACCGCATCGTCGACGACGACGCCCTCTTGCTCGCAGATCCGCCCGATCAATGCCCGCATGGTGCGTGGCGGCAGCAGCCGAAACGGGTAGTGATGGGTGCGCGACCGAATCGTCGGCAGCACCTTCTCCGGTTCGGTGGTGGCGAAGATGAAGATGAGGTGTTCGGGCGGTTCCTCCACGATCTTGAGCAGCGCGTTGAAGCCCGCGGTGGTCACCATGTGCGCTTCGTCGACGATGAACACCCGGTAGCGCGACTGAGCCGGAGCGTAGAACGCGCGGTCCCGCAGCTCGCGAGTGTCGTCCACGCCGCCGTGGCTTGCGGCGTCCAGCTCCACCACGTCGATGCTGCCGGGCGCGTTGGGCGCCAGCGCGATGCAGGACTCGCAAACCCCGCACGGGTTGGCCGTCGGTCCCTGCTCACAGTTCAACGACCGCGCCAGGATGCGCGCCGACGAGGTCTTTCCGCAGCCGCGCGGCCCGGAGAACAGATACGCGTGGTTGATCCGACCCGCTTCCAGGGCAATGGACAGCGGCTCGGTGACGTGCTCCTGACCCACCACCTCGGCGAAGGTTGCCGGTCGGTACTTGCGGTAGAGGGCCACGGTCAGCAGGCTACCGACGCTCGGTGACGATGCGGATCCCGGAGGGGCCGCCGAGGAACCGGGCAATCAGGCCACGCGTGGTGACGATCGTCGGTGTGGGCGTCGAGCCTGCAATCAGGGCGTCGAGACTGTACGTACGGCGTGATCCAGCCAAATTTCTCGCGCTCAGCGCAGACTCGGTGCCGACGAGGGGAGCATCGACTCCGTAGCCGCCAGCAGCGCGCAGGTCGCCAGGCCGTCGACCGCGTCGCGCAGGTCCGGGAGCGACGGGAAGGTGGGCGCGATCCGGATGTTCTTGTCGTCCGGGTCTTTCCGGTACGGGAACGACGCGCCCGCCTCGGTGACCGCGATGCCGGCGTCCTTGGCCAGGGCGACGGTCCGCCGCGCGGTGCCGGGCAACGCGTCGAGGCTGATGAAGTAACCGCCCTTGGGCTCCGTCCAGGAGGCGATCTTGGAATCGCTCAGCCGCTGATCCAGAATTTCGAGCGCCAGGGCGAATTTTGGCGCCAGTATCTGCTGGTGGCGCAGCATGTGCAGGCGCACCCCGTCGGCGTCGCCGAAGAAGCGCGCATGCCGTAGCTGGTTGATCTTGTCCGGGCCGATCGACTTCTTCCCCGCGTATTGCAGGTACCAGGCGATGTTGCCCAGCGATCCGCCCAGAAAGCTGACCCCGGCGCCGGCAAAGGTGATCTTGGAGGTGGACGCGAAGACATGCGGCCGGTTGGGGTTGCCGGCCGCAGCGGCCAGCCCGAGCACGTCCACCTGGCGGATGAAGTCGTGCGTCAGGGTGTGCACCGCATACGCGTTGTCCCAGAACAGCCGGAAGTCGGGCGCTGCCGTCCGCATCTGGACGAGCCGGCGAGCCGTTTCCCATGAATAGGTGACGCCCGTGGGATTGCCGAACACCGGCACCGCCCACATCCCCTTGATCGCGGGGTCGACGGCGACGAGCTCTTCGATCAGGTCGACGTCCGGTCCGTCCTGCAGCGTCGGGACCGGGATCATCTCGATGCCCATGGTCTCCGTGATGGCGAAGTGCCGGTCGTAGCCGGGGACGGGGCAGAGGAACTTGACGCTGGGTTCGTCCTTCCAGGGCCGTTGCGAGTCCACGCCGCCGTACAACATCGAGAAGGCGACGTGGTCGTGCATCAGCTCCAGGCTGGAGTTGTTCCCGGCGATCAGGTTGGGCACCGGGATACCGAGCAGCTCGGCGAAGATGGCACGCAGTCCGGGCAGGCCGTGCAGGCCGCCGTAGTTGCGGGTATCGGTGCCCTCGGCGTCGCGGTAATCGTCTCCGGGCAGGCTCAGCAGCTGGTTGGACAGGTCGAGCTGCTCGGGGGACGGTTTGCCGCGGGTCAGGTCCAAAGCCAGCTTCTTGGCTTGCAGCTCCGCGTAATCCTGCTGGTTGCGGGCGTGCGCCGCCGCTAGCTCTTCAGGGCTGAGGGAATCGAACGACACCATGGGCCCTTTCGCTGTCGAACGCCGTGGGATTCGGGGTCACGACGTGGGGGGACCCCGCGCACCCGACAGAGCCCATTGACCCTTGCTGCCTTCCGGCCCTGGGGGAGTTCACAGGATAGACGCCGCGCGGGGTCCATCGGCGAGTGTATACCTGGCTCAAAGCACGCTGTGGCGGCCGCGGCACAACCCAGCCGCTACCATGGCCACGGAGGATTCGCCTAGTGGCCTATGGCGCTCGCCTGGAACGCGGGTTGGGTTAACAGCCCTCGCGGGTTCAAATCCCGCATCCTCCGCCATCGTTCGCGATCGGTCTGGAGACCGCGGCCGAGGATGTTTGGATTCGGTTTGAGCTGCCTTTAGGCTGGCGTGGGCTCACAGCATGAGGGAGGCGTATGGGGCGCAAGGTCGCCATACCGTGGCACTTGTTGTTTTCGATCAGTGCCGGCGTCCTCTACTTCTATTTCGTGCTGCCCCGCTGGCTCGAGTTGATGGGCGATACCACGCATTCGCTGGGGACGGCGCTTCGGATCGTGACGGGCGCGCTGGTGGCCCTGGCCGCTCTGCCCGTGGTGTTCACCCTGCTGCGCACCCGCAAGCCAGAGTTGGGGATCCCGCAGCTGGCCCTATCCCTGCGGGTCTGGTCGATCGTGGCCCATGTGCTGGCCGGCGTGCTGATCATCGGCACGGCGATCAGCGAGATCTGGCTCAGCCTCGATGCCGCTGGACAGTGGCTGTTCGGGATTTACGGCGCCGCCGCAGCGATCGCGGTACTCGGGTTCTTCGCGTTTTATCTGTCGTTCGTCGCCGAGTTGCCGCCGCCACCGCCGAAACCGATCAAGGCGAAGGAGCCCAAGCAGCGGCGTCTTCGCCGCAAGAAGAGCGACGAGGCGGACGCTGAAGAAACCGAAGAAGCCGAAGCCGAGACCGAAGACGCCGAGGTCGCCGAAGCTGAAGGCACCGAACCCGAAGCCGGCGACGCAGAAGAAGCCGAAGAGGCGGAGCGGGCCGAAGAGCCCGTCGCGGTGACCGCCGAAAGCCCCGAAGGGGCCGAACCCGAACCCGAGGCCACCGAAGACTCCCGGGCCGGTTTGCAAAACCGCCGCCCAACCGGCAAGGGGTCGCATCGGCTGCGGCGCAGGCGCACCGGCGGCGGGGTTGCGGTCGAGGAATGACTCGCGGCGCGACGGTGTGAAATCAGCTGTCGCGGCGCCGCAGGCCCTCGACGTAGGCGGCGATGCGCTGCTGCGTGCTGGCCGCGCCCCACAGTTCGCGGACCTCGTCGTCAATACCGCCGGCGTCGCGGATCCGCGCCACGGTGGGCGCCCGCAGCTGGGCTTTCGTGTGGCGGTAGGCATCGACCGGGATGCCGCCGAGGTCTGACGCCTCCGCCACCGCCGCCTCGAGAAGATCTTCGGCGACGACGCGGTGCGCAAGTCCGCGCGCGACGGCCTCGACCCCGCGGTAGGCCCGGCCGCCGAGCAACACTTCCTCGGCATGGCCTGAGCACGCGTAGCGCATGACCTCGAGCGCGGCGACCGGAAACGCCACTCCCACGCGGACCTCGGACGCCCCGATCTGCGCATCGGGGCCGATCAGACGCCGGTCGCAGGCGCACGCCAGCACGCACCCGCCCGCGATGGCGGCGCCGTTGATCGCGGCCACGGTCGGCCCCGGATAGCAGAACAGCGCCTCGAACGCCTCGGATAGCGCCGGGACCAGCCGATCGGTGTAGCCGGCACCGCCTTCCACTACGCGGTTGAGGTCTACCCCGGCGCTGAACACGCGGCCCGCGCCGGTGACGACGAGCGCGTCGGCACCCGAGCTCTGCACCTCGCCGACCGCATAGGTCAGCTCTTCGAGCAGCTGGACATCCAGGGCGTTAACGCGCCCCGCGGAAATGGTCAGTACTTGTACCGCTCCGACGGTATGGATCTCAATCACAGTGACACATTCCAGCACCGAGCCCGGCAAGCCAAGTCTTCAGCTCAACGACACGATGATGACCGGGATGTCGGTGTTCTCGTCGGTGTGATAGCTCGCGCATACCCGGTGGTAGCCGTCGGCGATCTGGAGCGGAACACCCTTGGTGAAGTCGCCGCGCACCAGCAGGATGGGCGACAGCGGTTGCCCCTTTTTGATCTTGGATAGATCCGTGGCCACGTGCGGGTTGTCGACGTCCAGCAGCCTCAGCTGCGCTGCTCGGAGGATATCCTTGGCCTTCTTGTGCGTGACGGAGCCGGCTTTCAACTTTTTCGTCAGCTTCTTGACGGTTTGCGCGTCCGCGAGCATGGCGAGGTAGTCCGCCGCCGCCGGAAAGTCGTGGGCCTCAGGCTTTTCCACCCATTGCACGCCTGCCATAGCCTGTCTCCCTTCATGGACCGTGACCGCCTGGGTCTTGGCAGCCTACCGGGTCGAAACCAAATTTGGGATCGGTAGCGCCGCGACGGGTCTGTACTTGCGCCCATGGCGACGCCAATGGGGCGGCGCACGAAGGAAGGAAATGCAGTGAAACGTCTTATCGCGGCAGCGATCGGAACCCTTGGCTGTGCGTCGGCGCTGGTGGCCTGCTCCAGTGGCGGCCACACGGCCGGCCCGGCGTCGAGCACGGCGCCCAGCGTCGCCACCGGCGGCGGCACGCAGGTCAAGGTGGGTGGTACGGACCTACAGGGCCTCGACCCGGCGTCGGTGACCTGCGTCAAGACCGGCGGCAAGATCGACATCGGCAGTGGGTCCGCGGGCGGGCGCCAGGCGCTGGCCGTGGTGATGACCGATGAGGCCACTCCGCAGGTCGAATCGCTGGCGCTTGTCGTCGACGGCAACGCATTGTCGGTCAGCAACGGCATGGGCGCGAAGGTCGGCTCGGCCAACGTGGCGGTGGACGGCAAGACCTACACCATCACCGGTCAGGCACAGGGGGCCGACCTGAAGAACCCAATGGCCGGGATGATCACCAAGGACTTCAACATCAAGGTGGCTTGCGGTTGATCGATCGGACTCCGGGGCGGCGGACGTGCCTTCACTCACACGTCCGCCGCTCCGGTTCCTCGCCACGCCCACGACAGCGGACTTATGATGCAGCCGTGTCGATCCCCGGCGAGTTGGCGAACGCGCGTCGTTTGGCGTTCGCCGCCGACGAAACACGGGCCCGCGATCTGTTGCTGTCCCTGATACCGCAGATCGAACGGGAAGATCGTGACGATCTCATGCTGGAGGTTCTTGCCCAGCTCGGCGAGATCTACCTTGCTCGCGGAGCGAATGACGGAGTGCGAGAGTCTATCCGGCGCATCCGCGACTGCTTGACCATCTACTCGGGGATCGCCGTCGGCACAATGCCGGAAGCCGCCGAGCAGGTGCTCATGTCCGACGACGAGATCGCACACATGATCTGTCGATACTCGCGACGAGCACAGTTCCTCGAAACGGGTCTGGCGGCAACGCGTGGCGATCACGCCGGCGCCGCGGTGGCACTGGCGGTGCTGGGCGACACCGACTCCGACGAGGGTTTCGACGACCTCGCCGACGAGCACGCATACCTGCGCACCCATGCCCAAATCCTATGCGCGACCGCGCTCTGCGACGACGACTTGCAGGTGCGATCGGTTCCGCTGTGGGAGCGGGTGCTTGACGGCATCGACCAGCTCAGCGGTGCCAGCGAGTTCGCCGACCATCTGCTGGTGGCCGCGGCCACCGCATACGGCAGATTCTGCGTCGAGACGGGCCGATTGTCGGAAGCCGAGCCCTGGTTACGTCGCGCGGGAGCCAGGGCGC
This sequence comes from Mycobacterium sp., assembly GCF_052145595.1. GTDB lineage: Bacteria > Actinomycetota > Actinomycetes > Mycobacteriales > Mycobacteriaceae > Mycobacterium. The sequence continues at coordinate 7,165 of NZ_JBKQOI010000167.1, read as the reverse complement.
AGGCAAACGGGTGGGAACTGGCCACGGCCAGAACACAATTGGAACGCGCCGCGGCGTGCTGGTCGGTAGGCGACCACGCGGGCACCGAGCGGCTGGTCTCGGAGGCCAATCCGGTCATCTCTCGACACGCGCGGGCCCACGACGTCGCGCGCTGTTGGCTGTATTTGGGACTCACCCGCCTGGCATCGGGTGCATTGGAAGCGGCCGACCAGTGCTGGGAGCATGCCGAGCGGCACTGGCGTGAACTGGGCAAGCCGCTGCATCTGCACCGCATCCTGTTGCAGCGCAGCTGGATTCCGATCTTCTGCGGCCGTTTCGCCGAAGCGGTGGAGCTGATCGCCCAAGCCCGGGAATTGCTCGACTCGTCGCCGCGCAGCAGTTGGCTGCAGTACGCCCGACTCGACAATCACCTTGGCACCGTTTGGCGCGCGGATGCTCTGGCGGACCTCGGTTTCGACAGTTCGGGTGATCCCGACGAGACGCTGCAGGAAACCGAGGCACGTCAGGCCGAGGGACTCGGTATCCTCCTGGGCGAGGTCGGCACTCCGGAATACTGGCGCGCGATGACCAAACTCGAACAGGCCGCCGAGCTCAAGGTGCCGGCCGCGCTGGCGGTCGACTCGGTGCGGTATTCGATCGCCGACGCCGACGCGAGATCGCGCTGGGCGGCCAGCGTTTCGGCCCCGATGCTGGCCGGCGCCTTCGCCGTCGCATGGGAATGGGACAACACCGAACTGGTCAGCGAGCTGGTCGAATATCACAGCGCACGAGGAACCTTCAGTACCGAACCACAGCAACCGAGAATCGGCGAATGGGCATCGACGGCGACCGCACCGGTGCTCATCGACACCGGGCCGGAACTCGCCCCCGCCATGGCCGCAGCCGGGCCGTCAGCGCCGGCAGGCAGCAAGCTGACCCGGCTTGGCCCGTTGCCGCCATTGCAGATGCAGCCGGATGCCGCACCGATCATGAGCCACTATCGCGCGCTGGCTTTCGAACGGTACGGCCGCTCCGTCACGGCCGCAGAACCCTCCTGGTCCACCTGGCCATGAGCGAGGCGGACCGGCTGACTCTGGTCCTGCGGTACGCCGACGTCGGCATCGCCACCTACGCCAGTCTGCGGATCGTCGGGCAGCCCTCGAGAACCGTCACCTGGGTGGTGGAGGAACCGATCCTGCTCGCCGCCTTACAGGAACTGGCCGATGCCCTGCCCGAGCCGCACGGCCCCGAGAGCGGGCGAGACGCCATCGAGCGGGCACTGACCCGAGGTCCTTTCGCGGCGCCGGCCACCGAACTCACGGTCGCCTACATCCTCGGTGTGCTGCTGATCGAGCGTCCGGGGTGGCAGCTGTTGACGGAGTGCATGGCATCGCCACGCGCGGTGCTGTTCGTCTCGCCCAGCGCACGACTGGCACGTGTGCCCTGGGGACTGCTGGCGATGCCGAAATCAGGACCGAGCAAAGAGGAATTGGTGCGCGCACGCCAGGATGCCATCACCACCAGCGGCCGAGTGGCGGCCAAAATCCCTTGGCAGCTGGCCGATATCAGTGACCACACCGATGGCTATCGGCTGATGGAGTTGGTCGACGTGCTGATGGCGGTGCCGCCGAACATCGTGCACGCACCGCGCACGCCGGCCGGCTGGGACACCGGGCGAGACCACCCGCCACTCCTGGTCCTCGATCCCCGAGTGCCGGGTCAGCGCCCGGACTCCAACCTCGGATCGGTGCTCGGCAGGCCTTCCCCGCAGACGCCGTTGGCTCGCCATTACACCGAGCTGATGCAACGCCGACCGGTGCTACCGGATGTCGACGGTGTGGTCGAGCTGTTCCGCCGCCCGGATGCCGACCGCAACTGGCTGGCCGGGCAGCTGGCGCAATGTCCGAGCAGGCTGATGTACGTCGGCCACGCGAGTTCGGCCGACGGCGACGCCGACCACGCGAGCCGGGCCGATCGGGCCGCCCTCCACCTGGCCTGCTCGGCGGAAATCCCAGGAGATGCCGACGCAATAGGTGACCACCGCCCGCTGACCGCATCGGACCTGATGTCATTGCGGTTGCCGATGCCACCGCGCGTTGCCCTGCTGGCTTGCGGATCGGGCGGGGACTATCGATTCGACGAGGCGACCGGTCTGGTGGCGGCGACGATCCTGTGCGGCGCACAGGTGGTGACCGCCACCTTATGGTCGCTGCCCACCACCGCGGCCTATCGACAGTTTGCCGCGGCGGCCGGTGAACCGGCCGATCCGATGGCCGATGTGGTGGCCGCCGTCGATCGCGCACACGAAGCCGACGACGCGGGATGCGCGATAAATCGTTGGCAGCGTGCGCAGATGCGGCGCTGGCGTGACGGCGTCGTCACAGCCAGTCCGCTGTATTGGGCTGCCCTGGTCACGTTCGCGGTCGACGGCGCGCGCTAGCACTCAGATTGCGGCCAGCCACGACGCGTGCACAGCCAGCACGTCGTCCGGCAGCGAAAGCTCCTCGCGCGCAGCGGGATCGAATGCCACCAGAACGACGAGCCCGGGGCGCAGCACCGACGCATCCAGATCGGCGTCACAACGGGCCAATTTGCCGATGAACGTCTCCCCGGACACGGCCACCACCTCAATGAAAATCTGGCGGTCGCCGCCGGCGGCTCCGGGCTGATCGTCGCCGATGGTGCGCACGGTGCCGACGCCGACGGTACGGCCGCCCGCGCTCTGACGCCGAGCGAACGGGAGCCGGCCAACGAGCACCAGCGCAACCGCGACACCGGCGACACCGGCGATCCACGGCTCGTGAAAAGCAAGGTAGGCGGCGGCGGTTGCGATCAATACGATTCCGGCGCCCAGCAGCGGCATGGTCAGCTTCTTCATGGCACAAGGCTCTAGCCGAGGGCCGGCTACCGAACCCAACTTTTCGGCTGCCGATATTTTTGAAAAGCCCCTATCCTGGGCAGATGAGCGCGGATTCGCGGGTGGCGACCGTTGTCGCGGTGGGCCACCCACGCCGGTCGGTGATCGACCGGGCGTGGCGGGCGATCGGTCCCGGCGTCGAGGTGCTCAGCAGCGATGACGGCGGCCCTTTGAGCCGCACCGTCAAACGGATCATCGACCCGTTGGTGTTGAGGTTGCGGACGAACCCACAGTATTCGGCCCCGGTCGTCGCCCCTGAAACCGCCACCGGGATGCACGACCTCATCGTCGGAAACGCACCCGAATTACGCTCTGCCGCAGCATGGTTCGAGACCCTGAAACTCGAGCGCCGCAGGCAGCGGATTCGCACCGGAAATGCCCAGGAACTGTACTTTCCGGTTTGCTTCGAGCTCGCGGTGACGAAAGGCCAACCGGCGCCGCAAGATCGCGAGACGGCGGCCGCTGTGCTCAACGACATTCACCAGGGCCGCGACCGCACCGCCATCGAGGTACTGCACCAATACTTCGCAAATCCTGACGTCGTAGCCAGGCTCACCGATCAGCTCGACCGCAGCTGGCGTGACGTGCGGGCGTCGGAAAGAGCCTCGGCCATTAAAACCGGCCTATTCCTGGCCGAGCTGAGCACAGTGCTTGGGCCCGCCAACAGCCACCGCACGGCGGCGGCCCGGCAGCGGGTCTGGTCAGCCGTGATCGCCGACGCTACGCCGTACAACCTGGGCGCACTTGCCCACTTTGAGGCGGCCGAGCTACCGTGGTCAATCGTCGAGCTGGGTTTGAGTTCGGTTGAGCCGCAACGGCAGCCGAAGATTACCGGCGCCTCGGACAGCGATCGTCCGCTGGACCGCAGCGTGGCCGACCGGGTGCGCGCGACGCTGCGCCGCGGCCTGGACCGCGACGCATTGCCCGACATCCCGCTGCTGTGCGAAGAGGAAGTCGACCGGGCGTGTGCGCCCTGGGGGCTGTTGTCCGAGGACAAACAGGCCACGCTGGTAGCCGGCATCGAGGTCGCGGTCGAGCTGGCACCACTGGACCGATCCCTCTCGAGCCGCTACGCATTGGCGGCGCAGATCCAGGCCCGGCTGCGCAAGGAGGCTTATGTCCTGCACGCTCGGCGCTATCTCGCCGAGGGCGGCCCGATCCATCCACGCCAACGGCAAGTCGTCGACGACCTCGCGGCGTATGCACAGCCCTACCTGAGCCGGCTGTGGGCGCGGCTGCACGGACGCGACGTGTGGCAGGAGCCCTGCGACGACGTCGATGACGTGCGGTCCCTGCTCGAAGGGGTGGCGCGGTCGGTGAGCCTCGACCACCGGCAACGAATCAAGGCGATGCTGGAATTGCAGGTGGCCGGATGAGATTGGTCGCCGATTCCGGTCTATGGACAACCGGCCCCACCGACGAGCCCCTCGCTGCGACGCCACTGGTCGCCGTGCTGGAGGTCAGTGGCGCCGTGCTGTCCTGGACGGTCGACGATCCACCCGCCGACGCGGCGACCCACATCACCTTCACCGATCTGTCACGCGCCGACTGGCTTTGGCGCGTTGTCGGGGAGGCCGGACACGTTGCCGTGACGTCTGCGTTCGTGGCCGCGGACCGCGCGGCCGACCAACCGCCCAGCGTCGAGCTCGCCGGCGTCGACATTGCGCCGGGATCGGTGGCGCCGCTCCGGAGGCTGGCCATAGGCCATTGGCTGAGGCGATGGTGGCCCGCCAGCCAGCAGGACGGTATCGCCGGCCTCGACCGCGCACTGCTCGACGTCGAGGTCGCATTGCTGACCGTCGGCGCGCAAGGCTTCTTCACCGACGACACCCTGGATTCGGATGTCACGGAGTTGCTCGCGCCGCACGCCCCGGCCCTGATCAGGCATGTCCGCGGTGGCGATCCGCGCGTGCTCGATTTGGTGCGGGCCGGTTCCGGACTTGCCGACGAACTCGGCCTCGAGGGCCTCGATGAAGCCGGATGGCCGGAACTGTTTGCCGCTCTCGATGATTCAAGCGAGGTCCTCGAGATGCCGAGCGGACATCGTGACGACTACGCGCTGGCCGCCGGCGCAGACGCGGGTCCACGCGGTGCGGTTCCGATCGCCCGTGGTGTCGCGTCCATCAACTGGAGCGCGGTTCCCCCCGCAATATTCGATGCCGCCGAGAACACCGTCGAGTGGAGCGTCGAACTGGCTGTTACGGGGGTGGTCGCCGTCGTGCGGGCGGCTGTCATCGGACCGGATCCGGCCACCGGCGTCGCGGTGCGACTGCGGTCCGGGGTCATCAGCGCCGCCGGCACCCTGGACGCCGACGGCCGCGCAACCATCTCCCTGGTCGACGCCCAGCAACGGCCAGTGACGGAATCGGCGGCCTGGGACCACGATTGGTCGGCGACCTCGCTGATCATCGGCGCTCAAATATCGGGGGTGACCGAAACCTCCGAAACGCGGGTGCGGGTTCGCCGCTGGGCACGGGCCCGGTTAGACCGGCCGGCGGACGACGCCTTCCTGGCCGAGGTTTTGGCCGCCGAATCCGACTACTGATCTTCTCGTGATCTTCTCGAAGGTCCGGCGACTGTGCATCTGACGACACGAAGTCGGCGTGTTGCGTCGTGAAATTCACCGTCGCTCGGGCGGGCACGATTCCCTATGCTGAGCGAGTGCCAAACAACTATCGAGTCGTTCAGTGGAACACCGGGAACGTCGGCAAAAGCTCATTGCAATCGATCGCCGACAATCCCGCCCTTGAACTGGTGGGGTGTTATGCCTGGTCGCCGGATAAGGTCGGCCGCGACGTCGGCGAACTGGTCGGCATTCGGCCACTAGGCGTAACGGCCACCAACGATGTCGACGCGCTGCTCGCCCTGAAACCGGACTGCGTGGTCTACAACCCGATGTGGATCAACGTCGACGAGTTGGTCCGCATCCTGTCCGCGGGCGTCAACGTGGTGACGACGGCGTCGTTCATCACGGGGCACAACCTGGGCGAGGGCCGCGACCGGATCCTGGAAGCCTGCGAGAAGGGCGGCTCGACGATCTTCGGGTCCGGCGTCAGCCCCGGGTTCGCCGAGCTGTTGGCCATCGTGTCGGCGATGGTGTGCAACCGAATCGACAAGGTCAGCGTCAACGAGGCCGCGGACACCACGTTCTACGACTCGCCGGACACCGAGAAGCCGGTGGGCTTCGGCCAGCCGATCGACCACCCGGAGCTGCAGCAGATGGCGGCGAAGGGGACGGCCATCTTCGGCGAGGCCGTCCGGCTGGTGGCCGACGCGCTCGGTGTCGAGCTCGACGAGGTGCGCTCGGTTGCCGAGTTCGCCCAAACCACAGCCGATCTCGACCTCGGGTCGTGGACGATAGCGGCGGGATGCGTCGCGGGCGTCTTCGTGAGCTGGCAGGGCATCGTCGGCGGAAAAACCGTGATCGACCTCAACGTCCGGTGGCGCAAAGGGCAGACGCTCGAGCCCGATTGGAAGATCGACCAGGACGGCTGGGTCATCCAGGTCGACGGGCAGCCATCGGTGACGACCAAGGTCGGCTTCCTGCCGCCGCCGTATTTCCAGGCGGAGACGATCGCCGACTTCATGGTGCTCGGCCACATCATGACAGCGATGCCCACCATCAACGCGATCGCGGCCGTCGTCGCCGCGGCGCCCGGCATCGTCACCTACGCCGATCTGCCGCTGACACTCCCCCGGGGGCACGCATATGTCAGCATTGAGCGGTGAGTGCACACCGCATCATTCGCTTCCTTGGCGCTGCGATCGCAACGACGTCGGCGGCGTTGAGCGGGCCGACCGGCATTCCCTCCGCTCATGCCGATCCGTGCCCTGCCGTCGAGGTGACGTTCGCTCGCGGCACCGGCCAGCCCTCTGGCGTCGGCAAAGTGGGCCAAGCATTCATCGACTCGCTCGGATCACAGATCTCCGGGCGCTCAATGGACGTCTACTCTGTCAACTATCCGGCGACAGCGGCTTTCGCGTCGAGTGCCCAAACCGGCGCCGACGATGTGGTCGCTCACGTGGGGGACATGATGGGGCGCTGTCCCAACACCCAAATGGTGCTTGGTGGATTTTCTCAGGGCGCGGGTGTCATCGATCTGGCTGCGCCGGCCCTGCCGCCACAGGCAATTGATCACGTGGCGGCGATCGCCGTCTTCGGTAATCCGACGAGTCCACTCGCGAGTAACTTGTCGGGCGCCGTTTTTCCGCCGATCGGTCCGCCGTACAGCTCGAAGACCATTGACCTGTGCGCCGACGGCGATCCGG
>NZ_JBKQOI010000166.1:0-38161 GCF_052145595.1 Mycobacterium sp. | reverse complement strand
GGCTGGAAGGTCAACAACAAGCGCATCCGCCGGCTGTGGCGTGAGGAGGGCCTGCGGGTCCCGCAGCGCCGCAAGAAGAAGCGTCTGACCGGTATTGGTGTCGCCGTTGGCGCGATGTCACCGATTCGTCCGAACGTGATCTGGGCGATGGACTTCCAGTTCGACACGACCGCCGATGGCCGCACCTTGAAGATGCTGAACGTGATCGACGAGTTCACCCGCGAAGCCCTCGCGATCAACGTTGATCGTGGCATCGACGCCGACGGCGTCGTCGCTGTCTTGGATCGCCTGGCCCTCAATCAAGGAGCGCCGGGCTACGTGCGCTTTGACAACGGTCCCGAGTTCGTGGCGCACGCCGTGAATGATTGGTGCCGGTTCAACGGCACCGGTTCGCTGTTCATCGATCCGGGCTCGCCTCTCTTAACCGGCTAATCGGGATATTCGATGTCGCTCGACACGCCGTTTTCCTGCGGTTCTTGACCGTGGTGGTGCGAGATGGGATATGTACATCTCATGACGAAGGAACTGTCTGCGGCTGTGGACGACGACGGCGTCTGGCAGTTGTGCGGAACGGCCGCAGAGAAGTTCGGGCTGGTGAATGAATTCCTGGGGTATCTGGCTGACCGGAATTTCTCCCCTCGAACCTGCCGTGCTTACGCCTATGACCTGCTGGCGTTCGCGCGGTGGCTGAGTGGCGAGCAGTTGGGTCTGGCGGAGGTGAATGTTGATGTGCTGCTGCGGTTCTTGACAGTGTGTCGGGAGGCGACGTTGCCGGGTCGGCCGGGTGGCAACGTGTATTCGATCCGTGATGGCCGTAATCAGGGGTATGCGCCGGCGACGATCAATCGGCGGTTAGCGGCGATTTCGAGCTTGTTTGCGTTCCGGGAGATGCGTGACCCGGATGCGCGTAGCCCAGTACGTGGCGGGCGGGCGGCCCGGTTGCGTTCGCGCGGTGAGCGTTCCGGGCTGTTGGCGCACACGGCGAAGCCGAAGTCGCGGTCGCAGCTGCGGGTCCGTGAGCCGCGCCGGTTGCCGCGGGGGTTGTCGCGGGAGGAGTCTGCGGCGCTGCTGGGCAGCTTCCGTAGCTGGCGTGACCGCGCGATCGGTGGGTTGATGCTGTTGTCGGGGCTGCGGTCTGCGGAGGTGCTCGGGTTGCGGGTCAGCGATGTCGACATTGCGCGCCGCTGGGTTCGGGTGTTCGGTAAGGGCGGCAAGGAACGGTCAGTGCCGATTGACACCGACATTGCCGGCGCGATCCAAACCTATCTGCTGGCCGAACGTCCTGAGACTGACGCTGATGCACTGTTCGTCGTCGCCAAAGGCGCCCATCGCGGACAGCCGCTGACCCCGGCGGGGCTGCGCACGGTGTTCCGGTATCACCGCGAGCGCTCCGGTGTCGCGGCGGGGCATCCACACGCGTTACGGCATTCGTTTGGCACCGCACTGGCCGAGGCGGGGGTCGACCTGTCGGTGATCCAAGCGCTGATGGGCCACGACCACGTCGACTCCGCTGCTGCCTACATCCACTTGGCCCCAACGTTTCTGCGTGAGGAGTTCGATGCCGCCCGTGCTCGCCTACGCGCGCGTTCCTGAGGTCGACCTGCTCGCCGCATACGACGAACACTGTGGTCGGCTGGGTTTGATCAGTGTGAACCTTGGCTCGGCCGCGCGAACGTTCCTGCGGCGCTGGCCCGATCCGCAGCGGTGGGCCGGTGAGCCGCTCGACGCGCGATTGACGGTTTCTCATCCCACCCGCTCGTTCGTAATGTTCTTGATGTTGGCCGGGTATCTGCGGCCCGGCTATGACTACCTGATCCGCCGCAAACTGGCCGTGTTCTGGCGGCATCTGCCACCGGGGCCGTTAGCCGAAGACCTGGCGTGGTTCCTGAGCGCCGCGCAAGAACTCGGCTTCACCGAACGCACCCGCAGCGCGGCCGCATCGCAGGTGATCGGCAGGCTACTCATCCAGACCGGCCGACGGTTGGATGCGTTGATCGACAACGATTTCGACGACTTGCTGGCCGCAAGCGCGGCGCGACACGGCCGAGGGAAAGCCAGTCGTCATTACAGCAGTGCCACCCACACCGCCCGGCAGGTCATGTTTCACCTCGGTGTGTTCACCGAACAGCCGGTCAACGCGACGAGTCTGCTACGGCAGAGCTTTGCGCAGCGGATGCGGGACGCCACCCCGGCGCTGCGCGGCTCGTTTGTGGCCTACCTCGATCGGTTGACCGCCACCCACAGCCGCGGCACGGTCACCGGCACCGCGACCCGGCTCAACCACTTCGCCGCGCATCTGGCCGCGGTCGACCCGGCGCTACCAAGCCTGGCCGGCCTGGACCGCCGCCGCCACATTGAGACCTACCTGACCGCGACTGCCGAGGCGATGAACTCGCGCACCGGCGCACCGATCCAGGCATCTGAGCGCCGCGGCCGGATCCTGGCAGTGCACTGCCTGCTCAACGACATCGCCGAATGGGGCTGGCCGCAAGCACCGCAGCGGCGCCTGGTGTTTCGCTCCGATATCCCTAAATTGCCCCGGGCCTTGCCCCGCTACCTCACCCCGGACCTGGATCGGCGCCTGACCCAAGCACTTCATACCTGGCCCGAGCGGCTGCCCGCTGATGCGTTGCTGCTGCAACGAGCGACCGGTTTGCGCATCGGTGAGCTCGTCGACCTAGAACTGGACAGCGTGCACGAGATCCCCGGCCAAGGCGCGTGGCTGAAGGTTCCGCTGGGCAAGCTGAATACCGAACGCATGGTGCCCCTCGACGAGGAAACCGTCGCGCTGATCGACCGCATCGTCGCCCACCGCTCACCCGGACGGCCGTTGCCCCACCCGCGCACGGCTCGACCCACCGACTACCTGCTCACCCACCACGGTCGGCGCCTGACCGTCGATCACCTTCGCGACGTCTTGACCCGCGTTACTACCGATGCCGGCCTACCGCACATCACCCCGCACCAACTGCGCCACACCTACGCCACCGCACTGGTCAACGCCGGTGTCTCCCTGCAGAGCCTGATGGCCTTGCTCGGCCATGTCTCGGCCGAGATGAGCCTGCGCTACGGACGGCTGTTCGACTCGACCGTGCGCACCGAATACGAGCGGGCCTTGGCCGCCGCCAAAGCCCATCTCGGTACCCTGCCCACCGAGCCACCCCAGGGACGCACCCAACTGCCGATCGTCGACGGCGACTGGAAACACGCCCCGGCGGTCAAGGCCCGCCTCGCCGGTGGCTTCTGCATCCGGGCCCAGGTCCAGGGCCCGTGCGCCTACGCCAATATTTGTGAACACTGCCCCAACTTCCGCACTGATACCGGTTACCTGCCCGTCCTGGCCGCTCAGCGTGCCGACACCGAAACCCTGGCTCGTGACGCCGAGGCCCGCGGCTGGACCGGTGAAGCCGAACGCCACCGCCGACTCATCGAACGCCTCGACGCCCACATCAGTCAGACACAGACCGGATGACACCCCAACAGCGCCGACAACACGTCGAAGATGCCTGCGCCGCAATCATTCTCGCCGGACAACAAGTGACCTTCGATGACGTCGCGGCCCGTACCGGACTCGGCCGAGCCACTCTCTACCGCAACTCCGACCTACGCAGAATCATCGAAGAACACCGCGCCCGCGGCAAGGAAGCCCACACCCTATCCGGACTCACCACCGAGATCGCCCACCTACGCATCGCGTTGGACGCCATCGCCACCACCGTGCGCCGCCACGAAGAAGAAATCCGCCGCCTACGAAAACCAAAAGCCGACTAAATGCACCGCTCAACAGGTGAAACCGCGCCAAGATTAGCCGGATAACCGTGGCAGAACGCCTGGATCGAGTCGTTCAACGGCCGGCTCCGCGACGAACTCACTCAACTCGTGGCGCTTCGACTCGCTGCTGGAAGCCCGCGTGATCATCGAAGACTGGCGCTGCGACTACAACGCCAACAGACCCCACTCCGCCCACGGCGAACTCACCCCAACCGAATTCGCCCTACAGTGGACCACGACCCACCAACCCCAAGCCGCATAGCGACTGGACCACCAAACGGGTCCCCCTCACGGTGATACCCATGTCTGAATTGCAGCTACGCGGCGATGGCCGCGGTCGAGCCGTGGGGTATCTCGGCGAACTGCGAGAGCAGATGTGCACGCCAATGCTGACCACCGCGTTGCGGGACATGCAGTGGCGTCTGCGACGCTTCATCATCGCGGCCATCGGCACTGGAATGGTATTCGCGCTGACCCTCATCATCACCGGGCTGACGCATGGTTTTCGTGTCGAGGCGCAGTGTGGTCGACTCGCTGGGCATTGACACCTACCTCATCCAGGTGGGCGCAGTAGGTCCGTTCATGGGTTCATCGAGGTTCCCGGAGGCAGAAACGCAGGCGATCGCCCGGCTCCCGGGCGTCGAATCGGCGATCCCGGTGGTCTACGGCAACACGATCCTGCAAGATCCGCGCTCGCCGCAAAACGTGAACGTCTACGGTGTGCCCGAGCAGGGGTTGAGGAGATCCAGGGTCTGGCGGGCGGTCGTCGGGGGCGTCCGGGTCGCACGTAGGCAACCAGATGAAGCGCTGGGGTAAGCCGCCGTCGACTCCACCCAAAAGTGCATGTGAGCGCAATGGCTGCACGCCGACGATCAGGCAAGCGCGATAGCTATGGGGGGCCACGACATTGCGCGTGTCCTTGCCGGAATTGGCGAAGCCAAGGGCTTCGCCAGAGTAGAGCTTGCGAAGCTCGGCGGACAGCGTCGAGCCTTGACGGCCAATCAGTGCCGTCAGTGTGTCGACTTCGGGGACGGTGAAGATCGCAGCCGTGACGGGATTTGAACTCTCGGCGGGTGTGCCCAAGGGGCGAAAAGTGCGGCCGGCTCCCTCACCGCTTCCGAGGGGAACTGAATCTACTCGGGGGCCACCGAATTTGATGCCGGCCGTCGCTGCGGCTTCGGCGCCGCCCTTACCAGCGCCGGACGGCCCGACCAAGGCGACGAACATGTTCAACGACATGCGGCCGCCTACCATGGCGGGAATAGCTACATGGGCGGGAATGCTGGCGACAGCGTGAGTCATCGCTGCGCCCAGCACTGCCCAGGGTCCGACTCTCCGTGCGCGAGCCAGCGTCAGAATGTGTTCAAGGACCGGTCGTGAAGACCAGAACGGCCCGTTGCCAGTCATTCGAGTTCAGCCTGCCTTGCGGTACTGGTGCTGGCGGCGAGGAGGCTGGCCCAACTCTTGATCTGTCTGCGCACCGAGGCGGTAACGACGATGGCCGCGTAACGCCGCGCGGTTTCAGGTGGCGCACCGGCGGTGTGGCTGCCATAGACATCCAGCAGGCCGTGCGGCGATCGAGTCCGCCGCGACCGCGTGTTCATCGAATACAAGTTCCGGTGCCGCGGCTGCGCGGGTTGTCTGAGACTGTCACGTAAACGTTTACTGTCGGTGGCATCATGCCGCGTCGCCCCCGCCCCGCCGAGTCGCCGCCTCTTGCTCGGTAATCCAACGCAGAACTTCCTCACGCCGGTACACGATTCGGCGCCCTAACGTGAAGCTTGTTGGGCCGAGATTTGCATGTCGCCAGTAATGCAACGTGCCAACGGGTACGCCAGTCATCGCGGAAACCTGGTGTGCATTGACCAACTCCATTTGATGCTCCTATCACACCATAGTGCTATTTCAACATTGCACAGCTTGTCACTGCCTCGCAGTGCTCGTCAAGCACTATGATGCGATTCATGCAACAACGTGGCGCAGCCGAATTTGGCAGCGACGAGTTCGGGCGCGCCTTCGGGGATACATTGCGGAGAGCCCGAGAGGAGCGGCGCTGGAGTCAGCGCCGACTCGCTGAAGAGATAGCTCGATACGGTGTGAAGTTGGATGCTTCCGCGATCACCCGGATCGAACGTGGAACTCGCGAAGTCAAACTGCGAGAGGCGAATGCGATCGCGCGGTGCATGCATTTGCTTCTCGACGATCTCGTTGACTCGCCTGAACACGATCCGTACGACCGATTCATGAGAACCCATACCGCGGCGATGGAGTGTGCGATGCGGGCAAGGGCTCAACTGGCAGAGATGGTGCAGTTTCTCTTGAGAGCATCGAAGATAGTCGACGCGTACCCCTACCTTGCGCCGATGAATGTCGTCGACGGTCAGTTAGACGGCACCGCCGGTGAGGCGTTCTTATCGCGCCACGCTCCAGATTTTCCTGAAGTTGAGCCGGAAGTGATGCTCGATGCGACTCCGCGGGTTCGAGATCTCCTGAACCAAGTCGCTGTCGCGGCATCTCAGGTCATTGTTGGATCGGCAGAGGAGCCTGATGCAGCGACGTAACCGCCGAGCTGGCGTGGAAGACAGGTGGCGTCGCGCGGATGGCACCTCCTCTGCGCGTGCTGGAAAGGGACGCCGTTGGCTCGCCCGTTATGTCGATAATCAGGGTTGCGAGAACAGCCGGTCATTCGAGCGCCGAGTCGAGGCGCAAGCATGGCTCGATGAGATCACGGCGAGTCAGGTGACCGGTGCGTACGTGGCACCGAAGGCGGGTCGAATCACCGTAGGGGAATTGCACGCCAAATGGGTTGATACACAAGGGCACTTGAAAGAAACGACCTCTTCTACACGCAGCTACACGTGGACCACCCATGTAGAGCCTCGGTGGGCCCTGGTCGCGGCCGCGGACGTACACACAAGCGCGATTCGGGCGTGGGTTCAAGAACTCGCGGCCGCAGGTACCGGCGTCTCGACAATCGAAAACGCCGTGAGCGTATTGCGCCAGGTGCTGGAGATGGCGGTTGAAGACCGCCGTATCGCTCGAAACCCCTGTGCTGGGCTCAAGCTCCCTCGGCGGGCGCACCGGCCCCGCGGATACCTGACACATCAACAGGTCGAATTGCTGGCCAGGGAAGTCGCTCTGGACGCGACGGTCGTCCGTTTCCTTGCATACACGGGCCTGCGGTGGGGTGAGATGGCCGCGCTACATGTCCGTGACGCAGACATGCTTCGCCGCCGAGTACTGGTTCGCCAGGCAGTCGCCGAAGTTCGCGGCCGGCTGGTGTGGTCCACACCGAAGTCGTACGAACAACGTTCGGTGCCATTTCCCGCATTCTTGGCGAACGAACTCGCCGCGCTCATGGTGGACAAGGATCGCGACGACCTGGTCTTTACCACCGCAGATGGGGGAGTGCTGCGTGTATCGCATTGGCGCCCCAGGGTCTTCAGCCCCGCCGTTCGACGGCTCACCCGCCAGATCAGAGGCTTCCCCACGGTGACGCCACACGATCTGCGTCGCACCGCGGCGTCGCTTGCGATCAGTGCGGGCGCCAACGTCAAGGCCGTGCAAACGATGTTGGGCCACGCTTCCGCAGTCCTCACGCTCGATACCTATGCGGACCTGTTCCCCGACGACTTGGAGCAGGTGTCAGCGGCGTTGGATCAGGCGCGCCTCGCGGCGCTTCGATCTACTGCGGACCAACTGCGGACTGAAATGGAACAGGGCTCTGATCGGAATATCCAGTCAGAGCCTTCTACCAGCGAGAACGCGTGTCGGGGTGGCGGGATTCGAACCCACGGCCTCTTCGTCCCGAACGAAGCGCGCTACCAAGCTGCGCCACACCCCGCTTGAAGCCACGACAGCCTATCGCACCGGCCCGTCGACTGGCCAAACCGCAGCGCAACGTTGGTCAGTTCCACCGACAAGCGCGTTCGAATTCCATCAGCGCCTCGGCGGAGCCTGTTGGACGATCCATTCCGGGACGGGGTTGCGCTCCTCGATCATCTGGTCGTAGATCGACTCGGCGATGTTGTTGTTGCCACGCCAGTCGGTGGCGCGTTCGGCATTGGTGAACTGGCCCAGGTAGTGTCCGCCGGTGTCTCGGGCCACACGCTGCGCTTCGGCATATACCTCACTTGAGGTCTGCACGAAATGGCAACGGCCACCGTGGGATTCGATCAACGCCACCTTGGCGGAGCTGGTGGCAGCCGGCATCACGGGATGAACGGCAGACCCAGCAACGCGGCGAAGTAGGCCACTGATAATTACCGTACCGCCGTCGAGCCCGAGGTTACCTCGACGACCGTGGTGCCCTCGTCGATCCACCCGTTGCAGAGCGCATAAAGGAACAGCGAGCGCGCCAGGCGATGCTTGAGGCTGCCGGTGATATGGGTCGTCTCGTCTTTGAGGTACAGCGCGACCTGAACATTGAGGCCGTCGGTGCACCAGGCCGACGGCAGCGGGTACCGGAGTAGGTACGTGCCGGCGCTGCGCCGGGCGTCGGCCTGGATCAGCCGGATCGCATTGTCGGTCCAGCAACGCGAGCGTCTGCGGACCGCGATCCGGGTCCGATCGGTCAGCGCAGCGAAGCTGCAGGCTGTGAGCGGCCCAGATCGCTGCGCGAATCCCGGTCACCCATCGGGCTGGCGATCAACGTCAGCAGGGTTGCTTCGGGCCTACAGCAGAACCGCACGGGTGCGAACGGCGAGGTTCCTATCCCGGCCGAGACGTGCAACTGCAGGTTCGCGCCCCAGCGTGACGGACCCTTTGCCCGGGACCGGTCCAGGCCGCAGTTCGTCACCAGAGCCCCGTAGAACGGCAGGCAGACCTGTCCGCCGTGGGTGTGGCCGGCCATCACCAGCTGGTAGCCATCGGCGGCGAAACGATCCAGCACCCGTGGCTCCGGCGAATGGATCAACCCCAGCCGCAGGTTGGCGGACGGGCTTGCCGGACCCGCGATCGTGTCGTAGCGGTCCCGGTCGATATGCGGGTCGTCCACGCCCGCAGCGGCGATGTGCAGGCCGGCGACCTCGAACTCCCGCCGGGTGTGGGTTAGGTCGAGCCAGCCGCGCTCGGTGAACGCCGCCCGCAGATCCTGCCAGGGCAGCGGCTCACCGCGGACCCGGTGCGATGGGTTGGTCAGGTAATTCAACGGGTTCTTCAGGCGCGGCCCGAAGTAGTCATTGCTGCCGAAGACGAAGACACCCGGTCGCGACAGCAGGTCGCCCAAGGTCTGGACGACCGCGGGCACGGCCCTGGGGTGCGCCAGGTTGTCGCCGGTATTGACGACCAGGTCGGGCTCCCAGCTGGCCAGCTCGCGCAGCCAGGCCTGTTTGCGGCGCTGATTGCGCAGCATGTGGAGATCGCTGATATGCAGCACCCGCAGCGGTGTGGAGCCCGGTGTCAAGACGGGCATGGTGATCTCGCGCAGAATGAACGCGTTGCGCTCGACGATCGCCGCGTAACCGATGCCGGCGACGGTCGAGCCAAGCGCAACGGCGCCGGTGCGTACCAGGGCGGGCAGAACATCAGCCATGCAGGCAGCTTACTGCCCGTCGGCGAGTGCGAGCGCATATCCTGCGCCACCGTGCCTACGGCGGCGGCGGGGGCGGCGGGGGTGCCAGGAGCGGAATGGTGATCGGCGGCAGGCCGGGAATCTCCACGACCTGCGATCCGACCGGGGGCGGTACCCCCGGCGCACCCTCCGGCGGCGGAGGCGGCGCCGGAGGGATGCCATTACTGACCTGGATCGTGATGATCGAACCCGGAATCGTTTGGCCGCTGGGTGTCGTTCCGACCACATCGCCGTATTTGGCGCTGCTGTTGACGGAGTTGGTTTGGTCGGAAACCTGGAAACCGGCGTCCTTCAGGCGCTGGCGTGCCGCGTCCACGTCCATGCCGGCGACGCTCGGGACCCGCGACGCGGGCGAGCCTTCGACATACCGCGGGTCGGTCGGCGGCAACTTCACCTCGCCGAAGTTGTTGGCGATGGGTTTCATCGCGGTGAACCACGTGTGCGCCGGCTCGTTGCCGCCGTACAAGTCGCCCTCGCCGCAATGCCGTAGCGGGGATGAGCACAGGTCCGTCGGTGTGGTTGAGTCGTCGTAGATGTAGTTCGCCGCCGCGTAGTGGCTCGTGAAGCCGACAAAGCCGGAGGATCGATGGGCCTCGGTGGTGCCGGTCTTCCCGGACACCGGTAGATCCCAGCCCGCCGCGCCGGCCGAACCCGCAGCCGTGCCACTGCCCAGCGCGTCTTTGCTCATCGCGTTGGCCATGGTGTTCGCCAAACCCTCGGGGACCACCTGATCGCAGGTCTCGGTGGTCACCGCGACTTCGTTCCCGTGGCGGTCGAACAGCTTGTCGATCGGGCTCGGTGGGCACCACACGCCGCCGGAAGCCAACGTGGCCGCCACATTCGACAACTCCAGCGCGTTCACCTCGATGGGGCCCAGCGTGAACGAGCCGATGTTCTGCCGTTTGACGAAATCGGCAAGGCTCTCGTTGCTGTCGGGGTTGTAGTCGCGGGCGGTGCCGGGATTGGCGTAGGACCGCAGGCCGAGCTTGATCGCCATGTCCACCGTGCGGGTCACCCCGACCTGCTGGATCAGTTTGGCGAAGGCCGTGTTGGGCGAGGTGGCCAGCGCGTCGGTCACATTCATCGAACCGCGGTAGTTACCGGCGTTGATCACGCACCAGGTGTCCTTGGGGCACCCCTTGGCCCCGCCACTGCCCATGCCCTTGGCCTGGAACCGGCCCGGCACCTCGAGCGTGGCGTTGATGCCCATACCCATGTCCAGCGCCGCGGCCGTGGTGAAGATCTTGAAGACGGACCCCGCACCGTCACCGACCAGGGAAAACGGCTGCGGTCGCATCGTCTCGCCGGCGTCGATGTCCAGCCCGTATGTGCGGTTGCTGGCCATTGCCATGACGTGGTGGGAATCCTTCCCCGGCGCGATAACACTCATCACGCTCGAGATGCCCGCCAGGGTCGGGCTGGCGAACTTGTCGATGGCCGCCTTGACCGGGCTCTGCACGTCCGGGTCCAACGTCGTGCGGATCATGTAGCCGCCTCTGGCCAGCTGTTCCTTGCTTATCCCGGCGCGGGACAGGTACTCCTGGACGTAGTCGCAGAAGAATGCTCGGTCGCCGGCCGCGATGCAGCCCCGAGGCAGCTCATTGGGCTGCGGCAATATCCCGAGCGGAGTGGTCTTGGCAGCGCGCAGGGCGTCGGCCTCTTGCGGCAGATTCTCGATCATGGTGTCCAGGACTAAGTTGCGCCGGGCCAACGCGCCATCTGGGTTCGTATAGGGGTTGAGCGAGCTGGTCGACTGGACTATGCCGGCTAGCAGGGCCGCCTGCTGCCAGTTCAGATCCGACGCGTTGATGCCGAAGTAGGTTTGCGCCGCGTCCTGCACCCCGAACGAGCCGTTGCCGAACGAGACCAGGTTCAGGTAGCGGGTCAGGATCTCGGGCTTGGTAAAGGTCTTGTCCAGCGTGAGCGCCATCCGGATCTCGCGCAGCTTACGGGCCGGAGTGGTTTCGACGGCCGCGCGCTTTTCGGCATCGGTTTGGGCCGTTACCAGCAGTTGGTAGTTCTTCACGTACTGCTGTTCGATAGTCGAACCACCGCGCGTATCGACGTCGCCGGATGCGTAGCCGGCCAGCCCGGTCAGGGTGCCCTTCCAGTCCACTCCGTTGTGGTCGGCGAACCGCTTGTCCTCGATCGAGACGATCGCCAGCTTCATCGTGTTGGCGATCTTGTCCGTCGGCACCTCGAATCGGCGCTGTGAATACAGCCATGCGATGACGTTGCCCTTTTTGTCGACCATCGTCGACACCGCCGGCACCTCACCCTGGAGAAGCTGGGTCGAGCCGTTAGCGACCACTTCGGAGGCCCGATTGGACATCAGCCCCAGTCCACCCGCCAGCGGGAACATCAGCGCCGTGGCGACCACGCTGGCCAACAAACAGCACCCCGCGAGCTTGAGAAGCGTGAGAGCGGCCGGGGGGCGGTCTGACATGCGTACTAGGGTAGCGGCCCCCGTCACGTCGGCGCGCGGATCAGCAGAGCTATCGACCAGCCACGCCCTGACCAGCGAACTTACGATCGCTTTAGTACAAATTTGTGTTTGCGTCACTGGTCAGCTACCGGGATGAGGTGCGCCAGCCCCCGGCCGGAATTATCGTTCGGTACGAGACTGCACGCGCGTCCCAAAAAAAGCGTTATGAGACTGTTGCGCAATTGCCACCTGACCACCTAACTTAGACACACGGTGAGATTCAGATAACACCGATTTGCATAGTGTGGCCTAGATCGCAGCTGGGATCTGCCACCCGAGGAGGGCGGTCGCGACTGGCGGCCGGGAGGAAGGGAACAGCTCGTGGCAGGAACACGGCCGGCCGCGCGTAGAACGAACATTGCGGCTGCCCAAACGGTACTCCGCAGTGTCGACGCCGAAGAACGGATTGCCTGGGTCTCAAAAGCACTGTGTCGGACCACTGACCCCGACGAACTCTTTGTTCGGGGCGCCGCGCAACGTAAGGCGGCGGTGATCTGCCGGCACTGCCCGGTGATGCAAGAGTGCGGGGCGGACGCGTTGGACAACAAGGTCGAGTTCGGGGTTTGGGGCGGCATGACCGAGCGCCAGCGCAGGGCCCTGCTGAGGCAACACCCCGACGTCGTCTCGTGGGCGGACTTCTTCGACAAGCGCAGAAATCGCGGCATCTGCTGATTCCGCCGGTCCGCGCACTCGCCGTGCAGCGGATCGGGCGCGAGCCTCCCGGGGGTACTGAAAACCTCGGTTTTCATGATTACGTTTTTGTTACAGCACTCGATGGCTGTCTTTATTAGAGTTTGTCTAATAGCTAACTGGCTTGTGTCGAATACTAACTGGCTTGTGCCAAATAGGAATTCGGCGGCGACGACTGGCTCGCTCCGAACAGGGACTCGCTTGTGACAAATAAGAGCTGGTGGGCTCCAGCCAGGTATTTTGCCGCGACTTGGCTCTGCGCCACGCAGGACCGGCTACTGCCCAATCGGTTGTGGGCGCTTCAGCGGGCCGCCGCACGGCCCGCATCGTCGCCCGCGGTGATCTGATCGGCGAGCGCGCGCAGCGCGTCCAGATCCGAAACGTCGAACGGCAGCGACGGAACCCCGATGACCGGCACGTGCGGGTGAGCTCCGGTGAATCGGGACAGCAATCTAACCTCCCGCTTGGCGGTTTGCCCGCGGTCGGCATGAATCCTCAGCACCGCTGCGGCCAGCGCCGCGGCCTCAGAATCCGTTTTGGCCTCCAACGTTTCGGTTCCGTCGATCGCACGCTCGACCGGCAGGGAACACAACGTCGGGTGGGTGCGATTCAGGACGAGTCCCGCCAGTGGCATAGCTTCCTGTGACAGCCGGTCGACAAAGAAGGCCGCCTCGCGCAGTGCGTCGGGCTCGGCCGCCGACACCACCACAAACTGCGTACCGCGCCTCTTCAGCAGGGCATAGGTGCGATCCGCTTTCTCGCGGAAACCGCCGAATGTGGCGTCCAGCGATTGGACGAACGCCGCTGCGTCGCCCAGCATCTGTGAACCGAGCACGGTAGACAGCGCCTTCATCGCCAAACCCATTGCACCGGTTACCAATCGCCCGATGCCTCGGCCGGGCGCGAGCAGCAGCCGCCACAATCGGCTATCCATGAAGCTGCCCAGTCGTTTTGGGGCGTCCAAGAAATCCAGCGCATTGCGCGACGGGGGAGTATCGACCACAACCAGGTCCCATCGGTCCTCGCTCAGCAATTGACCCAGCTTCTCCATTGCCATGTACTCTTGCGTGCCAGCCAGCGAAGTGGCGACTGTCTGGTAGAACTGGTTATCCAGAATCGCTTGTGCCCGGCCAGGTCCGGAGTATTGCGTCACCATTTCGTCGAACGTGCGGCGCATGTCGAGCATCATCGCGTGCAGCTCCCCGGAGACTTCGGGAGCCAGCGGCACCCGCTGGGGGGTGTTGCCCAGGTCGTTGACTCCCAGCGCTTGTGCCAGCCGCTTGGCGGGGTCAATCGTCAAAACACAAACCGTGCGGCCATATTCCGCTGCGCGCAGCGCCATCGCAGCCGCGGTCGTGGTCTTGCCCACGCCACCCGCGCCACAGCACACGACCACCCGGTTGGATGTGTCGGCCAGAATTGCCGCCATATCCAGGGTTTTCGGCGTGATACTCATCGAACTCCCTGCTGTGCAAGCGATTCCGAAAGTTCATACAGGCTGCCGAGGTCGACGCCATCGGAGATCGCCGGTAGTTCCAGCCGCGGCACCTTTAACGCATCGAGCTGTTGCGCGGTCTCTGCGCGCGCGGTGATCCTGGTCGCATGCTCGATGGTTTCGGTCAGCAGGCCGGCGAAATCGGTGTCGTCGAGCTTGATTCCGGCGATCTGCAACCCGGCCCGCACCGAATCTGCGTCGACGTCTCCCTCGGCGGCCTTCGCCAGGTCGCGGGGCTCGAGGCAAGACGGGATGTTCCGGTTCACGATCACGCTGCCGATCGGCAGCTCCATCTCGGCGAGCTCCTCGATGGCTTCGAGTGTTTCCTGCACCGGCAATGCTTCCAGCAGAGTGACCAGGTGGATGGCGGTCTGGTCGGAGTGCAGCAACTTCACCACGCCCTCGCTCTGTGAGTGCACCGGCCCGCCCTTGGCCAGATCGGCCACCGCCTTGGTGACATCCAGAAAACGCGCGATCCGGCCCGTCGGCGGTGCGTCGACGACGATCGCGTCATAGACCGGAACCCTGTTCTTATCGACGCGCACCACCGACTCCTTGATCTTGCCGGTGAGCAGCACGTCGCGCAGACCGGGCGCGATCGTCGTCGCGAATTCGATCGCACCGATGCGGCGCATCGCGCGGCCCGCGATGCCGAGGTTGTAGAACATGTCGAGGTATTCCAGGAACGCGGCCTCGATGTCGATTGCCAGCGCGTTGACCTGGCCGCCGCGTTCGGCGGTCGCGATCTTGAGTTCCTCATACGGCAGGGGCGGGACGTCGAATAGTTGAGCAATCCCTTGGCGGCCCTCGACTTCCACGAGGAGGACTTTGCGGCCTCCCGCTGCGAGCGTCAGCGCCAGCGCGGCCGCCACCGTCGACTTACCCGTACCGCCTTTGCCGGTCACGATATGCAAGCGGGCCTTCGACAAGCGCGCCGGCCAGCCGACGGAACTACCGCCGCTAGGAGTGGTTGCCACCATCGCATGCTAGCCCGACCGCCTCACTCGTCCCGCAAATCGGTGCGGTACCCGCGAAGCGCTCAATCGGCTGGCCACCGGGCCCGAGCCGTTCGAAATCGACCGATAAGCTCGCGTCATGACCCAACCGACCGCATGGGAGTACGCCACGATTCCGCTGCTGACCCACGCCACCAAACAGATCCTCGACCAGTGGGGTGCCGATGGCTGGGAGCTGGTGGCCGTACTGCCCGGGCCCACCGGCGAGCAGCACGTCGCGTATCTGAAGCGGCCAAAGTAGGTGAGTGCTTCGGTCCGGCTCGGGCAGCTTGGCGTGGTGCTTCCGGCGGTGGTTGCGCCGCTGGCGTCCTATGTACCGGCGGTGCGCACCGGCAACCTGGTCTACACCTCGGGTCAGCTGCCGCTCGAGGCCGGCAAGTTGGCGCGAACCGGCAAGGTCGGCGCCGACGTCAGCGCCGAAGAGGCCGGCGCGATGGCGCGGATCTGCGCCCTCAACGCACTGGCCGCGGTGGACTCGCTGATCGGCATCGACGCGGTGACCCGGGTGGTCAAGGTCGTCGGGTTCGTCGCATCGGCACCGGGTTTCAACGGCCAGCCAAGCGTGGTCAACGGGGCGTCCGACCTACTTGCCGAGGTGTTCGGCGATAAAGGCGCGCACGCGCGTTCGGCTGTCGGCGTATCGGAGCTGCCACTGGATGCGCCCGTGGAAGTCGAGTTGATCGTGGAGGTCGGCTCACGGCTGTGACCGAGGCTGCCGAGTCGCTGACCCATCCCGCATACCGCCGGTTGCGGGCGGTCACCGACACTGCGTCGGTGCTGTTGGCAGACAATCCCGGTTTGCTGACGCTGGAGGGCACCAACACGTGGGTGCTGCGGGGTCCCGGCAGCGACGAGTTGGTCATCGTGGATCCCGGGCCCGATGACGACGAGCACGTCGCCGGGATTGCCTCGCTGGGCCGCATCGCGCTGGTGCTGATCAGTCACCGGCACGGCGATCACACCGACGGCATCGACAAACTGGTCGAGCTGACCGACGCGACCGTGCGCTCGGCGGGTAGCGGATTCTTGCGTGGCCTCGGCGGTGAGCTGATCGACGGGGAGGTGATCGATGCCGCCGGCCTGAAGATCAAGGTGATGGCGACTCCGGGGCACACCGCCGACTCGCTGTCGTTCGTCCTCGACGACGCGGTCCTGACCGCGGACAGTGTGCTGGGCCGTGGAACCACCGTCATCGATAAGGAAGATGGCAGCCTGGGCGATTACCTGGAGTCACTGCGGCGGCTGCGCGGCCTGGGGCGGCGCACGGTGTTGCCCGGCCACGGGCCGGAGTTGGCCGACCTGGAAGCCGCCGCGTCGGGATACCTGATGCACCGGCACGAACGCCTGGAGCAGGTCCGCGCCGCGTTGTCGGATCTCGGCGGTGACGCGACCACCCGCCAGATCGTCGAGCACGTCTATGTCGACGTCGACGAGAAACTCTGGGATGCGGCCGAATGGTCGGTTCAGGCGCAGCTGGACTATCTGCGTCGCTGAGGCCTTCGGTCGCCGAGTCTGCGCGGAGCGCGTCGAAACTGCGCACACAGTGCGCCCGCTAGCCATTCCGTAGCACTGGGCGCAGTCTCGATGACTCGAAGGATTGCACGCGCTTACCTCGCTCGGGGCTGGATGCTCTCTCGGTTGCGCCCGCGCTGCGCGCGCTTACCTCGCTCGGCGGGCCAGTCTTTCGGAGTCCGAAATCAGCACGCTCTTGCCCTCGAGTCGAATCCAGCCGCGGTGGGCGAAATCGGCCAGCGCCTTGTTCACGGTTTCCCGGGAAGCGCCGACCAGCTGGGCGATCTCCTCCTGCGTCAGGTCGTGAGTGACGCGCATCGCGCCACCTTCCTGGGTGCCGAAACGCTGGGCGAGCTGGAGCAGTTGCTTGGCCACACGGCCCGGCACGTCGGTGAAGATGAGGTCGGCCAGATTGTTGTTGGTGCGGCGCAGCCGTCGGGCCAGCACCCGCAATAGCTGCTCGGCGATTTCGGGACGATCGGCGATCCATGCCCGTAGCGCGTCGCGGTCCATCGACACCGCCCGCACCTCGGTAATCGTGGTGGCGCTGGAAGTCCGTGGACCCGGGTCGAAGATCGACAATTCGCCGAACATGTCCGACGGTCCCATGATCGTCAAGAGATTCTCCCGGCCATCCGGTGAGCGGCGACCGATCTTGACCTTGCCGGAAACGATGATGTAAAGCCGGTCGCCCGGCTCCCCTTCGGCGAAAACCGTGTGGCCACGGGGGAAGTCGACGGGTTGTAACTGCTTGGTCAGTGCGGTGACTGCGCTGGGCTCAACCCCTTGGAAGATTCCTGCCCTTGCCAGGATCTCGTCCACTTTGCCTCTTTAGCTTTCAACGATGTGATATGGGCAGGCTCACCCCTTGCTCGCGTCATAAGTCTAGAGGTAGGCCAAATATGTCCAACGTGCCACGCTACACACGATTGACGTGTCTAGTCCCCCCAAATTGCGGATTGACCCGCGAATGGGTGTGTATTCGCCGTCGGCAGTCCGGCCTCGCCGCGACCGTCGAAGTCCCTGGCACGGATTGTCTCGGCGCGATGCCTCCCGACGTGGGATCCTGGAGCCGGGGCATCGGCCATCCGCTGAGCTTGGCGCCAATGCAGGTATTCCAGCGCCTCGGGCATGCCTTCTCGGGCCAGCGTATGCACGTCCACGGCCTCCGCGTGCTCGAGAAACTCGTCGACATCGGTCACCGTCACGGCGGCATGGGCGAACTCTCTTTCCAGCCGCCCCAGACCGAGCGTTGTGAGCATCAGCAGCCCCGGAACGCAGGCCACCAGCAACCATGACACAAGGAGAGTAAACATGGTCTTGAATCAACACGAGGTCTCAGTGAGATCACGAAATCAGTACTCTGTCGTAGGTGACAGCGGCAAAGTCGTCCGGGCGCTCGAAGTCGACGCCGGCCCCGCCCGATGGCAGCCTCGCCCGGCGCTGGGCGCAGGAAACCCGAGTTGGGTTGGTGCGACGGGCGCGGCGGATGAATCGCACACTGGCCCAAGCGTTTCCGCACGCGCACTGCGAGTTGGACTTTACGACGCCGCTGGAACTGACGGTGGCCACAATCCTTTCCGCGCAGAGCACCGACAAACGGGTAAACCTGACGACGCCGGCATTGTTCGCGCGCTACCCGTCGGCGCTGGATTATGCGCAAGCGGATCGCGCCGAGCTGGAAAACCTCATCCGCCCCACTGGCTTCTTCCGCAACAAGGCGGCCTCGCTCATCGGCCTCGGGCAGGCCCTGGTCGAACGGTTCGACGGCGAGGTGCCGTCGACCCTGGCCGAGCTGGTGACGCTGCCCGGAGTCGGCCGCAAGACCGCCAACGTGATCCTGGGCAACGCCTTCGGCATCCCGGGAATCACCGTCGACACCCATTTCGGGCGGTTGGTGCGCAGGTGGCGTTGGACCGCCGAGAATGACCCGGTCAAGGTCGAGCATGCGGTCGGCGAACTGATCGAACGCAGCGAGTGGACCATGTTGAGCCATCGAGTGATCTTTCACGGCCGCCGGGTGTGTCACTCCCGCAAACCGGCGTGCGGCGTATGCGTGCTCGCCAAAGATTGCCCCTCGTTCGGCCTGGGTCCCACGGACCCGCTGCTCGCCGCGGCCCTCGTTCAGGGTCCGGAGACCGAGCACTTGCTGGCCCTGGTGGGGCTGTAACACCGGGCGGGAGACGTTGACCCGGAAAACCCGCTGGACCGTTGCCATCCTGGCGGTGGTCGCGGCGCTGACCGCAGCGCTGGTGGCCCAGCTGCGCAACGATCCCGCCACGACCGCGGGGACCGCGACGACTCAGGCAGCGGCCGACCGCGAGCATCGCGATGCCGACACACCGGCGGTACTGGCGGGTCCCCGGGAGCGTGCCAACCTACCGCCGTGTCCCGCCGGTGCCCGAGGTTTCAGCGGTGTCAGCCCGGCGCCCCTGCAGGGTGTGACGGTGGAGTGCGCAGCCGACGGTTCGGTCGTCGACGTCGCCCGCGAGCTGGCCGGACACCGGGTGGTCCTCAACTTGTGGGCGTACTGGTGCGCGCCTTGCGCGGCCGAACTTCCCGCGATGGCCGAGTATCAACGACGGGTTGGGTCGGACGTGCTGGTGGTGACGGTGCATCAAGACGAGAACGAAACGGCCGCATTACTGCGATTGGCGGAGTTGGGTGTTCGGCTGCCGACCCTGCAGGACGGTCGTCGTCGAGTCGCGGCGGCGCTGCGGGTCGCAAATGTGATGCCCGCGACGGTGGTCCTCCGGCCGGACGGTAGCGTTGCGCAGACGCTGCCGCGGCCGTTCGCCAATGTGGACGAGATCGCGGCTGCGGTCGGAAAAGACGCGGGATGATGAGGCGAAAGCCTGGAACTGACCGGGCATTAATAAGAGGGAGGCGCCGGTGAGTGCTGGGGATACTCCCCTGCCAAACGGGGACGCCACCCGCGGGCGAGGGGCGGTTCCGCTCACGCCCGACGTGTGCCCGTCCTGGTTGCGTCCGCTGGTCGACAACGTCGAGCAGATCCCCGACGCGTATCGGCGCCGGCTGCCGGCCGACCTGCTGGCGCTGGTGACCGCCAAGGCCCCGTCGTCGATGGCGTCTTCGCGCGGGCGGCACCAGAATGGCCGCGAAGCCGCCGTTCTGGTGTTGTTCTCCGGTCCGGAATCCGGGCCGGCCGACGGCAGTGTCCCCGACGATGCCGACCTGTTGGTCACCGTGCGGGCCTCGACCCTGCGCCACCACGCAGGCCAGGCGGCGTTCCCGGGCGGTGCCTCCGATCCCACCGACGACGGTCCGGTGGCCACCGCCCTGCGAGAAGCGCACGAGGAAACGGGGATTGACGTCAGCAGGCTGCATCCACTGGCGACAATGGAGCGCACGTTCATCGCGCCGTCACAGTTCCACGTCGTCCCTGTGTTGGCGTACTCGCCGGACCCCGGGCCGGTGGCCGTCGTCAACGACGCCGAAACTGCGGTCGTGGCGCGAGTTTCGGTGCGCGCCTTCATCAACCCGGCCAACCGGCTGATGGTGTACCGCGGCAACCTCGGCCGCCGTTGGGCCGGACCGGCTTTCCTGTTGAACGAGATGCTGGTCTGGGGATTCACTGGCCAGGTGATCTCCGCGGTCCTCGACGTCGCGGGCTGGGCGTTGCCCTGGGACACCACCGACGTGCGCGAGTTGGACGAGGCGATGGTGCTGGTCGGCGAGCAAGGTGGCGCCCGATGAGTTCGATGACCCCCTCGCAGTGGCTGGATGTCGCCGTCTTGGCGGTCGCCTTCATCGCGGCCATCTCGGGCTGGCGTTCGGGCGCGGTGGGCTCCCTGTTCTCGTTTTTCGGTGTGGTGCTCGGGGCGATCGCGGGCGTGCTGCTGGCGCCCCACATCGTCGCCCACATCGCTGCGCCCCGCGCGAAACTGTTCACCGCGCTGTTCTTGATCCTCGCGCTGGTGGTCATCGGTGAGGTCGCCGGTGTGGTGCTGGGACGGGCCGTTCGCGGCGCGATCCGCAGCCGCACAATCCGATCCATCGACTCGGTCATCGGCGTGGGGGTCCAGCTCGTCGTCGTGTTGACCGCGGCCTGGTTATTGGCGACGCCCCTGACCCAGTCCAAGGACCAGCCCGAGCTGGCCGCCGCGGTCCGCGGTTCGCGGGTGCTGGCTGAGGTAAACGAGGTCGCACCCCCCTGGCTGAAGACGGTGCCCAAGCGGCTGTCGGCGCTGCTGAACACTTCCGGCCTGCCTGCCGTGCTGGAGCCGTTCAGCCGCACCCCGGTGATTCCCGTCGCATCACCGGACCCCGCCCTGGTCAGCAACCCGGTGGTGACGGGTGCCGCGCCAAGCGTCGTCAAGGTGCGCAGCCTGGCGCCCAGCTGCCAAAAGGTTTTGGAGGGCAGCGGATTCGTGGTGGCGCCCGATCGCGTGATGACCAACGCGCACGTGGTGGCCGGGTCCAACAACGTCCAGGTCTACGCCAGCGGCAACCCCCTCGACGCCACCGTGGTGTCCTACGACCCGTCGGTGGACATCGCCATCCTCGCCGTACCCCACCTGCCGCCGCCGCCGTTGGCCTTTGCCCAAGCCGAGGCGAAAACCGGCGAAAGCGTTGTGGTGCTGGGTTATCCGGGTGGCGGTAACTTCACCGCCACCCCGGCCAGGATTCGCGAGGCCATCAAGCTGAGCGGCCCCGACATCTACCGCGACCCGGCCCCGGTCACCCGCGACGTGTACACCATCAGAGCCAGTGTGGAGCAAGGTAATTCGGGTGGACCGCTGATCGATCTCAGTGGTCACGTGCTCGGTGTGGTGTTCGGTGCGGCCGTCGACGACCCCGACACCGGTTTCGTGCTGACGGCCGACGAGGTGGCCGCTCAGCTTTCCAGGATCGGTGACACGCAACAGGTGGGCACGGGGGCCTGCGTCAGCTGACCCGGGACCCGTGCACGTTCTCGAAGAACCTTGTCAGGTGCCTGTTGATTTCCTCGGGCGCCTCTTCGTGGCTGAAATGTCCTGCGCCAGTGATGGATATGAAGCGTCCCTGTGGCGCGTAGCGCTGGGTGCGGTCGACCGGGTCGGCGAGCACGTAGGGGTCGGCGTCACCGCGGAGGTGTAACAACGGCATACCGAGCTGTTGGCACATGGATCGCATGAATCGCCGGCCTTCGCCGCGCAGCTGGCTGCGCACCGCCCAGCGCTGGTATTCCAGTGCGCAGTGTGCGGCCGCCGGAATCCGGATCGCCGTCCGCAGATAGCCGATGGTTTGGGAGAAGTCTTCGGAGGCAGCCCATTTGGCACAGCTGCGGTCCCGGACGAGGCGCTCGATCTCTGCCGCGTTGTCTCGGGTCAGCAGGCGCTCCGGCCAGATGGGCACCTGGTATCGCAGCAACGTCGGCAACAGGGCGTAGCCCTGATCACGCCGCGTCAGCGTGGATCGTCGCAATGCGGCCGGGTGCGGCGAGCTGATCAGCGCGATGGCCGACACCAGCCGTGAATGCAGCAGCGCCGTGGCCCAGCAGGCCAGCCCGCCGTCGGCGTGGCCGACCAGCGTCGCCGACGAGTGCCCGAGCGCGCGAATGAGACCCGCCGTGTCGCCGGCCAGCGTCCAGCCGTCGTAGCCGCGGGGCGGCTTGTCGCTACCGCCGTAGCCACGTAGGTCGACGGCGACCACTCGGGCGCCCGTCAGTCCGCGTAGCTGATGACGCCAGGACCACCAGAACGATCCGAAACCATGCAGCAAGATCACCAGCGGCCGCGCCGTGGCCGACTCTGCGGGCGGAATGGCCGCGGCGTGGCCGACCGGTTGGTCAACTGGCAGCGCCTCGACGACATGGAATCGGATGCCGTTGGCGTGCACGTCCAAATGGCGCCACGGCCCGTCGATGCGGGTTATCGACGGATCTGGTGCTGCCATCTACCAACCCGAGGGATCGGCGGGAGGACCGCTTTCGGGCTTTTCGTGCCTGCCGCGGGGCTCAGCGAGCTCCTTCGCCCCGGAGGCGGCCTTGTCGTGCCCGGGGGTGAGTGCGGTGCGCGTCTCCCTAACCGATTCGATGGTCTGCCGCGGACCCCGGATCCGGCGGACCTTCAGGAAACCCAGCAACGCCAGCAGGGCACCGACCACCACCATGATCGCGAACACGATCAGGAACGCGACCCAGCGCCACAGCCAGGTGTCGAGTAGCTCGGCAAGAAAGAAGAAGAAAAAGAATGTGGAGTAGAACAGCACCACCAGCGCGGCGATGAAGTAGACGCTGCCGGTGAGGCCCTTCTTCACGTCCCGGGTGATCTCTGAGCGGGCCAGTTCGACCTCGGCGCGCACCAGAGTGGACACCTGAGTTGTCGCGTCTTTGATCAGATCACCGATCGACGGCTCAGCAGGCCTGGCGTGCGGGTCGGCCAACGGAATCGTGGTCAGCGTGCTGGGCACGCCGTTCTTGCCATCGACTTTGCTCACAGACGGTCCTCTCCGTTTGGTGCCCGCTCGCGTCGTCGCCGGGCCTGTTCGCTCGTCGCGGTTTATGTTGCCATGCGGCGCGGTACCAGACGAGGGCAGCCAATTTTGATGATGATTTCGTTGGTCGGGCCGGTTCTGGGTGCGACTCCTCGGTTGAAGCTGAAGAGTCTGAACCGCAACGGTTTTCGTCAGACTTGGTTGGCCCGAGCGTCTTGGACAGGCGCCTTGGAGGGGCCAGGGCGGGCAACTCGCCGAAAAGCCCGGGTTAGCTTTGGCTCGCGGCCAGGCCCGCTGCCCGGTCAAGCAGGCGATCCTTATGCGGAGACGCATTGCGCGCGGCGTGGCGGCCGTGCCGACCTCGGCGAACGAGACGCTCAGCCGACTAGACTGACCAAGCTGCTCGGGATGTCCGTCGATGGGAGCGTTGCGTTGCAGACCGCACACAGGTGCTTTGCGGCGGCGCTGCTGGCCGCGCTCTCAGCGCTGGTGGGTTTGCCCGCCCACGCCGCGGCTGCCGATGTCAGGATCCCCATGGGTGGTGGCGCGGGCATCGTCATCAACGGGGACACGATGTGCACCCTGACGACCATCGGCTCCGATTCCGCCGGCGAGCTGATCGGCTTCACCTCTGCGCACTGCGGGGGTCCCGGCGCGCAGGTCGCGGCGGAGGGTGCGGAGAACGCGGGCACGCTGGGCACCATGGTCGCGGGCAACGACAACCTCGACTACGCGGTGATCAAGTTCGATCCGGCCAAGGTGACACCGGTGGCCGTCTACAACGGCTTTCCGATCAACGGCATCGGCCCTGATCCCGTCTTCGGCCAGATCGCCTGCAAGCAGGGCCGCACGACCGGCAACTCGTGCGGCGTCACCTGGGGGATGGGCCAGGATCCGGGCACGATCGTCATGCAGGTCTGCGGCCGGCCGGGTGACTCCGGGGGGCCGGTTACCGTCGACGGCTTGTTGGTCGGGATGATCCACGGGGCCTTCAGCGATAACCTGCCGACCTGCATCATCAAATACATTCCGCTGCACACCCCGGCGGTGGTCATGTCGTTCAACGCGATCCTGGCCGACATCAACAACAAACATCGGCACGGCGCGGGGTTCGCGCCGCTACCGGCCTGAGGAACCTACTTTGCGGCCCTGATCGCGTCGAACACGCTGGGATCGAGCAGCGTCGACGTGTCACCCAAGTCGCGCTTTTCGGCGACGTCGCGCAATAGCCTGCGCATGATCTTGCCGCTGCGGGTCTTGGGCAGCTCGGGGACCACATGGACCTCGCGCGGCTTTGCGATGGGCGAGATCTCCCTGGCCACCTCCACGCGCAGTTCGTCGACGATCCCGTCGTGCACGTTGAAGTCGGCGCATAAGACGACGAACGCGCAGATGGCCTGGCCGGTGGTTTCATCCGTCATTCCGACCACCGCCGCCTCGGCCACCGCGATGTGGCCGACCAGCGCCGACTCCACTTCGGCGGTCGAGAGCCGATGCCCCGACACATTCATCACATCGTCGATGCGGCCCACCACCCAGATGGCACCGTCGGAGTCGTAAAAGGCGCTGTCGCCGGCAAAGTACCAACCCTCCTCGGCGAACCTGGACCAGTAGGTCTCGACGTAGCGCTCCGGATCACCCCAGATCCCGCGCAGCATGGACGGCCAGGGCTGGTCCAAAACCAGGTAGCCGTTGACGTGTTCGCCCTTATCCGCGCCTCGCGGCAGCTCCTTGCCGTGGTCGTCGACGATCTTGGCCGAGATGCCCGGCAGTGGCGTCATCGCCGAACCCGGTTTGGCCGCAGCGACTCCGGGCAGCGGGGAGATCATCGCGGCACCTGTTTCGGTCTGCCACCACGTGTCCACGATCGGGATGCTGTCGGCGCCGATCACCTTGTGGTACCAGCGCCACGCTTCGGGGTTGATCGGTTCGCCGACCGTCCCGAGAAGTCGCAGGCTGGAGAGGTCGTGCGCGTCGGGGATCTCACGTCCCCACTTCATGAACGTCCGGACGAGTGTGGGCGCGGTGTAATATATTGTGACGCCGCACTTCTCGATGATCTCGAAATGCCGGTGCTGGGTCGGGCTGTCGGGCGTGCCTTCGTAGAGGACCTCGGTGGCCCCGTTGGACAGCGGACCGTAGACACCGTAGGTGTGTCCGGTGACCCAGCCGATGTCGGCGGTGCACCAAAACACGTCGCGCTCGGGCTTGATGTCGAAAACGTAGTAATGCGTATAGGAGGCCTGGGTCAGATAGCCGCCGGTGGTGTGCATGATGCCCTTGGGCTTGCCCGTGGTGCCCGACGTGTACAGCAAGAACAACGGGTGTTCGGCGTCGAAGGGCTCGGGGGTGTGCTCGGGGGCCGCAGCGTCGACGACGTCGTGCCACCACAGGTCACGGTCGTCGTTCCAAGTCACATCAATTCCGGTGCGCCGCACTACCAGAACGTGCTCGACGGAGCTGTCGCCGTCCTGACCGGGTGCATTGTCCTTTTCGAGGGCCTCGTCGGCCGCGTCCTTCAGCGGCGCCGGCTTGCCGCGGCGGAACTGCCCGTCGCTGGTGATCAGCAGCTTGGCCTGGGCGTCGGCGATCCGGGCCCGCAGCGCCTTCGCGGTGAAACCGGCGAACACCACGCTGTGCATGACGCCAAGGCGCGCGCAGGCGAGCATCGATATCACCGCTTCGGGGATCAACGGCATGTAGATCGCGACCCGGTCGCCGGCGACCAGACCCAGGTCGGTCAGTGCGTTGGCCGCTTTGCACACCTCGGTCTTCAGCTCGGAATAGGTCAGGCTGCGGCTATCGCCCGGTTCGCCCTCCCAGTGGATGGCGACCCGGTTCCCGAGGCCGGCCTCCACGTGGCGGTCCACGCAGTTGTACGCGACGTTGAGCTTGCCGTCGGCGAACCACTTGGCGAACGGCGCCCCCGACCAGTCCAGCACCTCGGTGAACGGCTTGGCCCAGGACAGCCGATTGGCCTGCTTGGCCCAAAACGCCAGCCGGTCCTCCTCGGCCTCCCGGTACAGCTCCTCACCGGCGTTGGCCTGCTTGGCGAACTGCGCCGGCGGCGGATACGACGACGGGCCTTCGGTGTGGGTGGCGGTCACTGGCTTCCTCCTAGTGTCGAGGCTCGTCAACCGTCTGTGAGCCTAACCCCGCAAGCGGAAGAGCTGTGCCGCAATTTGCCGTCAAGCAAGACTTCATACCGGATAATCACCGGTGTGCCGGGACCGCACCGGCGGCGCGCCCGCCGACTAGTCCCCAGTTTTGTTGCGGCCGCAACAAGTTACGCAGCCACCACCATGCTGGGGCCACCCGCATGGGCTGACACCGTCGACCAGCCCACGCCGTGCCGCGCCGACCAGACCGCCGTTGATGCTTCCCCGACTCAGGGCGCCGTGGGCCACCGCGGGCTGACCCTGCTATTCACCCTGGCCGGCGGGGCGGAGCCGTGCACGCTCACCGGTTATCCGGGCGTCGACTCGGGCGCCGGTGGGCCGCTCGTTCATGCCCGGCCCACGCCGCGCGGCTACCTGGGCGGGCTGCCCGCCGACGTCGATGTGCCGCCCACCGTCATCCTGTCGCTGTCCACACAGGGGCAGGCCGTTGTGGAGGGCATGGCCATCGACGGGGAGGGCAACCCGTGCTCCAGCTACACCGACTTGGCGGTCAGCCCGCCCGACATCGTGCAGGTTTTCACTGTGCCCGCAGCCATCGACGCCTGCCAATTGGAGGTCCACCCCGTCACCGCGGGCTGAAGGTGCGCCGGTTATGAATCGGCTCGTTGCGGCACTTCACCTTCGCTCGAGAATTGCGCCCCGTTCGGCCGGCGCCGCCGCAGGCCCTAGGGTCGCTGGCATGCATGGGATGCGGGCTGCGCTGGCCGTCCTTGCCGCCGGAATACTGGCGGCCGGGGCGCTGGCCGGCTGCGGCGGCGGGGTCTTGAGCCCCGATCTCGTGCTGGTCAACGGCGGAGAACCGCCGTATCCGCTGATCCCGACCAGCACCAACGACAGCAACGGCGGGCGGATCATCGATCGGCTCTTCGCCGGCCTCGTGTCCTATGACGCCGCCGGACAACCCTCGGACGAGGTTGCCCAGTCGATCGAGACCACCGACAACGTCAACTACCGCGTCGTCCTCAAGCCGGGCTGGAAGTTCACCGACGGGTCGCCGGTGACCTCCAACTCTTTCGTCGACGCGTGGAATTACGGCGCCTTGAGCACCAATGGCCAACTGCAGCAGAGCTTTTTCAGCCCGATCGACGGCTTCGACGAGGTATCGGGCACGACAAGTGACGGAAAGCCGGCTCCCAAAACCGGGCGAACCACCATGTCCGGTCTGCAGGTCGTCAACGATCTCGAGTTCACCGTGCGACTAAAGGCACCGACCATCGACTTCGTATTGCGATTGGGCCATAGCGCTTTCTATCCGCTGCCGAGCGTCGCATTCCGCGACATGGGGGCGTTTGGCCGCAACCCGATCGGCAACGGGCCGTACAAGCTCGCCGACGGTCCGGACGGGCCGGCCTGGGAACACAACGTCAAGGTCGACGTGAGGCCCAACCCCGACTATCGGGGCAACCGCAAGCCCCACAACAAAGGACTGAGGTTCGAGTTCTACGCAAATCTGGATACCGCCTACGCCGACCTGCTTTCGGGGAACCTCGATGTCCTGGACACGATTCCGCCGAGCGCGCTGCCGATCTACAAGCGTGACCTGGGCGACAACGTCACCAGCGGCCCGGTGGCGGTCAAACATAGTCTCGATACCCCGCTGCGGCTGCCGCATTTCGGCGGCGAGGAAGGCCGCCTGCGCCGGCTTGCGCTGTCGGCCGCCGTCAACCGTCCGCAAATCTGTAAGCAGATCTTCATGGGCACCCGCAGTCCATCACGCGATTTCACCGCCCGGTCGTTGCCGGGTTTCGATCCGGACTTACCGGGCAACGACGTGTTGAACTTCGATCCCGGTCGGGCGCGGCAACTCTGGGCCCAAGCCAACGCGATCTCGGAGTGGAGCGGCCAGTACGCAATCGCCTACAACGCCGACGCCGGAAATCAGGAATGGGTGGACGCGGTGGCCAACAGCGTCAAAAACGTTCTGGGTATTGACGCGGTTGGCGCGCCGCAGCCCACCTTCGCCGGATTGCGCACCCAAATCACCAACCACACCATCACCACCGCGTTTCGCGCCGCATGGCAGGGTGACTACCCGTCCATGATCGAGTTTCTCGCCCCCCTGTTTGCCACCGGGGCGGGTTCCAACGATGTCGGCTACTCCAACGGAGAGTTCGACGCGGCGATGGCGGCCGCCGAGGCCGCGCCCACTCTGCAACAGTCGGACGCCCTGGCCGACGCCGCACAGCGAATCCTGATGCACGACATGCCCGTTGTTCCGCTGTGGGACAACATCAGCGTGGTGGGGTGGTCGCCGGAGGTCAAAAACGTCATCGTCACTTGGAACGGTCTGCCCGACTACGAGAGCATCGTGAAGGGCTGAGATGGGCTGGTACATCGCGCGTCGAATCGCCCTCATCGTGCCGGTCTTTCTCGGTGCCACGCTGCTGATCTACGGGATGGTCTTCCTGCTGCCCGGTGACCCGGTGGCCGCGATGGCGGGGGACCGGCCGCTGACCCCCGCCGTGGCCGCGGCGCTGCGTGCCCGCTACCACCTCGACGATCCTTTCTTGGTGCAGTACCTGCGCTACCTGAATGGCATTCTGCATGGCGATTTAGGGCGCTCCTACTCGGGGCTGCCGGTCAGTGCCGTTCTGGCTCATGCCTTTCCGGTTACCATCAGGCTGGCGCTGATCGCGGTGGCGGTGGAAGCGGTGCTGGGGATTGGATTCGGCGTCATCGCCGGCCTCCGTCAGGGCGGAATCTTTGATTCCACGGTGCTGATCACCGGCCTTGTCATCATCGCGATTCCCATATTCGTCCTTGGCTTTCTGGCGCAATTCCTGTTCGGCGTCTGGCTGGGAATCACGCCCGTCACGGTCGGCGAGAGGGCGACGTTCGCGCGGCTGCTGCTGCCCGGAATCGTTTTGGGTTCCGTGTCATTCGCATATGTGGTGCGACTGACCCGGTCCGCGGTGGCCGCCAACGCCCACGCCGACTATGTCCGCACCGCGACGGCCAAAGGGCTTTCGCGACCGCGGGTGGTGACGGTGCACGTCCTGCGCAACTCGCTGATCCCGGTAGTGACTTTCCTCGGCGCCGACCTGGGGTCGCTGATGGGCGGAGCCATCGTGACCGAGGGCATCTTCAACATCCACGGCGTTGGCGGTGTGCTGTACCAAGCTGTCACCAGGCAGGAGGCGCCGACGGTGGTGTCGATAGTGACGGTGCTGGTGCTGATCTATCTGATCACCAACCTGGTGGTGGACTTGCTGTACGCCGCTCTTGATCCCCGGATCCGATATGGCTGAGCGCATCCCGGGCCGCCAGGGCTTTTGGCGGGACACATGGCGCAAGCTGCGCCGGCGCCCGAAGTTCGTCGTCGCCGCGGTGCTGATTCTGTTCATCCTTGTCGTCGCCGCGTTTCCGGCGTTGTTCACCGGAAGCGATCCCACCTATGCCGATCCCGGCCAGAGTCTGCTCGGACCGTCGGCCGCGCACTGGTTCGGCACCGACTTGCAGGGCCACGACATCTACGCGCGCACCGTCTACGGTGCGCGGGCCTCGGTCACCGTGGGGCTGGGGGCCACCCTGCTCGTCTTCGTCGTCGGCGGGGCGCTCGGCGCGCTCGCCGGCTTCTACGGGGGCTGGATTGACGGGGTGGTCTCGCGCATCACCGATGTGTTCTTCGCGTTGCCGTTGCTGTTGGCCGCCATCGTGCTCATGCAGGTGCTGCACCACCGCACGGTGTGGACGGTGATCGCCATCCTGGCCCTGTTCGGCTGGCCCCAGGTGGCCAGGATCGCCCGCGGCGCGGTGATGGAGGTGCGGGCCAGCGATTATGTGCTTGCGGCGAAAGCATTGGGGTTGCGCGACATTCAGATTCTGCTGCGGCACGCGCTGCCCAACGCTTTGGGTCCGGTTTTCGCGATGGCCACGATCGCCCTCGGCGTGTTCATCGTCACCGAGGCCTCGCTGTCCTACCTCGGCGTCGGACTGCCGACATCGGTGGTGTCCTGGGGCGGCGACATCAACCTCGCGCAGAGCCGGCTGCGGTCGGGCTCGCCCATACTTTTCTATCCGGCCGGCGCGCTGGCGATTACGGTGCTGGCCTTCATGATGATGGGTGACGCCTTGCGTGACGCCCTGGATCCGGCGTCGCGAGCGTGGCGCGCGTGAGCACCGGGACGGAGCCGCTGCTGTCGGTCACGGGCCTGGAAGTCAGGTTCGGCACCGACGCCCCCGCAGTCTGCGGCGTGGATCTGGCAGTGCAGCGCGGTCAGACCGTCGCGGTGGTGGGCGAATCGGGATCGGGCAAATCCACCACGGCCGCCGCTATTCTCGGGCTGCTTCCGACCGGAGGACGAATCACCGCGGGGCGCATCGTTTTCGACGGGCGCGACATCACGTCGTTCGATCGCAAAGCCGACCGCCGGCTGCTGCGGTCGATCAGGGGACGTTGCATCGGCTACGTGCCCCAAGATCCGATGACCAACCTCAACCCGGTCTGGAAGGTCGGCTTCCAGATCCGGGAAGCGTTGCGGGCGAACACCGATGGCCGCGAAGCGCGGCGGCGTGCGGTACAGCTACTCGCCGAGGCCGGTATGCCCGATCCGGTGAAGCAAGTCGGTCGCTACCCGCATCAGCTGTCCGGCGGCATGTGTCAACGTGCGCTGATCGCCATCGGTTTGGCGGGGCGGCCGCAGCTGCTCATCGCCGATGAACCGACGTCTGCGCTCGACGTCACCGTGCAGCGGCAAGTGCTCGACCATTTGCAGGACCTCACCGACGAACTGGGTACCGCCCTGCTGCTGATCACCCACGACCTCGCGCTGGCCGCCGAACGAGCCGAGTCCGTCGTGGTTGTCCATCGCGGAGTTGCGGTGGAATCCGGTGCGGCGCCGTCAATCCTACGGGATCCGCAACACGAGTACACCCGACGCTTGGTGGCCGCTGCTCCGTCGCTGACGGTCAGGAGCCGAGCCAGGTCCGGGCCCGCGAACGAACCCGCCGAGGACATCCTTGTCGCCTCGGAGCTGACCAAGGTCTACCGGGAATCGCGTGGGGCGCCGTGGCGGCGCACGGAGTTCTGTGCCGTCGACGCTGTGTCGTTTCGGCTGCGCCGGGCGGGCACGCTGGCGATCGCGGGAGAGTCGGGTTCGGGGAAATCCACCTTGGCGCGGATCGTGCTTGGTCTGTTGCAACCCACTTCGGGCAGAGTTGTTTTCGACGGCACCCGGATCGATGACACGTTGGACCGCGATGCGGCGCTGGCTTTCCGCCGGCGAGTGCAGCCGGTGTTCCAGAACCCATACAGCAGTTTGGATCCCATGTACTCGGTGTTTCGTGCCATCGAGGAGCCGTTGCGAATCCACCGGATCGGTGACCGCCGTCGGCGCGAGCAAGCGGTGCGCGAGCTCCTCGACCAGGTGGCCCTCCCGTCGTCGGTCCTGGACCGGCTGCCCCGGGAGCTGTCGGGTGGCCAGCGGCAACGAGTCGCGATCGCCCGGGCGCTGTCGCTGCGGCCCGACGTGCTGGTGTGCGACGAAGCGGTCTCCGCGCTCGACGTTTTGGTGCAGGCGCAGATTCTGGACCTGCTGGCCGATCTCCAGTCGCAACTGGGCCTGACCTACTTGTTCATCAGCCACGACCTGGCGGTGATCCGGCAGATCGCCGACGATGTTCTCGTGATGCGCGCCGGCCGGGTGGTTGAGCAGGCGCCCACCGAGGAATTGTTCACGCGGCCCAGCCACGAGTACACGCGCCAATTGCTCGAGGCCATTCCGCGCCCATCGGAGCGTCCCCGATAGGTTGGCTACTCGTGACGGCTGACCCGCTGGCCCCGCTGATGGAGCTCCCCGGCGTCGCCGAGGCCAGCGACCGGGCCCGGGATGCGCTGGGCCGGGCCCACCGCCACCGGGCCAACCTGCGGGGCTGGCCGGTGACCGCGGCCGAAGCGGCGTTGCGGGCGGCACGCGCCTCGTCGGTCCTCGATGGCGGTCCCGTCCGGCTGGACGACCTGGCGGAGGCCGCCCAAGTCAGCGACCCGGTGTTCGGCGGTGCGCTGCGGGTGGCCCGGGAACTCGAAGGCGGCACGGGGCCATTGATCGCGATATGGCAGCGAGCGCCGTTGCAGGCACTGGCGCGCCTACACATGCTGGCGGCGGCTGATCAGGTCGATGAGGATCGGCTGGGCCGCCCGAAAACCGACCCCGGGGTGGGGCCCCGGCTGGAGCTGTTGGCGGAGTTGGTGACCGGTCGCACCCGAGCGCCGGCGCCGGTGGTGGCCGCGGTAGCACACGGAGAACTGTTGACGCTTAAGCCCTTTGGCAGTGCGGACGGCGTGGTGGCCCGCGCGGTCTCACGGTTGGTGACCATCGCCAGCGGGCTGGATCCGCACGGGTTGGGCGTGCCCGAGGTGAGTTGGATGCGTCAACCAGCGGAGTATCGCGACGCCGCAGGCGCATTCGCGGATGGCACGCGCGACGGTGTGGGAGCCTGGCTGGTGCTGTGTTGCCGGGCTATCCAGGCCGGTGCACAGGAGGCTTTGTCGATCGCCGAATCGCTACCGAGTCGATAGGCGAATCGGTTGCCGCCGGACCTCAGAAACGGTGCCGAGGAATTCGTTCCACAAATGTAAAGCGGGCGGCGTCCCGAACTATTCGGTCCGCCGCCCGCCAACACGGAACTCGGTTACCAAGCGTGCATTTTGGGCTGCGTGGGTGGCCTCGGCGATCTTGCGACGCATCCGGTTGCGACCCTACCCAAAGGGCCGCCGACACCTTCCACTTTTCGCAATTACGCAGGCCCGCAACACTTCTGCCATTATCGTGGCTATGACTCCGCGTGGGTGCCGGGAACCGTGCTGGGCGCCCGGATCGGGAGATCGACCCTTCTCTTCCGGATCGACCTAGGCCTCACCGAGCTTCCGTGGTTCCTTTGTACTACTAGACCCTTAGCACAGCAAGGCCCAATTCTGCGAATGTTGCGAACCCGCGGTTGATTGCGCGCCTAACACGTTTGCTGTCAGTGGGATTTGGCTCCGGCACGCGTCCGAGTCGTCGGGGCAGGCCCGGGCTACAAGGCGAAGCGGCGCAGCAACGAGTAGGTAACCGCGCCGGCAGCCAGTGCACTGATTCCCACCGCGGCGGTCGTCGCGATCGCGGCACCCGAGGGCGCCGGAATGCGGTCGCGCAGCGACACCGGCCGGGAGAACACCAACACGGGCCAACCGCGCTCGGTGGCTTCCTTGCGCAAGCCGCGGTCGGGATTGACCACACTGGGATGGCCGACGGCCTCGAGCATCGGTAGGTCGGTGATCGAGTCGGAGTAGGCATAGCAATATTCCAGCGGGTAGCCCTCGCGGGCGGCCAATTCGCGGATCGCCTGGACCTTGCCCTCGCCGTAGCAGTAGAACGCCACGTCGCCGGTGTACCTGCCGTCCTCGACGACCATCCGGGTCGCCATTGCGTGGGTCGCGCCGAGCGCGCGGGCGATCGGCCCGACGATCTCTTCCCCGGACGCCGACACCACCACGACGTCGCGGCCGCACAGCTTGTGGGCGGCGATCAGGTCCGCGGCCTCGGCGAAGACCAGTGGAGTAACGATGTCGTGCAGTGTTTCGTTGACGATCGACTTAACCTGGGCAACGTCCCAGCCGGTGCACATGTTGGTCATGTGGGTGCGCATCCGATCCATCTGGTCATGATCGGCACCGGAGAGCAGGAAGATGAACTGGGCGTA
Organism: Mycobacterium sp.; assembly: GCF_052145595.1. Taxonomy (GTDB): domain Bacteria; phylum Actinomycetota; class Actinomycetes; order Mycobacteriales; family Mycobacteriaceae; genus Mycobacterium. The sequence goes on along the minus strand of NZ_JBKQOI010000166.1, from coordinate 4,323 downwards.
GCTGGACTTGAGCACCGCCCGGCGGTTGAGCAGTCCCTGATCGAAGAACGGTTTGCTGAACGCCAGCGTGCTGGACTTGGCGATGATCGTCTTGTCCAGGTCGAAAAAGGCGGCGGTGCGGGTGTGGGGAGGGGGGGTTGCGGTTGTTTCCGGTGAGGTTTGCTGCGGCGCGGCCGGGTCGAAGACGGTCACGGACCCAGCATAGGTCGGCGGTGCAAGGGTGCTGCGCCGTTGCGCCCAAAACCGCGGCTGAGCACGGATGCAACGTGTGGGACCGGCGGTATCGTTGCGGCTCAACGTGTTTTTTCGATCGAAGAGCTACTTGCGTTAATGCGGACTGTCATGTGTATAGTAAGCATTACTCGGCCTGAGCCGAGGGTGTATCAGCCCGACCCCCCGGGGCTGATGCACGACGACCCTCGCCTCCTCCCCCCCTGGCGGGGGTCGTCCCTTTTCTGGGGTAAGTAATTTCTCGGCGGCAGGGTGCTTAGCTCTGCTGCCTGCGCGTTGCGGGGATCGCGAGATCCGTACGCTGGGTGACCGCGCGTCGACGCGCTTGTGCACACCCGCGTCTCTATCCACAAATCCGCCTTTGGGACTGGTGTCCCAACGCCCCGGCCGCTCAGGGTAAGTGAGTGACCGGCACCGCGCACACCTCTGCAACGGGTTCCGCGGGCGTGTTGGCGGTGTTGACGGATTCGGAATTGCGCGACGAGTTGGACCGCGTGGCCGCGGCGGTGGGTGTTCGGGTGGTTTATGCCGGTGGCGCGTCCGTGAGTCGCAAGACCTGGACCGCGGCCGCGGCCGTGATCCTGGACGAGGCGGCAGCGGATCGGTGTGGGCGGGCGGGGCTGCCGCGGCGCCCTTACGTCAGCGTGCTGACCGTCGCCGAACCCCTGACGGCGACGTGGGCGGCGGCCGTCGCGGTCGGTGCCCGACATGTACTGCGGCTGCCCGAGCAAGCGGGCGAATTGATCCGCGAACTCGCCGAAGCCGGTGAATCCGCGCGCGAAGACCTGCCGCGCGGTGACGTCGTCGCAGTCATCGGAGGCTGCGGCGGGGCCGGCGCCTCCTTGCTCGCGGTCGCCCTGGCGCAGGCCGCCACCGACGCGCTTCTGGTGGACCTCGACCCGTGGGGCGGCGGAATCGATCTGTTGTTGGGCGGCGAAGCCACGCCGGGCCTGCGCTGGCCCGACTTGGCGTTACAGGCCGGACGGCTCAACTGGCCGGCCGTGCGCGAAGCGCTGCCGCGACACCGCGGAATCAGCTTGCTGTCCGGCACACGGCGCGGATACGAGTTGGGCGGCGCGCCCGTGGACGCCGTTGTCGATGCGGGGCGCCGCGGGGGAGTCGTGGTGGTATGCGATCTTCCCCGTCGTCTCACCGATGCGACCCAAGCCGCGCTGGATGCCGCAGATCTCGTCGTCGTGGTCAGCCCCTGCGCCGTGCGGGCGTGCGCGGCAACCGCCGCCATGGGTCCGGTGCTGGCCGCGATCAATCCCAACCTCGGGTTGGTCGTGCGGGGTCCCTCGCCGGGAGGATTGCGGGCAGCCGAGGTCGCCGAAAGCACCGGCCTGCCATTGCTGGCGTCCATGAGGGCCCAGCCCCAACTCGCCGAACAGCTGGAACGCGGTGGGCTACGGCCAGGGCGGCGATCCGCGCTCGCGGCGGCGGCTCGTCAGGTGCTTGCCGTCCTGCCGCGTGCCGGTCAGAACGGCAGGGCGGCGTGAGCGGCCCATTGATCGAACGCGTCCGCGAGCGGCTGGCATCCGAATCCGCCCCGCTGCGGCCCAGCGTGGTGGCCGCCGCGATCCGGGCGGAGTCCGGCGGGATGCTCGGTGATACCGAGGTCCTTGCCAACCTCCGGGTGCTACAGACCGAACTGACCGGAGGCGGCATCCTCGAACCGTTGCTATGTGGGGACGGCACTACCGACGTCCTGGTCACCGCGCCCGATGCGGTGTGGGTTGACGACGGAAGCGGGTTGCGGCGCAGCCGGATTCGCTTTCCCGACGAGGCGGCGGTGCGTCGGCTGGCGCAGCGGCTGGCGTTGGCCGCCGGCCGGCGTCTCGACGACGCGCAACCTTGGGTAGACGGCCAGCTGACCGGCATTGGTGCCGGAGGCTTCGCGGTGCGCTTACACGCGGTGTTGCCGCCCGTGGCGACCGGGGGCACCTGCTTGTCGCTGCGGGTATTGCGGCCGGCCACTCAGGATTTGGCGGCCCTGACCGCCGCCGGCGCGATCGATTCCGAGGCCGCCGCACTGGTTTCCGACATCATTGCCGCTCGGTTGGCCTTCCTGGTGTGTGGGGGAACCGGGGCCGGGAAAACGACCTTGTTGGCCGCGATGCTGGGCGCCGTACCGCCCACGGAACGGATCGTGTGCGTCGAGGACGCCGCCGAGCTGGCGCCCCGGCACCCGCATCTGGTCAAGCTGGTCGCGCGCTGCCCCAACATCGAAGGCGTCGGCGAGATCCCGGTGCGCCAACTCGTCCGGCAGGCCTTGCGAATGCGGCCCGACCGCATCGTGGTCGGCGAGGTCAGGGGCGCCGAAGTGGTCGATCTGCTGGCGGCACTGAACACCGGCCATGACGGCGGCGCGGGCACGGTGCATGCCAACAATCCGGGCGAGGTTCCCGCCCGACTCGAGGCGTTGGGCGCGCTCGGCGGTCTCGATCGGGCGGCACTGCACAGTCAACTCGCCGCGGCGGTCCAACTGCTTCTGCATGTCGCGCGGGACCGGGCCGGTCGGCGTCGGCTTTCCGAGATCGCTTTGCTGCGCCAAACCGAAGGGCAGGTCAGGGCGGTCACCGTGTGGCATGCGGACCGCGGGATGACCGACGACGCGGGCGAGCTGCATCGCTTGCTGCGCAGCCGGATGCCGGCATGAACGGCCTCGCGGTTGGCGCCCTACTGTTATCGCTTGCGCTGGTGGTGTTTCCGTCGTCGCCGCGGCGCCGGCTCATGCCACCTGCGCGAGCCCGTCGGCGGTTCCCGCCGGTTGGGGCGGCCGGCTGGCTCACCGCGTGCGTCATCGCTGCTGCGGCCGTGTTGCTGCCGCTGACGACGGTTCTGGCCATCGCGGTCGTGGCCGCAACAGCGAGCCTGCGTTACCGCCGCCGCCGTCGCATCCGGAACGCCGTGGACGAGGGGCGGACTCTGGAAACCGCCCTCGATGTGCTGGTCGGCGAGTTGCGAGTGGGCTCGCATCCGGTCCGCGCGTTCTGCGTCGCCGCCGACGAAACCGTTGGCGCGGTCGCTGAGTCATTACGTGCCGTCGCGGCGCGGGCCAGATTGGGTGCCGACGTCGCGGCCGGGCTGCGCGCCGCTGCACGATCGTCGGCCCTGCCCGCGCATTGGGATCGACTCGCGGTGTGCTGGCAGCTGGCTAGTGACCACGGCCTGGCGATAGCCACCCTGATGCGGTCCGCGCAACGCGACATCACTGAGCGGCAACGGTTTTCGGCTAGGATGTCGTCGGGCATGGCCGGAGCGCGCGCCACGGCTGCGATACTGGCGGGCCTGCCGGTGCTCGGCGTGCTGCTGGGTCAACTGATCGGGGCCCGACCACTGAGTTTCCTGCTGAGCGGGCACGCGGGCGGATGGCTGTTTGTCGTCGGATCGACGCTGGCGTGCGGCGGGCTGCTGTGGTGCGACCACATCACCGATCGGATCGGGTCATGAACACAGCGGCGGTGCTGCTGGCCGTGGCACTGTGGATCGGGCCCGGCCCGTCGATGGTGCGGACGCGTGCCGGGACACCGGCCCGTGCGCATCGGCTGCGGCGGGGGCTGCTTCAAGGGCCGGCACTTGGCCCCGACCCGCTGGCGGTCGCATCCAGTCTCGACGTGCTGGCCGTGTGTCTGGAAGCCGGCATGGCCGTGTCGACCGCGGCGACCGCGGCCGCCCCGTCCGCACCACCGAAGCTGGCCGGGGTGCTGCGTCGCGCCGCCGACCTGCTGGCGCTAGGCGCCGATCCCTCTGTCGCTTGGTCGATTTCGCCGAATCCGCCCGCCGGCCCGGTCGACGCGCAGACCGACGCGCTGCTGCGACTGGCACGCCGTTCGGCGTCCTCGGGCGCGGCGCTGGCCGGCGGCATTGCCGAATTGGCCGACCAGTGTCGTCACGACGCAACACACACAGCCGCCGCGGCGGCCGAGCGGGCCGGGGTCCTCATCGCCGGGCCGCTCGGTTTGTGCTTCCTGCCGGCGTTTGTGTGCCTGGGCATTGCTCCGGTGGTGGCCGGGTTGGCCGGCGATGTCCTGCGGTCAGGCCTGCTGTGAGAAGTGAACGAAGGAAGGAAATCATTCGTGATCAACATGT
>NZ_JBKQOI010000165.1:0-62972 GCF_052145595.1 Mycobacterium sp. | reverse complement strand
AACCTCGTCAAAATCAGTGTCCTGGCCGCATGAAACCAACACCACAACCGACCCGGCAATCTCAACCAGCCGGCACCACCGATCGCCACCATCCCGGCGACCCTTTTTCAGGTCTTAGTAGCTAGCTCCAACCATCGGCACTGTTCGATCCGGCCGTCGGTGCTTTCGACGAAGTCTGGCTCCGGGATCGGCCCGCAGTGGGATGCTTTTAGCCCCGTGATGCTATACATCAGAGCAAGATGCACGAGCCCGACGCAAACGCCTACAGAGCGCAAATTCTCGACCCCGATAAGCCTGCCGACAGTTCTGCATTGCAGCGGCTTCAAGCAGATCCCAGGGTGGAGTTCATTGATCACCGCGAGGCACAACAGGCCGGTTTGCGCAGCCTTCGCCCCCGACCCGATGATGAGCTGGTCGCAGAACCGGGCCGTTGGGCCTATTACCCATGGCGACGAACGGTTGTGGCGGTACTGGGCCCGCGCGGGTTTCGCGCGGTGCGCCTGGACCGCAATCGCAACAACATCACCCCGCCCGAGCAGGACAAGCTTGGTGCACTGCGCATCGGCGTCGCCGGCCTGAGCGTCGGGCATGTCATCGCGCACACCCTGGCCGCCCAGGGACTGTGTGGCCTCCTTCGCCTGGCCGACTTCGATCGTCTGGAACTCTCGAATTTGAATCGGGTGCCGGCCAGCGTGTTCGACCTTGGCCTCAACAAGGCCCATGTGGCCGCTCGTAGGGTCGCCGAGCTTGATCCTTATCTACCGGTCGACGTTTTCGATGCCGGGCTTACGTTAGGCACCGTAGATGAGTTCGTTGATGGGTTGGACATCGTCGTGGAGGAGTGCGACGCGCTTGATATCAAGGCCGCGCTTCGGGTGGCCGCCCGGGCGCGCGGGATCCCGGTGTTGATGGCTACCAGCGATCGCGGACTAGTCGACGTGGAACGCTTCGATCACGAGCCTCAGCGCCCGATTCTGCACGGTCTGCTGGGCGAGCTGGATCTCGGGTTGCTTCCGGGCATGAGCAGCCGTGAAAAAGTTCGACACGTCCTGCGTCACCTTGAGGCCGAACGGTTGTCGCCACGTGCCGCCGCGTCACTGATAGAGATTGACCGCTCGTTGTCGACCTGGCCGCAACTGGCCTCGGATGTGGTGTTGGGTGCGTCGGTGCTTGCCGAGGCCGTACGCAGAATCGGGCTGGGTGAAGAACTGCGCTCGGGCCGAGTCCGCATCGATATCGGCCGGGCGCTCAACCAGCTCAGTGAACCCGCTATGGCCCAGGATCGCCTCGCCCCGCAAGAGCGTCATGAAACGCCGGCACTACCCGGAATACCCGGTGTGGTCGCGGCTGCCGCGATCCGCGCCCCATCGGGTGGAAACGTACAGCCCTGGTGCGTCCAAGCCGCACCCACCGACATCACCATCGAGCTTGACGTCCAACACACTTCAACGATGGACGTCGGATTCCGCGGCAGCGCCGTCGCGTTCGGCGCCGCCGTGTTGAACGCGCGGATCGCCGCTGCCGCCCACCACGCTCTCGGACCCGTCACCCTTACCGATCGCGCTGACGGATCGCCGCTGCGCGCCGTCCTGAAATTGACCGATGGCGCCGACCCCAACCTCGCCGGCCTCTATCAACCGATGCTCGCCCGCGAAACCAGCCGCCATCACGGCAGCCCCGAACCGATCGACACCGCCACCATCGACGCACTCACCGCCGCAGCCCAACGGGAGGGCGCGCTGCTACGCCTGCTCACCGATAGAGACGACATTGCGCGCGCGGCGACGATTCTGGCCGCATCCGATCGCACCCGCTACTTGACGGCGCACCTGCACCAGGACATGGTCTCGGAACTCCGCTGGCCCGGGGATCCCAACCCCGACACCGGGATTGACGTGCTCAGCCTGGAACTCGATGCTGGCGAGCTCGCGGTGCTCGACATCCTCCGCCGCCCAGACGTCATGGCCCACCTGGCCGAGTGGAATGCCGGCAGCGCCCTGGGCGAGGATACCCGCGACCGCATACTAGCCAGTTCTGCGCTGGCTGTTATCAGCGTGCCCGGGCAGGCGCTTCGCGACTACGCGAAGGGAGGCTCGGCCGTCGAGCTTGTCTGGATCATCGCCCAGCAGCGAGGGCTGTCAGTCCAGCCTGTCTCACCGGTCTTCTTGTACGCCCAGAACCGAGCCGAAATCGACCAGTTGTCAACCGCTTTCGCCGACCAGTTAACACAATTGCAGAGCGATTTCCGGCGTCTGACTGACGTCCCGAGCGAAGAATCCATCGTGCTGGTTTTACGGTTCGCGGTCGGGCCACCGCCATCAGTGAAGAGCCGCCGCAGCCTTGACCGAGTCCGGCTTGGCTGACCGGAAAAGTCAGCGGCGCCGTACGCGGGCCCAAATCGGAGCCGCCGCGACCATCGTGAACGGCACGGCGAGCGGGAAATCATCTTCCAGAGAATGGATTTCGACTCTTCGAACAATGGTCGCCAACGCGAGTGCGGCTTCCAGCATGGCAAAATGATCCCCGATACATGAGCGAGGCCCGCCGCCGAACGGAATGTACTGCCAACGGTCGCCACCATCAGAACGCTCTGGACTGAATCGGTCCGGGTCGAACTTCAACGGATCGTCCCATAGGCGCGGATCGCGTTGTACCGCCATTCTTCCGAACGCCAGCATCGTGCCGGCTTCAACGCGGAAGCCGGCAACTTCAACGTCGCGCGTCGCCATCCGTGTGCCCGTCGGCCCCGGCGGGCAGAGCCGCAGCGCCTCCTGAAGCACCTGAACCGTAAAGCCCAGACGTGGAACATCATCGGGAGTGAGTTGACGATCGCCGAGTTCAGCGACTTCCGCCGCGGCGCGCTCTTGCAAATCAGGATGGCGACCCAATGCCCACAACGCATAGGTCAGAGTCGTCGCCGTTGTGTCGTGACCCGCGAACAAGAAGATGATCATTTCGTCGCGGATAGCCGTGTCCGACAACGACTGCCCGGTTTCAGGGTCGGTCGCGGCGATCAACGCTTGCACCAGCGGCGCGTCCCGGGCTGGGTCGATACGACAGGCTTCCAGAATCTCATCTGCAAGCGCGCGAATCGTCGCAGCCGCCGCACGCGCACGCCGTCGCGCCGGCGTGGGCATCCACTCTGGTGCGCGCAGCGGCCGCAGCGCCCGCGTGACGGCGTAACTCGTCGCGACACGCAACGGCTCGGCGACCGCATCGGCCCGCTCATCGAGGTCTAAACCCAACACCGAGCGACCCAACGCCCGCAACGTAAGGGTGCGGCACTGCGCATCCAGATCGATTACTGTGTCGTCGCGCCAGGTGGCACATACCATCTCCGCCGCCTCGGCCATGTGCCCGCCGAACTGCCGGACACGCTGCCGGGTGAATACCGGCTGCAGTGTGCGGCGACGCGGTAGCCACTCGGCGTGCGGCAAGACGAACAGATTGCCGCCGAGCAGTCGGCGAAGCTCGGTCGCGACCGTGCTCGTCTTATCGACAGAACCATCTCTAACGCTGACAATGTCGCGAATACCTTGCGGTGAAGTCGCGATAACGATCTGCGGCATCAGCCACTTAGGTCCCAGGATCACTCGGGTAACCGGCCCACCAGCATCGCGAAGCTTGTCGACCCCAGTATGAAAATCCCTCACAGCCTTCAAACGTTCGCGATATGGCAGCGGGTTTTTCGGGGCCAACGGCAGCGCGGCTACGCCACGAATGGATTCCCTGACGGACACAGCGTCGAGCCTACAGTGGTTGCCTTGGCGGCCCGGCATCTTCAGACGCGGCCCACCACATCAAATCGATCATTAAGTCGCGGCGAGTCGCACATGTGCCGTTCGCGTCGAGACCGTAAGCGCGGCCAGGGCACTGCTTGATTTGGGATGCCATCGCGCGCAGGGCTTTCTGCTGTCCCGTCCGGTGGATAGCGCTGCAATGGATTCGATGCTCGCTGGGCGCGTCGTACCGATGGACTTCTCCACCGCGGGAGATTGGCCACGTGACGATTCGTTTGCATCGAACAACCGCGGGACCGGCAAGTCCCCGGGGAGGACCTCCGCTCGCGCTAGGCTGGAGCCGCTTCGATGATGCGCGGCTGAATCACACTGCTCGGCGTTGAGAGTCTGGGCACGCGCCGATCGGATAGCCAGCATCCGCTCGACTGGCGTGATGGTACGCACTATCACGCCCCACCGAAAACAAGAGCTTCCGTCTCATACTGGCTGTAAAAGTCTTGAGTCAGCTGCTTTGTTTCCATGAGTATTTTGGCAACCTGTTCTGGTTCTGCATGATTCACGAAATCGCGTCGGTTCCACCACATCATCTTGGTTTGGTAGCGTTTATCGGGGTAGGGCGTCGCGGGAATACCTGCCACCACCCCTCCAGACGAGCGCCACCGGTTCAGTGCGTAGGCCGCGGCTGTAGCCATGCAAAATTGAACGTCGAGTAGAGCCATCATGTGGAAAGCGCTGCGAGCCACGGCGCTGGTGAGGCCAGGACTCCGATCCGGATCGTCGGTTGCCCATGCCGACTTCATCTCCAGGACGCCGAACGGCACCCGGTCGTTGATCATATTGCGGACAGCCTGTTCGCCGGGTTGCCCCGCCCATTCGACGACCGCGTGCGAGTCGTCGGCCGACCGCAGCGGTCCCTTGGCTCGGACGCCGGCCACCATCTGTCCGGCGTCGTCGAGCACCGCGAAGAACATGATGGTGTCAGCACCGTTGCGCAACGCGTCGAGGTCGAGAGCACACTCCACACCATGCTTGCGATAGCTGCGATGCGCGCCGGTTGAGTACTCGGCCCACAAGTCAGGGTCGGCCGACGGCTGTGAAACCACCAATGTGCAGTCGATGTCCGGATCACGCCAGCTGAGGCCGTCCCGGAGACGGAATTCGTCTACGCTTGTGGCATCCTGTAATATAACGGTCATTGGCATCCTTGGTTTGGGGGGGCGTAGACTTCGAGTTTGTTATTCCCGCGCCTTTAGTACTTACGGGATGGGTTTTATTAAATCATTATACTTCGAGTACATATCTGCCTGCTAAAATCCGTTCTCCGACCCTTCACAGCGTCAATACCCAGACTCAAGGAGTGCAAACGCCAAGCGGACCGAGAGTCAGCGTATTACTAATCGCAAGGAGCATACCTCCAAAACGCCGTTTAGCTATAGCCGAAAAGAGGCGGTGCGTCAATGTGGCAAGCGCCATAGAATCTCTTACTGTCCGGTAATATTCGGCTAGGCCGAGAAACTAAAGCCGAATGAGATTGGGTCACCAATCCGTGGGTGCCGCCGAACGGTGATGCATTAGTTCCGTTCCAGCATTTCGGTGGCCGTCTAGGAGCCCGGTTGAGTCCGTCGCCAGAATAATTACCCCAGCGAAATTACTGGAATTGCGGTGACTACCGACTGTATGGCTCCCAGCAATGAACGACGGCAGTAGGTAAGCATTGCTTGAGTCGGAAAACTTGGCTGCTCTAGCAGCATCGGAGCGGCAAGACCAGGTTTAATATGTCTTCGAAACCAAAACGACGACCGGATACCGTTCGGTGTGCGCGGCGCAAGTCCGGGCGGGTGACTGCAGCAGCCCTGCTTTGCCGAAGGATCCACGAGTAACGAGCCCAGGCCTCGGCCAACGGCAGTGGCGGGTTGCGGGCGATCTGGCCCCGCATCGGCTCGCAAGAGCAGACCAGCTACCGTGCTCCGCTGCAATCCGGGAATCCGCACCGGTCACAAAACGCAGCGCACACCAAACTCGGGATACTTCGCTCATTCAGTGCCCGACGGCCAGCCTTGTGCTTCACAAACCGCACAACGCGGATTTCGCAAATGCTTTCACCGTTTCAGCTAAACGCCGGCTGGCGGTGCCGGCAAAAATGGTCACACCGCACTGATTCTGCCGTTGCAAACACGGCATGCTACGGAACCTCACATCCTCGTTTGTGGTGACGGCGGCATTGGCAATGACATACAACGACCCGGAACCGGAGCAGAAGAATGGGCCCCTACACTGTGTCGGCGCGCGGGCGCGCGTCTTCTTGTTCTTGCCGCACCAGCACCCGACGCCATACCCTGAGTCGCATCGCACCGCGAGATGGCACGGGTGCCTGTCGCGGATGGGACGACAACAGGGCGGCGGGTTCATGGCAGTGCGGGCACCGCGAGTTCCCGTCCCGTGCGGAAACTCCGCGGCCCCTGGTATGTCGCAGTGGCCGGATTGACCGGCGCGCGGGCAGAAGAGCTCGCGATGATGGACATCTTCAAGGGATGCCCCGCCGAGGACTTGGTGCCGTTGGCGGCCTGCCTCCAGCCGCTGCGCGCCGCGGCCGGCCAGGTGCTGATGCAGCAGGGTGAGCAGGCGGTTTCGTTCCTGCTCATCTCGTCGGGTTCCGCCGAGATCAAACGTGTCGGTAGCGACGGTGTGGTGGCCATCGGACAGGCGTCTCCTGGCGAGATCGTCGGAGAGATTGCCCTGCTGCGCGACATCCCGCGGATCGCGACGGTCACCGCGGCCGAACCGCTCGGCGGCTGGATCGGCGACAGCGACGCCTTCACCCAATTGGCGGGCATCCCCGGGGTCATGCCGCGGCTGCTGCGCACGGTGCGCCAGCGGCTCGCCGCATTCATCACTCCGATCCCGATACGGGTTCGCGACGGCACCCATCTGATGGTGCGCCCTGTCCTCCCCGGCGACAGGGAGCGGACCGTGCACGGCCACATCCAATTCTCCAGCGAGACGCTGTATCGGCGGTTCATGACGGCTCGCGCTCCCACTACGGCGCTAATGCAGTACCTGTCCGAGGTCGACTACGTCGACCACTTCGTCTGGGTGGTGACCGACGGCAGCGACCCGGTGGCCGACGCGCGCTTTGTTCGTGACGAGAACGATCCAACGGTCGCGGAGATCGCGTTCACCGTCGCCGACGCCTATCAGGGTCGGGGGATCGGGAGCTTCCTGATCGGCGCCCTGGCCATCGCCGCCAAGGTTGACGGAGTCAAAAGATTTTCCGCGCGAATGCTTTCCGACAACGTGTCGATGCGCGCGATCATGGACCACTACGGCGCGGTCTGGCAGCGCGAAGACGTCGGCGTGATCACCACCGTCATCGATGTGCCCCGCCGGCGTGACCTGCACCTCCCGCGTGACATGGTTGATCAGATCAAGCGCGTTGCCCGCCAAGTGATCGAGGCGGTCGGCTGACCGCGGTAGCGCTCAGAATGCCAGCCGGTGTGGGGTTGGCGACAAGCGGCCTGATGCCCACCCGTCGTGATATGAACGGGCATGCGGCCGTTCCGGATTGGCCCGGTGGCACCTTACGTGCTCACACTGTTGGTGACCGCATGCGCTCATTCGCCCGCGCCCACGCAGTCGGCCACGCCCACAAAGCCGCCTTCGGCTTATGGCACTGCCGTCAACCCCGCCAACATCAAGCGGGTCGTTCGCGAGCTGCCGCCCGGCTATGAGGTGAGCACCGGCATTCCCAGCGGGGCCTCACCGAGGGTGATCTGGGGTCTTGAAGCGGGTGCGAGGGCCAGGCCGCCGCAATGCGCCAGACTCGCCGACCCCGGCGACGGACGCGACCAATCCGGGCAGGGCGTCTCCGGGTCGGGCCCCGGCGGCATCGTCGATGCGGTGGTGGTGGCTTTGCCGGGGCCGGTGGACCTGGACCCCCACGTCGTGGCGGCATGTGCCCAGTGGACCATGATCGCCGCGCGCACCACGGCCGGCGTTCGCCTCACCGACCCCCCGCACATCGACGGCGCACAAACCCTCGGCATGGTGGCCGACATAAAGTCATCCGTCGAGTCGGGAACCGAAATCGAGTCGCGGACATACACATTCACCGCGTACCTGGGCAACTATTACGCGTTCACCACGCTGACGACAGACCCAGGTTCGGCACTCCCAGCACTGCCGCCGCAGTTCGCCGCTGACCTGCTCGTCAAAACGGTGTCCACGTTGCGCAGCTGAGCCGTCTGCCTTCGGTAGATTGGCCACGATGTTGAAGGTGTTGCTTGCGACCGCTTCCGTGTGCGTGCTCGCCGGCTGCTCATCGGGTACCGAGACGTCCTCGGCGAAGGCCGACATCAGCAAGGTCGCCGACGTGAAGTCGAGCTTCGGACCCGAGTACAAAGTCGCCGACATCACCGAACGGGCGATCGACCCCAAGCTGCTGTCCGCCCGGAAGCTGCCGGATGGGCTGACTTTCGATCCGGCCAACTGCGCGAAAGTCGCGGTGGGACCGGAAATGCCGCCGGACTTGCAGGGCAATATGGCCGCCGTCTCCGCCGAGGGCAACGGCAACCGGTTCGTCGTCATCGCCGTGGAGACGTCAAAAGCCCTGCCATTCAACGACCCCGGGAAGGACTGCACCAAGGTCGCATTCTCCGGGGCCCAGGTGCGGGGCGGCATCGAGGTGATCGATGCGCCGCACATCGACGGGGCGCAGACGACGGGCGTGCACCGGATACTGCAAGCGCTGGTGGCCGGGGCTGCCCGCACGGGCGAGCTCTATGACTATTCCGCTCAGTTCGGCGACTACCAAGTGATTGTCATCGCCAATCCGCTCGTCGTCGCGGACCAGCCGGTTGCCAAGGTGGATACTCAACGCGCCCGCGACCTGCTCGTCAAGGCGGTGGCCGCGGTCCGGAGCTGACCTAGCGCACGTCTCGCGGCCGGAACTGGATGCTGACGCGCGGGCCGGTGGGTGCCGAGGTCTTAGGGACCGCGTGCTCCCAGGTGCGTTGGCATGATCCGCCCATCACCAGCAGGTCGCCGTGGGCCTGCGGCAGTCGCAACGAGGGACCGCCGCCCCGCCGCCTCATTGCGAAAGTGCGTGTGGCGCCGAGGCTGACGATCGCCACCATGGTGTCCTGCGAGCTGCTGCGACCGATGGTGTCGCCATGCCAGGCCACGCTGTCGGAGCCGTCGCGATAGCAACACAACCCGACCGTGGTGAACGGCTCACCGAGCTCGCCCGCGTAGATGTCGTTGAGCCGCCGCCGCAACCGTGCCAGCGCCGGATGCGGGGGATCTTCGACGGTCAGGTCGTGGAAACTCACCAGCCGCGGCACGTCGACCACCCGGTCGTACATTTGGCGGCGTTCGGTCCGCCACGGCACGGTCGACAGCAGGGCATCGAGCAGGTCCTCGGCGCCCGTCAGCCAGCTGGCGCGGATCTCGATGAAGGCGCCGTCACCGAGCTGTCTGCGCTCGGTGTGCTCGAACAGCGAGGTTTGCACCGCGATCCCCACGCCGGCCAGTCTATCGCACATTCGTTCGATGAAATGGCTTCGACCGGCCCAACGACTACGGTTTAGCTGTGGGTGTTGTTGAGCTGGGCACCAATTCCGAGGTGGGCGCGCTGCGGGTCGCCATCCTGCACCGCCCCGGAGCCGAGTTGCGACGACTCAATCCACGCAACAATGACCAGCTGCTGTTCGACGGATTGCCCTGGGTGGCGCGCGCCCAGGAGGAGCACGACCAGTTCGCCGAGTTGCTGCGGTCCCGCGGGGTCGACGTGCTGCTGTTGTCCGACCTGCTGACCGAGGCGCTCAGCCATAGTGGGGCCGCCCGGATGCAGGGCGTCGCCGCCGCAGTCGACGCCCGTCGGCTCGGAGTGCCGTTGGCACAGCGACTTTCGGCCTATCTGCGCGGCCTCGACCCGGTCAGGCTGGCGCGGGTGCTGATGGCCGGCATGACGTTCAACGAGCTCCCGCCGGACACCCGGAATGACGTGTCGTTGGTGATTCGCATGCACCATGGGGCGGATTTCGTCATCGAACCACTGCCGAACCTGGTGTTCACCCGTGACTCGTCGATATGGATCGGGCCGCGGGTGGTGATCCCGACGCTGGCGCTGCGGGCCCGGGTTCGCGAGGCGTCGTTGACCGACCTCATCTATGCCCATCACCCGCGATTCACCGGGGTGCGGCGTGCCTACGAGTCGCGCACGGCCCCCGTCGAGGGTGGTGACGTGCTGCTGCTCGCCCCCGGTGTGGTCGCGGTCGGGGTCGGTGAGCGGACCACCCCGGCCGGTGCGGAAGCGTTGGCGCGCAGCCTTTTTGACGACGACCTGGCGAACACGGTGCTCGCGGTGCCGATCGCCCAGCGGCGCGCGCAAATGCACCTGGACACGGTGTGCACGATGGTCGACACCGACACCGTGGTGATGTACGCCAACGTCGTCGACACGCTCTCGGCCTTCATGATCCAGCGCACGCCCGATGGCGTCACCATCGGCGATGAGGCGCCGTTTCTCGAGGCCGCGGCCAAGGCGATGGAGATCGACAAGCTGCGGGTGATCGACACCGGGATAGACCCCGTCATCGCCGAACGCGAGCAGTGGGATGACGGCAACAACACGCTGGCTTTGGCGCCCGGTGTCGTGGTTGCCTATGAGCGCAACGTGCAGACCAACGCCCGCCTACAGGACGCGGGCATCGAGGTGTTGACCATCGCGGGCTCCGAATTGGGAACCGGTCGCGGGGGTCCACGCTGCATGTCCTGTCCGGTCGCGCGCGACCCTCTTTAGTTTTCGGCGATGTGCCGAGCTTGCCGCCACTTACCGCCAGCTGGGCAGCCAGATTTCCATGTTCCAGGTCTGCTGCGAGATGGGTAGGCCGGTGAGCACCGGGAAAAGCCACGCGAAGTTGGTCACCACCAAGGCGACGTAGCAGGACACGGCGATCAGTCCCAGAGTGCGTCGTTCGGAGCTTTGACCGCGCGCGTAGAGGATGTCGCCGCAGATCAGCGCGATGCCCATGACCAGGAACGGTGCCATCGTCGCCGCGTAGAAGAAGTACATCTGCCGGTCGATGTCGGCGAACCAGGGCAGCCATCCCGCGCAATAACCGACCAAGATGACGGCGTAGCGCCAGTCGCGGCGAACCAGCATTCGCCACACGGCGTAAATCAAGACCGGCACCGACAGCCACCACATGGCCGGAGTGCCAACGAGCATCTCCGCCTTGACACACGACTGCGCACCGCAACCGGCAACGTTCTGCTGGTCGATGGCATACAGCACCGGCCGCAACGACATTGGCCAGCTCCAGGGTTTGGATTCCCACGGGTGGTAGTTGCCGGCGGAATTCGTCAGGCCCGCATGGAATTGGAAAGCCTTTGCCGTGTAGTGCCAAAGCGAGCGAATGGCGTCTGGGAGTGGGACAACGGAGTGGGGACCGATCGACAGACCGACCTCATGGCGATCGATCGCAGTCTCGGACGCGAACCACGGCGCGTAGCTGGCCAGGTAGACCGCAAGCGGGATGAACACCAGCGCATATGCGGTGGGGATCAAGTCACGTCGCAGCGCCCCCAGCCAGGGCCTGGTCACCTGGTACTGGCGCCGTGCGGCCACATCGAACGCCAACGACATCGCACCGAAGAACACCACGAAGTAAAGACCGGACCACTTTGTCCCGCAAGCCAATCCGAGGAGGACCCCCGCCAAGAAGCGCCACCAGCGCACGCCCAGCCGTGGACCCCACACGGTTTCGGCGTTGCGGCCCTCCAGGAGCGCGACATGCATTCGTTGCCGTACCTGGTCGCGGTCGACGATGAGCGCGCCGAAGGCCGCGACCATGAAGAAGCTGAGTAAGCCGTCGAGCAACGCGGTCCGCGCGGCGACGAAGCTCACGCCGTCGCAGATGACCAGCACGCCGGCGATGGCGCCGATCAAGGTCGAACGGCTGATCCGCCGGACGGTCCGCATCACCAGCGCCACCATGACCACGCCAAGCAGCGCACCGGTGAACCGCCAGCCCACCCCGTCGTAGCCGAAGATCGCCTCGCCGATCGCAATCAGTTGCTTGCCGACCGGGGGGTGGACGACCAGACCGAACCCCGGGTTGTCTTCCACCCCGTGGTTGTGCAGCACCTGCCACGCCTGGGGTGCGTAATGCTTCTCGTCGAAGATGGGTGTGCCGGAATCGGTGGGCGAGCCCAGGTTGAGGAACCGGGTCACCGTTGCCAGCACCGTGATGACGCCGGTCACGACCCAGCCGCGAATCTGGTCGGTTGGCCCGAAGTCCGCGACGGGAACCAGCGGCCCGGGGCTGACGACGGGTACGACGCGCTCGACGCGGTTTCCCAAGGCGGCGGATGCTTCGCGGGGCGGGGCGGTCATCACGTCGATCGTAGGCTGTCCGTCATGACCTCTGGTCGCCTGTTGCTGGGCGCGACCCCCCTGGGCCAGCCATCGGATGCCTCGCCACGCCTGATCGATGCGCTGGCCCGCGCCGATGTGGTGGCCGCCGAGGACACCCGGCGGGTGCGAATCCTGGCCAGGGCGCTCGACGTCGAGATCACCGGTCGGGTGGTCAGCCTGTACGACAGGGTCGAGACCGCGCGGGTGCCCGCCCTGGTCGACGCGATCAAAGCCGGCGCGGCGGTGTTAGTGGTCAGTGACGCCGGAATGCCCTTGATCAGCGACCCCGGCTACCGGCTGGTCGTCGCCTGCGTGGAGGCCGGACTGCCGGTGCAGTGCCTCCCCGGGCCGTCCGCGGTGACGACCGCGCTGACCGTGTCCGGCCTGCCGTCAGAAAGGTTCTGCTTCGAAGGATTCGCCCCGCGCAAGAAGTCGGCTCGTCGAACATGGCTGGCCTCGTTGGCCGACGAGCCGCGCACCTGCGTGTTCTTTGAATCGCCGCGCCGGTTGGCCGCCTGCCTGCGCGATGCCGTTGAGGAACTCGGCGGCGAGCGCCGGGCGGTGGTGTGCCGAGAGCTGACCAAGGTGCACGAGGAGGTGCTGCGAGGTTCGCTCGAGGAGCTGGCGACGTGGGCTGCCGACGGTGTCCTAGGCGAGATCACCGTGGTGCTCGCCGGCGCGATCCCGAGCGCCGACCTGCCGTCTCTGATGGCGGAAGTGGGGGCCCTGGTCGCCGGTGGTGTGCGCGTCAAAGACGCCTGCAGCGAGGTGGCCGGGGCGCATCCGAGTGTGCGTTCGCGCCAGCTCTACGACGCGGTTCTGCGATCGCGCGAAGACACCGGTTGAGTGGGGTTAGGGGGTGCAGACCCCGTGGAAGGGACCGGCGGTGGGGGTGCAGAATCTCGGGGCGGGTGGCAGCTGCGGCGGTGCCGGCAAGGCGGGCAGTGCCGGAAGACCCACCGATGGGAGGCCTACCGCTGGGAGACTGACATTCGGGAGGCCCACCGCTGGGAGACCGACATTCGGCAGGCCCACCGCTGGCAGGCTCACGTTCGGCAGGCCCACTGCCGGGAGAGCGGCTGCCGCGGGTAGCCCCACCGACGGCACACTCAGCGACGGGAGACTGACGTTCGGCAGCAGGCCCAGATTCTTCAGATAGCTGTACGCGATGGCGGCAGTGGCGACGGTGCCCACGACGCCGGAGCCCAGTCCGATGATGTCGCCCCCGACGCCCACGACGGCCTGGATGATGGAGACGCCCGCGCTTACCCCGCTCGGCACGGCGGCTGCGGTGGCGATTCCGCCTATGGCGGGCAGCAGGCCGGGCACCTGGCTGGCCACGGCCAACGGGTCGAAGGGCAGGCCCGCGGCGCCAAGAAGGCCCAGGTCGGGCTCGGCGGGAAGGACCGGGAGCACCGACCCGCCCCCGGCGGATATGCCCGGCGAAGCCACCCCGGGCACCGCGCTGGCGGCCGACGGTTCCGGGCCACTTGGTTCGGTGGCCACTCCGGGCGCTATCACATTGGACGCCGCTGAAAACGGCGTGGGCGACGCCGCTACCTGCGCGGCGGGCGCCGCCGCCGCGGCCGGCTCCGCTGCAGCTTGGCTGGCCGGTCCCGACGGTGTCGGCGTCTCGGGCATCAGGACCGACGCCACTTTCTCGCATACTCCGCCGCCGGTGCCGCACGTTACCGCGGTCGGCAGCGGCGTGCTGACCGAGGTCAGCGGCGTGACCGCCAGCGTCCCACCCAGGAGCGCAGAAGCTGCGGCGCCCAGGATAGCGATTCTCATTACGGCCCCCTCCGGCGGTCGACTCGCGATCGGCGCGGGTCTATGCCTGCAGCTTAAGCGCTCGCGGCCCGTGATGCGGCCGTTATCCGAAATTCAATGGCCGGGGCGCGGATGTCTCAGCTAACCGACCGACGCCGTGATCGCGATGCTCGGCAGCCCGACGATCGGGGCCGCCTTGTGCAGGCATTCCTCCCACTCGGCGTCGGGACCGGAGTCGGCGGTGATCCCGCCGCCGACTCCGAGCACGGCGCTGCCCGCGGGGTGGAACTCGACGGTGCGGATCGCGACGTTCAGCTCACATCCGGCGATCGGGGATGCCAACCCGATTGTGCCGCAATATATTCCGCGACGGCACCGCTCCAACTGCGAAATCAGTTGGCGGGCACGATGTTTGGGAGTTCCGGTGACCGAAGCTGGGGGAAAGGTGGCGTCTAACAGCGCCGACGTGGGTAGTTCGACGGGAACCTGCGCCGACACCGTGGACACCATGTGCCACACGCCCGGAGCGCGCCGCACAACCAGCAGCTCGGGCACGGTAACCGTGCCGACGATCGCAACCCGGCCAAGGTCGTTGCGGACCAGGTCCACGATCATGATGTTCTCGGCGACCTCTTTGGCCGAAGCTCGCAGCGCCGACGGCCACGCATCCAGCGGCAGGGTGCCCTTGATCGGGCTGGATGTCACGACCGCTCCGCGGCGTCGCAGGAAAAGCTCGGGAGACAGCGACGCCACCGCGCCCCACGGTCCAGCAACGTAGGCCGCCCGGGCCGGCGAGGTGCGTGCAACGCCGTCGATGAAGAAATCCAGCGGCGCCCCGGCGACCATCCCGGTGAACTGCGTGCAAACGCACGCCTGGTAGACCTCACCGGCGCGGATCGCCTCCAGGCAGGCCAGCACCCCGCCGCGGTGTGCCGCCCGGTCGGCCGCGCCCCAGTCGATCCGGCAATCACCCGCCGGCGCCGGTGTTGCCGCCAGCGCGGCGGTCAGCCACTCGGGCATGGCCGCACCAGAAAGGCTTTCGTACCACCACTGCCCGTCCCGGTCGCGGCGCAGAACGCAGTCGGTCCAGCCGCCGGCGGCTTCGGGGATCCGGTTCGGCTGCCCATCGGCACCGGGATCGGGGTAGGACAGGTACCCGACCCAGCCGCCGCCCACCGCCTCCGCATCGAGCGTGTGCGGGCCCAGCCGGACCGCGAACGCGTCGGCGATGTCGACCGGCTGGACCGACAGGCTCGGCGCGATCACCGCGAGCGCACCGAACCAGTCGCCGGTCAGAGCGGCGGGCGGCGGCAACTCGAGCCGGCTGGTGGCGTCACCGATGGCGCGCAGCACACGGGGTGCGGCGCCAAGGTCGCCGAGCCGGTCGATTCGCACCGCCCTAGCTTGACAGAGCGCTGGATTTTCGCACCGCGGGCGGTCCTTTGCGGTCCTTTGTGGTTGCTGCGCCTAGCCGCGGCTGATGTCGCGAGCTGTCGCCAGGGCCGTGAGCTTTTGCGGGTTGCGCATCACGTAGAAGTTGGTGATCTTGTCGTCGGCGATCTCGAGCGTGATCACACCCTCCAGCTGTTCGCCCAGGTAGAGCAACACCGCAGGAGCGCTGTTACAGGTCACCGTCTGCACGTGCAGCGTGGTCCCGGCTTTGTGTATCAGCCCGGCGATGGCCCGGGCGACGCGCTCGGCGCCGACAACCGGTTTGCGGGCGGCGCTCACGATGCCGCCGCTGTCGGCCGTCCAGGTGGCGTCCGGGGCGAGCATCGCCATCAGCGCCCGCACGTCGCCGCTGGCTGCTGTGGCCAAGAACTGGGCGGTGATCTGTGCGTTGCGTTCGGGGTCTATGGATATTTTCGAGGCCTCGGATCGCTTCCGCCGCGCCCGTACGTGTTCGCGGGCGCGGTGCGCGACCTGTCGTATGGTCGGCGCCGGTTTGCCTACCGCCTCGGCGATCTCGCCGTAGTCGAAACCGAAAACCTCCCGCAGCACGAACACCGCCCGTTCGTCGGGGCTCAGCGTCTCCAGTAAGACCAGCATCGCCATCGAAACCGATTCCGCCAGAACGACATCGGCTGACGGGTCCTGGTCGTCGAGTAGCAGCGGCTCGGGCAGCCACGGGCCCACGTAGTCCTCCCGGCGACGTGCGTCGGCCCGCAGCGCGTTGAGCGCCTGCCGGGTGACCAGCTGCGCCAGGTAGGACTTGGTGTCGCGCACGGTCGACAAATCGACTGCCGCCCACCGCAGATAGCCGTCCTGCAGCACGTCGTCGGCATCGGTTGCCGAGCCCAGGATTTCGTAGGCGATGGTGAACAGCAACGGCCGCAGCAGGGTGAACCGTTCGGCATGCTCACGGCCGCGCGACGGCGGGGTCATGGGAGCACGGCCTCTTGGTCGGCCGGCAACCGCGCGGGCCGCGTGCCGCCTTTGAGCCAGAAGTACGACCCGGGTTTGGCGGCCTCGCGCCGGATGGACCACAGCGTGCCCTTGCAAATCGCTTCCTTGATGGACGCGGCGCTTCGGCCGCCGACGACCACGTTCACCGGGGTGTCGTCCTTGCGCGCGAACTGAACGGTGCCGTGGGTGCGGCCCAGGCTGACGCACTGACCCACGAACGCCTGGTTCAGCACCGCGGGCGTGCTGCCGGCGATGCGGCTCAGCACCGTGTTGGCGGCTTGGGCGCCCAACGGCCCGGCGGCTTGGCAGCTCATCCGCAACGGCTGGCCCGACGGCGCGGCGGCGTCACCCGCGGCGACGATGCGTTGGTCGTCGACGCTGGTCAGCGTTTCGTCGGTGAGCAGCCGGCCCAACGCGTCGGTGCGAAGCCCGCTGCGCGTGGCCAGGTCCGGCACCGCAAAACCCGCCGTCCACACGGTCGCCGCGCTGGGCAGCACGGCGCCGTCGGTGAGCACCACCGCGTCCCAGCGCACCTCGCCAACTCTGATGGTTTCCAGGACGGACTCCAGCACGTTGACGCCGAGCTTGCGCAGTCGCCCGGCCACCGAACGCCTGCCCCGCCGGCTCAGCGACGGGCCGAGGACGCTGCCGCAAACGAGGGTTACGGACCGTCCCAGCTGGGCCAGCTCGGCAGCGGCTTCGATGCCGGTCAGCCCGGCGCCGACCACGGTGATCTGTGCGGCCAGCGGCAGGTCGGCGAGCGCATAGCGCAGCCGTTGGGCGCTTTCCAGATCGGCTACCGAATGGGCGAATTCGGCCGCGCCGGGCACCCCGGACCGCGTCGCGCCGGTACTCCCGACGGCATAGATCAGGTAGTCGTAGTTCAGCTCGGCACCCGAGCTCAGCAGGACGCGCCGGTCGGCCGTCTCGATGCGGTCGACGGTGTCGACGATCAGCCGGATGCCGTCGCCGAGCAGCGTGGCGTAATCGGCGGTCGCGGCGCCGGTGTCGGCGACCAACTGGTGTAAGCGGATCCGCTCGACGAACACCGGACGCGGATTGATCAGGGAGACGTCAAGGTCGGGGCGCTGTCGCAGACGGTTGGCCGCCAGGGTTCCGGCGTATCCGCCGCCGACAACGACGACATGAGTTCTTTTAGCGGCCATCTCGGTCATTCGTGTCTCCTACTCTCACGGGACTTGTGCCCTTGAGACACCGCAGGCCGGCCGGGCGTGACAGCCCTGTCCGCGATTGTGAGCTGTCTCACTGGCGAGCTCGCCGCTCAACCGCCCCTGGGCACGAAGACGAAGTTGTTGACGTAGACGCCGTTTTTGCCGCCGGCGCGAGCCGACGTTTCGCCGAGCGTGCCACAGGCATCTCCAGTGGTCGCTTTTGCAAGCTCGGCGGAGCCGGGCGCACGCGCGCCGCCGGTCGACGCCGATGCGGGCCAGGTGTACGGCCAGAAACCGCCTTCCAGCTGCGCCGGGCGGTGATACGCTTCCCAGCACCAAGTTCGTGACCTGCCCCGGGCCGAATAGACCCACCGAAAACCAAAAAAATATGGGGCTCTTTTCAGTGCACAGCGGTGTGCAATGGGAGAGGCAATCTCGAAGACCAACATTCCCTGATTGGGCCCCCGAAAAGGCCAAGCCAAGCCGGGCCATGTGCCCCATATCGGAGGAGCCCGTGCCGCGCAGCGTGGATCTCGTCGTCACCTCCGTGGCTACCCAGCTGATGGAGGCCACGGGATCCACCGCGACCCAGGTGAGTGAAAAGGTGCTCGCACAGCTTGTCCAGCAGTTCGATCTGGACGCCAGCTTCTTGCGCCACCACGATCACGACATCCGGGCCTCGGTGCTGGTCGCGGAGTGGCCGCCGCGCAGCGACGTTTCAGACCCGGATCCGATGGCGGTCGTCCATTTCACCAGCGCCGACCCGGTGCTCGCACAGTGCGAACACGGCAGGAAACCCGTCGTGGTCCGGCCGGACCAGACCAACCGCGCGTTCCAGCGCTGGATAGGGGCGGCGAAGCAGGTCGCCTCGCCCTCGGTGGCCGCCGCCCCGCTGGTTTCGGGCGAGGTGACCACCGGCGTGCTCGGCTTCGTCAAGTCGGGCGCCAAGAAGTGGAAGCAAGCAGAGATCAACACGCTCGAAGCGGTCGCCGCCCTGTTCGCGCAGCTTCAAGCCCGCATCGCGGCCGAAGAAAAGCTCCGTTACCTGGCCGAGCACGACGATCTGACCGGCCTCTACAACCGTCGGGCGCTGGTCGCGCATCTGACCGAAAGGCTCGAAGCCGGAAGCCCCGGCCCCGTCGCCGTCCTGTACCTCGACCTGGATCGGCTGAAGCCGATCAACGACTACCTCGGCCATACCACGGGGGACTGGTTCATCAGGGTTTTCGCGCAACGCCTCCGGGTGTGCGCGGGCAATCACAGCATGATTGCCCGGCTGGGTGGCGACGAGTTCGTCGTCATTCCGGACCAGCCGATGTCGACGGGAGCCGCGGAGTCGTTCGCTCGTCGCCTGGGGGCCATGCTGCGTGAACGCCTGGCCATCGGCGGTCACATGATCACCCGCACGGTGAGCATCGGGCTGACTGTCGGTATGCCGGGGCGTGACAACAGCACCGATCTCTTGTGCCGGGCCGACGAGGCCGTGCTGACAGCCAAGCGCGGCGGCGGCAACCAGGTTGCGCTGTCCACCGATGACATGTCCTTGAAAAGCGCCTTCCGCAACGACATCGAACTGCATCTGCAAGGTGATCTCGACAGCGAAGCGCTGCTGCTGCACTACCTGCCCGAGGTCGACCTGTGGACCGGCGCCGTCGTCGCGGCGGAGGCACTGGTGCGCTGGCGGCACCCGGTATGGGGACTGCTGCTGCCGGATTCATTCATCGGGGTAGCCGAATCGGCGAACCTCGCCGGAGAGCTGGGCCGGTGGGTAATGCGAAGCGCCTGCGCCGAATTCAGCAGGTGGCGAGCCAACGGCGTTGGAGAAAGCGCCATATTGCGCATCAACGTGTCCCCCGTTCAACTGATCACCCGCGGTTTCGTTCGTAGCGTCGCCGATACCATCGAGGAGTTCGGCATCGACGGCGGGTCGGTCTGCCTCGAGATCACCGAGCGTGCCGTGGTGCACGACATCGAAACCGCTCGCAAAACCCTGTCAGAGCTCAAGGAGGTCGGGGTCCAGATCGCCATCGACGACTTCGGCACCGGGTATGCGGTTCTGTCGCACCTGAAGTCCCTTCCGGTCGACATGCTCAAGATCGACACCGGCTTCGTCCGCGACCTGGGCACCAACGCCGGCGACCTGGCCATCGTTCGGGCGATCATCGGGCTCGCTGAAGCCTTCGGCCTACAAGTGGTGGCCGAGGGAGTCGAGACGCCGGCTGCCGCATTGACTTTGATGCAATACGGATGTCACCGGGCGCAGGGATTCTTGTTGTCGAAACCTGTCCCGGGCAATGCGATGGAAGCGTTGCTGTCCGCGCGCTGGATGCCGATGCCGTTCCTCGCCGACCGCGAGGCGTTGTCGTTAGGCGCGATCTAACCCTGGTGACGATGCCTCGTTCGTTGAAAGAGAGCGCGCTGTCGTGACCGTCGCGTGCACGGCACTGATGCTGAACGGATGTGGTGGTCATAGTAACCCCGGGCCGCTGTCCGCGATGGTCTTCCCGGCCATGCCGCCTACCATTCAGGAGATACCCAACCCGCTGCGCGGCCAGTACGAAGATCTGCTGAATCCGCTTTTCCCGCAGGGTAATCCGGCGCAGCGCCCGTGATCAGCGAGTGGTGCCAGTTGCCCAGCGGAACCGACCCGCGTTCCTATTACGAAAAGGGACTGCATGACGTCGTCAGGTATCACGTGTCGATGACATCGAGCGTCAACTTCCCGGACCGGGACTCGACCTCGGCGATGGACCCCAAGTTGTATCTGCTGTGGGCCCAAGCCAATACCTCCGCCGGTTATCGGTACTCGGTCGAGGTGCGGCCGGGATCGCAATCGATGCAGGGGAAAGTGGCGACCATGTCTGTCGTTTGGACCAATTACGGCTCGGCAGCCGCCACCGAGCAGTGGGCGCCCGGCTACAAGCTGGTGGACTTCTCAGGATCGGTGGTCAGGAGTCTGCCGGCAACGGTGAACCTCAAGACGCTGGTCCACGACTATTCCAGCCAGTCACGCGAGGAGGCGGTCCCGGAGTCGTCGACCGAGTCGGTTCGCATCGACCTGACCGGCTTGGCGCCGGGGCACTACACGCTGCGCGCGTCCGTGGACTGGCAGCAGCACAAGCCGGGCGCATCAGACGTGGTGAACTATGCGCCCATGGCGCTGGCCCGCGATGTCCGCGACAGCGCGGGGCTGTATCCGATTGCCACGCTTGACATACCGCGTGACTCGACGACATCAGCCAATGGTCAATGACATGTTGCACGCGGACCGGTTCGAACACTTCCGCCAATTCCTCAGGCGGCGTGCGGCACTCGCGATCACCGCCAGTTCGACGGGCGCGAAACCCCATCGGCACGACCGGCGCATTGCGCAACAAGGACCGTGTTGCACCGGCTGTTAGGCTTAGCCCTGGCCGGAAGACTTGAAGAGGCCGACGTCAGTGGTCTAAGCACATCAACGGAGCTCCGGAGGTGCAGTCGCGATGGCGCGTCAGGTTCGATCTGAAGCCACTCGGCGAAAGATCCTCGATGCTGCAATAGACGTGTTCAGCGAGGTTGGGTACGCCGCAGCCGGGTGGAATACGATCATCGAGCGGACTGGGATGACCAAGGGCGCCCTGTATCACCACTTCGATTCGAAAGAATCGCTGGCATCCGCCATCATCGAAGAAGGTTCCGACACAATACTTATCGCGTTCCGCAACGTGTGTGGGTCGTCATCACCGGCGCTCGAGAGCATGATCCATGGCACGTTCACGATCGCAGATGTGCTCTCCTCGGACAAAACGGCACGCGCGGCTGAGCAATTGATCGCTGCTTTAAGCGGATTCAATGAAGCGGCTGCGCACTTCTGCGCGAGCTTGGTCGAGCTGATGGCGGCTCTGGCCCGGCGGGCAAGCACTGAAGGAGACCTGCGAGAGGACCTCGACCCGGTACTGATCAGCGAATCGATCGTCGGTGCCATGTTCGGAACGCGATTACTGCGCAACGCGATAGCGGCAAAGGGTCTGGTGGGGCACCTTGAAGGGGACAGGGTCGTCGACGATGACGTCGCCGGCCGCACGAGTCAATTCTGGGAGCTTCTGCTGGCCGGCATCGTTACGGAGGCGTCGCTTGCCTACTTCCGCCAATTTCTTGCGCGCGAAGCACTCCGCTATGTCCCGCCCGCTGCGTCTCGCGCTAGTGACGCCGTCGCGGTGCCGACGGCAAACTAGGCGTTTATGACTGCCGTCGGCCGGGATGACAACATCGGGCACGGCCTGTGACGGCAATCTGCCTCCAAGTTTGCTGGAGAGCGCTTCGGTGCCTCGACACTCGCCTCGTTTGCGTCACTTCGTTCCGCTCACTCGACTTGGGAAGAAGCCGGCTGATAGCGCGGGAAAACGCCCGTGGGCGGCGGCAGCACCGTGCCGGGGGCCAGCCGTGCGCCGAGGGCGGTGAACGCCCGTTGGTCTTCGGTCTGGCCGAGCAAGTCCAACAGCTTGCCGGCCGACTCGGGCATGACCGGCTGAGCCAGTAGCGCCGCGATACGGACCGCCTCGCAGGTGACGTAGAGGACCGTACGGAACCTTGCTTGATCCGCCTCGGACTCGCTTTTGCGCAGCACCCACGGCTGCTCGGCGGAAAAATACCTGTTCGCATCGCCGAGCATCAGCCAGATCGCCTCCAGGGCCAAGTGCATCGCCTGCCCGTCGAAATGGGTGCGCACCCGCTCCACCAAGCCATCGGCCGTCGCCAGCAGCTCGATGTCGGCAGCGGTCAGCTCACCGGGTTCGGGCACGACCCCGCGCAGGTTCTTGGCCACCATGGACAACGACCGTTGGGCCAGGTTGCCGAGCTCATTGGCCAGGTCCGTGTTGATCCGCGTGATGATGGCCTCTTCGGTGTAGTTGCCGTCCTGGCCGAACGGGACCTCACGCAGCAGGAAGTAGCGAACCTGGTCGACGCCGAAGGCTTCCACCAGCGCCAGCGGGTCGACGGTGTTTCCCAGGGACTTGCTCATCTTCTCGCCCCGGTGATGCAAGAACCCGTGCGCGAAGACCTTTCGGGGTAGCTCGATTCCGGCCGACATCAAAAATGCCGGCCAGTAGACGGCATGGAACCTGATGATGTCCTTGCCGATCATGTGCAAATCGGCGGGCCAGTAGCGGCGGAACAGCTCCGAGTCGGTATCGGGGAAGCCGGCGCCGGTCAGATAGTTGGTCAGCGCGTCGACCCATACGTACATGACGTGGTCCGGGTCGTCGGGCACCGGAACTCCCCAGTCGAAGGAGGTGCGCGAGATCGAGATATCTGCCAGCCCGCCGGAGACAAAGCTGATCACTTCGTTGCGCCGCACCTCGGGGACGATGAAGCCGGGGTTGGCGTCGTAGTGGGCCAGCAGCTTGTCGGCATACGCCGACAGCCGGAAGAAATAGGACTGTTCCTCGGTCCAGGTCACCGCGGCGCCGGTTTCGGTTGCCACGCGGGTCCCGTCGTCGAGGAGCTGAGTCTCCGATTCGAAGAAGAACCGTTCGTCGCGCACCGAATACCAGCCGGAATAGGCGTCGAGATAAATGTCACCGGCAGCCGACATCCGCCGCCAGATTTCCTTGGACGCCTCGTAGTGGTCGGGATCGGTGGTGCGGATGAATCGGTCGAAGGAGATGTTCAGCGCCTCCTGCACGCGCTGAAATACGTCCGAATTGCGCCGGGCCAGCTGCGCGGTCGGCACACCCGCGGCCGCGGCGGCCTGGGCGACCTTCAGTCCGTGCTCGTCGGTGCCGGTGAGGAAGCGCACGTCGAAGCCGTCGAGCCGGTTGAACCGGGCGATCGCGTCGGTGGCGATGTATTCGTACGCGTGACCCACGTGCGGCGCAGCGTTGGGATACGCGATCGCGGTGGTGACGTAATAGGGCCTCATCGAGATTCCACCCTATTGTGTGGCCGTGAGCTCCAACCGCTCTGGTGAACGCAAAGCGCCGCCGGCGCCCGAGCCACTGGCACCCTTGATCGACGCCCATACCCACCTGGACGCGTGTGGCGCCCGGGACGCCGGGGGAGTGCGGGCCATCGTCGAACGCGCCGCGGCGGTCGGAGTGGGCGCCGTGGTCACCATCGCCGACGACCTGAACTCGGCGCGCTGGGTGACCCGGGCCGCCGAATGGGATCGGCGGGTGTACGCCGCGGTGGCATTACACCCGACCCGCGCCGACGCGCTCGACGGTGCCGCCCGTGCCGAGATCGAGCGACTGGCAGCCCACCCGAGGGTTGTGGCCGTTGGCGAGACCGGCATCGATCTGTATTGGCCCGGGCGCCTGGACGGCTGCGCGCGGCCGGACGTGCAGCGGGATGCCTTCGCGTGGCATATCGACCTGGCCAAACGGTGCGGGAAACCCCTGATGATCCACAACCGGGACGCCGACGCCGAGGTGCTCGACGTGCTGGCGGCCGAGGGAGCCCCCGACAACGTGATCTTCCACTGCTTTTCGTCGGACAGCGCGATGGCCCGCCGCTGCGTCGACGCCGGGTGGTTGCTCAGCCTGTCCGGGACGGTGAGCTTCCGCAACGCCCGCGCCCTGCGGGAGGCGGTGCCGTTGATACCCGTGGAACAACTTCTGGTGGAAACTGATGCGCCATTTTTGACGCCGCATCCCTATCGCGGCGCAGCGAACGAGCCGTACTGCCTCCCATATACCGTGCGCGCGCTCGCTGAACTGGTAGGTCGTCATCCCGAGGAGTTGGCGCAAACCACCACCAGCAATGCTCGCCGGGTTTACGGACTAGCCCCTGACTAGCCCCCGAGTAGCTTTATGGGCCAGTGAATTCCGCCAACACCCTCGCCCCGGAGTTGCTCAACATTGGCCGGTTCGTTACCGTCTTGTGATCGTATGCTGGGGCCGCTTGGCCCGTTTGTCATTTTCTGCTGAATAGTTCGTTGAAGTGTTACTGAGGCCGGGGTAGACGCGCGTTGAGTGTATTGACAAAACTTCATCAATCCCCATCACGGATGTTGCGGCTCGTAGTCGGAGGGCTGCTGTTAGTCCTGGGAATCGCCGGTGGGTTCGCGGTTTCTGCGTGCAAGACGGTGACGTTGACCGTCGACGGAGTCGCGATGCGGGTGACGACCATGAAGTCGCGGGTGGTCGACATCGTCCAGGAGAGCGGCTTCGCCGTCGGCGAGCGCGACGACCTGTACCCCGCCGGCGACGTGCAGGTTGGTGAGGCCGGAAAGATCGTGCTGCGGCGCAGCCGGCCATTGCAGATCTCGCTGGACGGCCACGGCGCCAGGCAGGTTTGGACGACGGCGTCCACCGTGGACGAGGCCCTGGCTCAGCTCGCGATGACCGACACCGCCCCGGTTGCGGCCTCCCGCGGCAGCCGCGTGCCGCTGGCGGGGATGGCGCTGCCCGTCGTTAGCGCCAAGACGGTCCAGATCAACGACGGCGGCGCGGTGCGCACCGTGCACCTGCCGGCACCGAATGTCGCGGGGCTGCTGAGCGCCGCCGGCGCACCGCCGCTCGACAGCGACCAGGTGGTGCCCAGCGCGGCGTCCCCGATCGTCGACGGAATGGAAATCCAGGTGACCCGTAACCGGATTCAGCAGGTCACCCAGCGGATTCCGCTGCCGCCGGGCTCCCGTCGCATCGAGGACCCCGAGATGAACATGAGCCGGCAGGTCGTCGAAGACCCGGGAACCCCGGGTGAGCAGGATGTGACGTTCGCGGTGGCCATGGTCAACGGTGTCGAAACCGGCCGGCTGCCAGTCGCCAACACCGTGATAACGCCGGCCCGCGATGCCGTGCTGCGGGTGGGCACCAAGCCCGGAACCGAGGCGCCCCCGGTGAGCAGTGGATCGGTCTGGGACGCCGTCGCGAGCTGCGAATCCGGCGGAAACTGGGCGATCAACACCGGCAACGGGTTTTACGGTGGCGTGCAATTCGACCTGGGTACCTGGGCGGCCAACGGCGGGCTGCGGTACGCGCCCCGTGCCGACCTTGCCAGCCGCGAAGAGCAGATTGCCATTGCCGAGGTGACACAAGCGCGCCAGGGTTGGGGTGCGTGGCCAGTGTGCAGCGGAAGAGCTGGTGCAAGCTGACCATCCGGCTGCTCGGACGCACCGAGATCAGGCGGCTCGCCAAAGAACTTGAATTTCGGCCCCGGAAAGCTCTGGGCCAGAATTTCGTCCATGACGCCAACACGGTGCGACGGGTGGTTTCGACCTCCGGGATCAGCCGGTCAGACCACGTGCTGGAAGTCGGTCCCGGCCTCGGGTCGCTGACGCTGGCCCTGCTCGACCGTGGCGCCACCGTTACCGCCGTCGAAATCGACCCGGTGTTGGCGCGTCGGCTGCCGCAGACCGTTGCCGAGCATTCGCACAGCGAAATCCACCGGCTGACGGTGCTGAACCGTGACGTGCTGAGCCTTCGCCACGACGAGCAGGCCTTGGGGCCGACAGGCCCGACAGCCTTGGTCGCCAACCTGCCGTATAACGTCGCGGTTCCGGCGCTCTTGCACCTCCTCGCCGAGTTTCCGTCCATTCAGACCGTGACGGTGATGGTGCAGGCCGAGGTCGCCGAACGGCTCGCCGCCGGGCCGGGCGGCAAAGACTACGGCGTGCCCAGCGTCAAGGTTCGTTTCTTCGGAGAGGTTCGTCGTTGCGGCATGGTTTCGCCGACCGTCTTCTGGCCGATCCCGCGCGTCTATTCCGGACTGGTTCGCATCGACCGTTACCCGGCCTCGCCGTGGCCGACCGACGAATCCTTCCGGCGGCAAGTCTTCGAACTCGTGGACATCGCGTTCGCCCAGCGCCGCAAGACATCTCGCAATGCATTCGCCGAGTGGGCGGGCTCGGGGAACGAGTCGGCGAACCGATTGCTGGCCGCCAGCATCGATCCTGCGCGTCGCGGTGAGACGCTGTCCGTCGACGACTTCGTGCGGCTGTTGCGACGTTCTGGTGGTTCGAATGACGGCACCACGCGGACAAGCCCAGACTCGGCGCAGTCACAGGCTTCTGTGAGCTGACCGGGACGCTTCGGAGCGCCGTCAGGCGCCGCTGCGTGTGGTCCGCCTGTCGCAGCGATAGTCTGCTGCGGTGTCCGCATCTGACGGCAACACCGCTGCCCAGTGGGTGCCCACTGGGTCAGTCACCGTTCGGGCGCCCGGAAAGGTCAACCTATACTTGGCGGTCGGTGACCGCCGCAAGGATGGCTATCACGAACTGACGACGGTGTTTCAGGCGGTTTCGCTGCTCGACGAGGTCACGGTTCGCAACGCCGACGTGCTGTCGCTCGAGCTCGTCGGTGAGGGCGCCGACAAGCTGCCCACCGACGAACGCAACCTGGCCTGGCAGGCGGCCGAGCTGATGGCCGAACACGTCGGCCGGGCACCCGATGTCTCGATCATGATCGACAAATCGATCCCGGTGGCCGGCGGTATGGCCGGTGGCAGCGCCGACGCGGCGGCGGTGCTGGTCGCGATGAACTCACTGTGGGAGCTCAACGTGCCGCGCCGCGATCTGCGCATGCTGGCCGCGCGGCTGGGCAGTGACGTGCCGTTCGCACTTCACGGCGGCACCGCGTTGGGAACCGGTCGCGGCGAGGAGCTGGCTACCGTGTTGTCCCGCAACAGCTTCCACTGGGTCTTCGCCTTCGCTGACAGCGAGCTGCTCACTCCGGCGGTGTTCACCGAGCTGGACCGGCTCCGCGACGCCGGGGATCCGCCGCGCCTTGCCGAGCCCGGGCCGGTGCTGGCGGCGCTGGCCGCGGGCGATCCGGAGCAGCTGGCGCCGCTGCTGGGCAACGAAATGCAGCCGGCCGCGGTAAGCCTGAACCCCGCCCTGCGGCGTGCTCTGCGAGCCGGCGTGGAGGCCGGTGCCCTGGCGGGCATCGTGTCCGGCTCGGGGCCCACGTGTGCCTTCCTGTGCGCGTCGGCCGCCTCGGCGGTCGACGTCGGTACCCAGCTGTCGGGGGCGGGTGTCTGCCGCACCGTTCGGGTCGCCAGCGGACCTGTGCCGGGCGCCCGCGTGGTGCCGGCGCCGGTGACCCCCGATGATCAGGGTCTGAACGGCGTGTGAAATCGAACTCAAACCGCGCGACGGTTTGGTGGTTACTTAAGAGGAGTTTAAGATAATGCGCGGTGACGAGCAGCGGTAAGCAAGACCACTCGATTACGTCGTCCGCCGGGCGTTCCGGTGGACTAGTCGATGCATCACAGGTTCGAGACCTAACCGCTGCCCAACTGTGCTCGCGCGCCTGCTTCAAAGTGACATCCAGCAGGCGGAATATGAGAATCCGAGCCTTGGGGAATGTGCCGGAACCGAGGAGGTTTTTGTGAGCAGGTTTACCGAGAAGATGTACCGCAATGCGCGAACCGCGAAGACGGGCATGGTCACCGGTGAGCCCCACGAACCCGTCCGCCACACGTGGGGTGAGGTCCACGAGCGCGCTCGTTGCATCGCGGGCGGCCTGGCCGCCGCGGGCATCGGTCTGGGCGACGCGGTCGGTGTGCTCGCCGGCTTCCCGGTGGAGATCGCCCCGACGGCGCAGGGTCTGTGGATGCGCGGCGCCAGCCTGACCATGCTGCATCAGCCCACTCCGCGCACCGACCTGGCCGTGTGGGCCGAGGACACGATGACCGTCATCGGCATGATCGAGGCCAAGGCCGTCATCGTCTCCGAGCCATTCCTGGTGGCGATCCCCGTGCTCGAGGAGAAAGGCCTCAGGGTCCTTACCGTCGCCGACCTGCTGGCGTCGGATCCGATCGACCCCGTCGAGGTCGGCGAGGACGACCTGGCGCTGATGCAGCTGACGTCTGGATCCACTGGTTCACCGAAAGCGGTCCAGATCACCCACCGCAACATCTACTCCAACGCCGAGGCGATGTTCATCGGCGCCCAGTACGACGTCGACAAGGATGTCATGGTCAGCTGGCTGCCCTGCTTCCACGACATGGGCATGGTCGGCTTCCTCACCATCCCGATGTATTTCGGTGCGGAGCTGGTCAAGGTGACGCCGATGGACTTCCTGCGCGACACGCTGCTGTGGGCCAAGCTCATCGACAAGTACAAGGGCACCATGACCGCGGCGCCCAACTTCGCCTACGCGCTGCTCGCCAAGCGGTTGCGTCGCCAGGCGAAAACCGGCGACTTCGACTTGTCGACCCTGCGCTTCGCACTGTCCGGTGCCGAGCCCGTCGAACCCGCCGACGTCGAGGACCTGCTCGACGCGGGTAAGCCGTTCGGCCTTAAGTCCTCGGCGATCCTGCCCGCCTACGGCATGGCCGAGACGACGCTGGCCGTGTCGTTCTCGGAGTGCGACGCCGGTCTCGTCGTCGACGAGGTCGACGCCGATCTGCTGGCCGCCTTGCGCCGGGCCGTGCCCGCGACCAAGGGCAACACCCGCAGGCTGGCCACGCTGGGCCCGCTGCTGAAGGACCTCGAGGCGCGCATCATCGACGAGGACGGCAACGTGATGCCCGCGCGCGGCGTCGGTGTCATCGAGCTGCGCGGCGAGTCGCTGACGCCCGGCTACCTCACCATGGGCGGCTTCATTCCGGCCCAGGACGAGCATGGCTGGTATGACACCGGCGACCTCGGCTACATCACCGAGGAGGGCCACATCGTGGTCTGCGGCCGCGTCAAGGACGTCATCATCATGGCGGGCCGCAACGTCTACCCCACCGACATCGAGCGGGCCGCCTGCCGCGTCGAAGGCGTCCGGCCCGGCTGCGCCGTCGCGGTGCGACTTGACGCCGGCCACTCACGTGAGACGTTCGCCGTCGCCGTCGAGTCCAACGCCTGGCAGGATCCGGTCCAGGTGCGCCGCATCGAGCACCAGGTCGCCCACGAGGTGGTGGCCGAGGTCGACGTGCGGCCGCGCAACGTGGTGGTGCTCGGCCCCGGCACCATCCCGAAGACCCCGTCGGGCAAGCTGCGCCGGTCCACCTCCGTCACCCTGGTCACGTAGGTCTCGCCGGTCGGCGCAACCTTCGCCGCGAGCGTGCGCAGATTGCCATGGTTTACGGCGTGTCGTTGTACAAACACGCGCGCTCGCCGCGGGCTACCAGGCGTGGACGCGGTTTTGTGCGGGCTCTAGGCCCAGTTCGATGAGCAACTCCGTGGCGTCGGCCGCCTGCTCGCAGAGGGTGGGGACTTCGGGCCGCTCGGCGGCGGTGAAGTTCTCCAGCACGAACGCCGCCGGGTCTTTGCGTCCGGGCGGCCGGCCGATCCCGATGCGCACCCGCTGAAAGTCCTTGGTGCCCAGTGCTGAGGCGATCGAGCGCAGCCCGTTGTGGCCCCCTTCGCCACCGCCGATCTTGAGCCTGATGCGGCCGAAGTCGAGGTCGAGGTCGTCGTGGATGACGATGATGTCGGCCGGCGCAACCGAGTAGAACTTCGCCAGCGGCCCGACCTGGCGGCCGGACTCGTTCATGAAGCAGCGCGGCTTGGCCAACAGCACGGAGTGCCCGGCCAACCGGCCGCTGACAACTTCGGCGCCGGAACGCTTGTGCGCCTTGAACTTCGAGCCCAGCCGCGCGGCGAGCAGGTCGGCAACCATGAACCCGAGGTTGTGCCGGGTGCGGGCGTAGTTGTCTCCGGGGTTGCCCAGGCCGACCACCAAAAGCGGTTCGGCCACGTCGCGGGCCGCCTACTCGGACTCTTCGGCGGCTTCGGCTTCGCCGGCCTCTTCTTCGGCTTCTTCCTTCTCGGGGACCTCGCCCGCGCCCTCTTCCGCGAGGTCCTCGGCGGTCGGCGCGTTCACCACATTCACCACGAGCAACTCGGGGTCGGAGATCAGGTTGACGCCCGCCGGCAGTGGGATCTCCCCGGCGGTGATCTGCGTCCCCGGAGCGGCGCCCTCGACAGACACGGTCAACTCCTCGGGAATCGACAGCGCCTCGGCCTCGATCTCGATGGCGTTGGTCTCCTGAGTGACCAGGGTGTCGGGCCCGGCCTCGCCCACGACGTCGACGTTGACCTCCACGACGACCTTCTCACCGCGACGCACGACCAGCAGGTCGGCGTGCTGGATGGTGCGGCGGATCGGGTGAATGTCGAGCGCCTTGGTCAGCGCGAGCTGCTCTTTACCGGCGATGTCGAGTGTCAGCACCGCGTTGGTGCCCGAGTGGCGCAGCACCGCCGCAAAGTCGTGTCCGGGCAGTTCCAGGTGCTGCGGATCGGCGCCGTGACCGTAGAGGACGGCGGGAATCTTGCCTTCGCGCCGGGCTCGCCGGGACGCGCCCTTGCCGGTCTCGGTTCGCACCGTGACCTTCAGCTCATTGACTGCGGACTTGGCCATTTTGTCGCTCCTGTGTGCTCGGTACCTAGTTCGGGGCACGGCCAGGGTCGCGACAATGAGTCGGTCTCCGTCGATAACGGTGCTGGCTAGACGGCCAGCCACCCTCGCCGTGACGCCTGGTCAGGTTAGCGCATGGGCACCTCAGAGCGGAAATTTGGTGCCGGTGAGCTGCTCGGATAGCTCCCAGAGCGCGGTGGCGGTCGCCGAGTTTTGTGCGGCCCGGCTGCGGCCGACAGGCTGGGTACGGCCGAGATTGCCGAATCTGGGCCCGACGAACGTATTGCCCGGCAAGTCCTGTGACGCCGCGTACAGCGTTTGCCGGGCGCCGAAGTCGGCGTCGGTGGCAAACACCCGGGTGGCGGCCGACATCAGGGCGTCGCTCAGCCGGCGGCCGGTTGCCCCCTGCAGGTTGGTGTGCGAGTAACCGGGGTGTGCCGCCAGCGCGCGCAGCGACGAACCGGCCGCAACGAGGCGCCGTTGCAGCTCGCTGGTGAACAGGAGGTTGGCGAGCTTGGACTGGCTGTAGGCCAGCCACGGCCGATACTGCCGGGTCTTCCAGTTGAGGTCGTCGAGGCTGATACGCCCTGGCCAGTGGGCCATCGACGACACCGACACCACTCGGTCGCTGAGCTTGGGCAGCAGCAGGTTGGTCAGCGCGAAATGCCCGAGATGATTGGTGCCGATCTGGCTCTCGAAGCCGTCGACCGTCACCGTGTACGGCACGGCCATGACGCCGGCGTTGTTGATCAGGATGTCGGCTTTGTCGATCCCGTCGGCCAATTGCCGGACCGACGACAGGTCCTGCAAGTCGAGTCGACGCACCTCGAACTGGCCGGTGTTGGGGCCGCTCATCTGCCGCGCAGCTGCCTCGCCCTTGTCCGTGTTGCGGACGGCCATGATGATCTTGGCGCCGTTTCGCGCCAGCTCGCGGGCCGTCACCGCGCCCAGCCCACTGTTGGCGCCTGTGATGATCACGGTGCGTCCGGCGAACGACGGAAGATCTGCGGCGGTCCAGTCAGTCATGGCTGATTAGCCTAATGAAGTCGAACGAGCGGAACGCGCGCAGCGCGTGACGGGAGTGAGACGAACAGTCCGGGTCCAGTCACGGCGCTACTTCGCGGCGACGACGAATCCGCGAATGATCGCCTCGATATCGGAAGCCTGAGCGACGGCTTGGTCGGCCAGACCGGTGATGGTCAACTGGACCAGGTATCGCTGGTTGGCGGGCGGCGATCCGGTGGGGATGACGATCCGGTTCCAGCTGTGCAGCCGCGTGCCATCGAGGTCGTAGCTGCCCTGGATCAGCGACGAGGGAAACCCGTTGAAGTCTGCCGTCGAGGCCTCCAGCTGCCTGAAATTCTCGAACAGCTGGGCATCGTCATTGCCATGCTTGACGACCTGCGCCGGGTCAAAGTCCCCGCTCAGCTTGAACACAATCAGCCTTGCCGTCGGGTACTTGCCGCCCTTGGAGATCATCACCGTCTCCGAAGCGATCTTCGGATTGCTATACGGCGACCAGCCCGGCGGCGTCGGTATCGACACGGTCAGATCGGTCAGGGCGCCCGGTGCCACCTGCTGCCCGGTAACGCCGATGCTTTCCAGATACTGCGACAGGGGGACGGGCTTTTGGGTCGTCGTGGTGGTGCCGGTTGTCGAACTCGTGGTCAAGATCGACTGGTAGTCAGGAGCTTTCGGGCCACAGCCCAACGCAGACATCGTCAGCGCGACTGTCGCGGCAGCGGCCGCGACCGCGCCGCCGCGCCCAAGCCCGATTCCTCGGCTCCTCCTCCCGCCGTTCCGGCGCGCATCGTCGCCGAGCGGGCTCACAGAATCTCGCGGACCGCGTCGATCGGCCTGGCCAGCCGAGTGCCCTTCGTTGTGACGACAAACGGTCGTTCGATGAGGATGGGGTGTTCGGCCATGGCGTCGAGCAACTGGTCATCGGTTGCGTCGGCCAGATTCAGTTCGGCATAGAGCGATTCACGCTTGCGCACCGCGGTGCGCACGTCGATGCCGGCGTCGCGGATCATTTCTGCCAGTTCGCTCCGCGACGGCGGGGTTTTCAGGTACTGGATGGTGGTGGGCTCAAAACCGTTGTCCCGCAACAAATCCAGCGTCTTGCGCGAGGTGCTGCATTTTGGATTGTGATAGATGAAAGTGTCGCGTGAACCGGAACCCATCTAGGCGTCTCCGTCGAATAATCCTGTGACTGAGCCGTTTTCGAAAACGGCGCGAATGGTGCTCGCCAGCAGCGGCGCGATCGACAAGACAGTGAGCTGGGGGAACCGCTTCTCTTCACCGATCGGCAGCGTATTCGTGACGATCACCTCGCGGGCGCCGCACGCGGCCAGCCGGTCGGCGGCCGGGTCGGACAGCACACCATGGGTCGCTGCGACGATCACGTCACAGGCGCCGTCTTCAAGCAACAGCTTCACCGCGCCGGCGATGGTGCCGCCGGTGTCGATCATGTCGTCGATCAGCACGCAGGTGCGGCCGTCGACTTCGCCGACGACGCGGTTGGAGACCACCTGGTTGGGCACCCGGGGGTCGCGGGTCTTGTGAATGAAGGCCAGCGGAACACCGCCCAATGCGTCGGCCCATTTTTCGGCGATACGCACCCGGCCGGAGTCGGGGGAGACCACCACCATGTTGCCGTCCGGATAGTTGTCCGTGATGTAGCCGGTCAACAGGTTCTGGCCGCGCATGTGGTCGACGGGCCCGTCGAAAAAACCCTGGATCTGATCGGTGTGCAGGTCGACGCTCACGATCCGGTCGGCACCCGCGGTCTTGAGCAGGTCGGCGACCAGACGGGCCGAGATCGGTTCGCGTCCGCGATGCTTCTTGTCCTGCCGCGCGTACGGGTAGAACGGCATGACCGCGGTGATCCTCTTGGCGCTGCCCCGCTTGAGCGCGTCGATCATGATCAGCTGTTCCATCAGCCAGTTGTTCACCGGCGCCGGGCACGATTGCAGGACGAACGCGTCGCACCCGCGCACCGATTCGTTGAAGCGCACGAAGATCTCGCCGTTGGCGAACTCCCGCGCGATCTGGGCGGTGACGTGGACGTCGAGTTCTTTGGCGACCTGTTCGGCCAGCTCGGGATGCGCGCGGCCGGAGAAGAGCATCAGGTTTTTGCGATTGTCGGTCCAGTCGTGGCTCAACGCACTGCCCTCGCCGTATCGGGGTCCAGATAGGGGTCAAAAGGGATTGAGGCCCCCATCGTACGTAGCGAAGATTACCGCCGCGTGGACGGGTTGCCAGAAAACGAATTCGCCGTGTCTATTCGGGCTCGGGTGTTGGTTCGGACCGCTCGGGGTCTTGGCGGGCGGCCCTATCCGAGGCCTTTTCGGCGGCCTGCGCCGCCGGGCTGCCCGGCCGCTTGCGCTGCACCCAGCCTTCGATGTTGCGTTGCGGTCCCGCGGAGACCGCCAGCGCCCCCGGCGGAACGTCGTCACGCACCACCGTGCCGGCGCCGGTATAGGCCCCGTCGCCGATCTTGACCGGCGCGACGAACATGGTGTCCGAGCCGGTCCGCACGTGCGAGCCGACCGTGGTACGCCGCTTGGATTCGCCGTCGTAGTTGACGAACACGCTGGACGCGCCGATGTTGCTGTGTTCGCCGATGTCGGCGTCGCCGACGTAGGTGAGATGCGGAACCTTGGTGCCGGTGCCGATGGTGGAGTTCTTGGTCTCGACGAACGCACCGAGCTTGCCGTCGGCTCCCAGGACGGTGCCGGGTCGCAGGTACGTGTAGGGGCCGACGGTAGCGCCGGGCCCGATCGACGACGACGTGCCGTGGGTGCGGACGACTGATGCGCCGTCACCGACGGTGACGTCGGTGAGCGTGGTGTCCGGGCCGACTACGCAGCGACCGCCGAGCTGCGTGCGGCCGAGCAGCTGAGTTCCGGGGTGGATGACGGTGTCGCGGCCGATCGTCACGTCAACGTCGATCCAGGTGGTGGCCGGATCGACGACGGTCACGCCAGACATCTGGTGGGCGGCGACGATCCGGCGGTTGAGCTCGGCGCCGAGTTCGGCCAGCTGGACGCGGTTGTTGACACCGGCCACCAGCGCACTGTCGTCGACGTGCCGAGCATGCACGGTCCGGCGGTCGCTGCGAAGGATCGCGATGACGTCGGTGAGGTAGAGCTCCTGTTGGGCATTGTTGGAGGTCAGCCTGGTCAGTGCCGACCGCAAGGCCGCGATGTCGAAGGCGTAGACGCCGGTGTTGACCTCGCGGATCTCGCGTTGCGAGGGCGTCGCGTCGGTGTGCTCCACGATCGCCATGACTTCGTTGTCCTGGGTGCGCAGGATGCGTCCGTAGCCGACGGGATCGCTGACCGTCGTGGTCAGCACCGTCACCGCGGCCGACTTCGCGCTGTGGGTCGCGATCAGATCGGCCAGTGTGTCTGAGTCCAGCAGTGGTGTATCGCCCGATGTGACGACGACGATTCCGGCGTAGTCATCGGGCAGCGCGGACAGGCCGGAGAGGACCGCGTGGCCGGTGCCCAGTGGCCGATCCTGTAGCGCGACGTCGATCGTGCGTCCGAGGGTGTCGGCGAACTCGGCGACCAGCGGCGCGATGCGCTGCTGATCGTGGCCCAAGACCACGACCAGGTGCTGGGGCGCCACCTTGGCGATCGCGTGCAGGGAGTGCGACAACATGCTGCGACCGGCGATCGTGTGAAGCACCTTCGGGGTGTCCGACCGCATCCGGGTGCCGGGCCCGGCGGCCAAAACCAAGACCGCGGTGTCACCACGAAACGACATCCAACTCTCCTATGGGCTCGGCGCGCGATCGTGCGTGTCTGTATGCCGACACGCCGTCCAGCGTGTCATTTCACGCACGTTCGCGGCAAAAAGCCACGCTCCGTCGCCAGGACTCGAACCTGAACTCTCAGAACCAAAATCTGATGTGCTGCCGATTACACCACGACGGATTGCTTATCTGTGCGGGCCCATGCGGCGCGCCAACTTGAGACTCTAGACGTTGTGCGGGTCGGTTGTGGTCCCGAGGGAAAGAGGCATGGTTCGGTCGCGCTGAACCGATACGCTGATTGACGTGGCCGTTCTGGATAAGGAGCCCGACAAAGAGGTGCGGGCGCCGCGCGCACGCATGACCGGTACCGAGCGCCGGCAGCAACTCATCGGCATCGCACGCTCGCTGTTTGCCGAACGCGGTTACGAGGGCACCTCGATCGAAGAGATCGCGCAGCGTGCCAACGTGTCCAAACCGGTCGTCTACGAGCATTTCGGCGGCAAGGAGGGTTTGTACGCCGTGGTCGTCGACCGTGAGATGTCGGCGCTGCTGGACGGCATCACCTCGTCGCTGACCAACAACCGGTCCCGCGTGCGGGTCGAGCGGGTCGCGCTGGCGTTGCTCACCTATGTGGAGGAACGCACCGACGGCTTCCGGATCATGATCCGCGACTCGCCGGCCGCGATCAGCTCGGGCACCTACTCGAGCCTGCTCAACGACGCCGTAAGCCAGGTCAGCTCCATCCTGGCCGGTGACTTCGCCCGTCGCGGCCTGGATCCGGACCTGGCGCCGCTGTACGCCCAGGCGCTGGTCGGCTCGGTGTCGATGACGGCGCAGTGGTGGCTGGACACGCGGGAACCCAAGAAAGAAGTGGTCGCCGCACACCTGGTCAACCTGATGTGGAACGGCCTTACCCACCTGGAAGCCGACCCGCGGCTGCAGGACGAGTAGCGCCGGCCCAGCTCCGAAGGTGGTGAGCTGCTGCGCCCCGCTAGGCGGCGCTGGCACTCACCACGAACCCCGATGGTGGTGAGCTGCTGCGCCCCGCTACGCGGCGCTGGCACTCACCACTAGCCGCAGTCGCGCGACATCAGGTCGGCGATCGTTTCACGGCGGACCAGCTCGCGAGCCCGGCCGTCTTTGACCGCCACCACGGGCGGCCGGCCGACCATGTTGTAGTTCGACGCCATGCTGTGGTGGTAGGCGCCGGTGCAGGCCACGGCCAACAGGTCGCCGGGGTGCACGTCCGCCGGCAGCTCGATATCCCGGGCGATCTCGTCGCCGGCTTCGCAGTGCCGGCCGGCCACGGTGACGCGCTGCTTGGCTCCCAGCGGGTGCCGGTTCGCCAGCGCGATGGTGTACTGCGCGCCGTACAACGACACCCGCGGATTGTCGCTCATTCCGCCGTCCACGGCGACGAAGGTGCGGCCACCCGGTTGCGTCTTGACCGAGCACACCCGATACAGCGTCACACCGGCCCGGCCGCTGATGGCGCGACCGGGTTCCACCACGATCCTTGGCCGGGGGAAATGTTCGATCGCGCAGGCCTCGTCCAGGCTCTCCTCGATGACGCCGGCCAACTCGTCGATGTTGAGCTCCCGATCACCGGGGACGTAGGGGATGCCGTGGCCACCGCCGATGTTGAGCTCGGTGAGGATGATGCCGTGCTGCGCGCGGATGTCGGCCATAGCGGCGATCACGCGGTGCATCGCTTCGCTGTAAAGGGTCGCGTCGGTGACCTGCGAGCCGATGTGGCAGTGCAGCCCGACCAGGTCGAGGATGGGGTGCGCCAGCACTCGCTTTGCCGCGTCGGCGGCCTGGCCGCCGTCGAGGGTGAAGCCGAACTTCTGGTCGCTGATGCCGGTGGTGACGGCGGGGTGGCCGTGGATGTCGACCTCGGGGGTCACCCGGATGAGCACCTGCTGGCGCCGGCGCGCCAGGCCTGCGAGGTAGGCGATCTCGATGTTGGAGTCCAGCACGATGCGCCCAACCCCGGCGCGGACCGCGTCGCGCAACTCGTCGGGCGATTTCGCGTTGCCGTGCATGATGATGCGGGCGGGGTCCACCCCGCCGGCCAGGGCGACGGCCAGCTCGCCGGCGGAGCAGACGTCGACGCCGAGCCCCTCTTCGCGCGCCCACCGCGCAACCGCGGTAGTCAGCAGCGACTTGCCGGCATAAACGACCTCAACACCGCGCAGCGACTTGCGGTAGCGCCGGGCGCGGTGCCGGAAGTCGGTCTCGTCGATGACGTAAGCAGGCGTGTGGAACTCGTCGGCGATGTCCGCTAGGGGGACACCGCCGATGCATAGTCGGCCCTCCTCGTCGGAGTGTGTCGTGACGGGCCAGATCGCGGGATCGAACCGTCGGGGTGCCGCCTGACCCAGAGACGGCAGAATTTCAAGCAATGTCATGACCCAAAAGTGCGCCCGGCGAACCCCGGGTGCCGCTTTCCTTACGATCCTTTGACGGCACCGGGCTCAATTTTGACGAAGTTCGGCGCCACTGGAGGGCCCCCTAGAATGGGCTCATCATGACCGCACCGGGGCCTGCTCGCCCAGAAACCCCGATTGCGGGGCTCGTCGAATTGGCGCTGACGGCGCCAACTTTCCAGCGGCTCATCGACAGCGCAGCCGCTCGGCCAGCCGAATTGAGCCTGGTCGGTCCGGCCAGTGCGCGATTGTTCGTCGCAAGTGCGCTGGCGCGGCTGGGTCCCTTGCTGGTGGTCACCGCGACCGGACGCGAGGCCGACGACCTGACCGCCGAGCTGAAAGGCGTCTTCGGCGACGCGGTGGCGGTTTTCCCGTCCTGGGAGACGCTGCCGCACGAACGCCTTTCGCCCGGCGTCGACACCGTCGGCAGCCGGTTGATGGTGCTGCGCCGGCTGGCTCGTCCCGGTGATGCCCGGTTGGGGCCGCCCCTACAGGTGGTGGTGACCGCGGTGCGTTCGTTGCTGCAGCCCATGACGCCGCAGCTGGGCCTGGTGGAGCCGGTCACGTTGAGCGCCGGCCAGGAAGTCGAATTCGAGAGTGTGATCTCACGCTTGGTCGAGCTGGCGTACACGCGGGTGGACATGGTCGGCCGGCGCGGCGAGTTCGCCGTGCGCGGCGGGATCCTCGACATCTTCCCCCCGACCGCCGAGCACCCGGTGCGCATCGAGTTCTGGGGCGACGAGGTCAGCGAAATGCGGATGTTCTCCGTCGCCGATCAGCGCTCCATTCCGGAGATCGAGATCGACACGCTCGTGGCGGTTGCCTGTCGTGAACTGCTGCTCACCGATGACGTGCGGGAACGGGCCGCGCAGTTGGCGGTCCGGCATTCTGCG
The DNA here is from genome assembly GCF_052145595.1 of Mycobacterium sp. Taxonomy (GTDB): domain Bacteria; phylum Actinomycetota; class Actinomycetes; order Mycobacteriales; family Mycobacteriaceae; genus Mycobacterium. Next base: position 24,110 of record NZ_JBKQOI010000165.1, on the reverse strand, counting down.
GGCGAGCCCGCCATCACCGGCAGCGTCACCGACATGCTGGCCAAGCTGGCCGAGGGGATCCCGGTCGACGGCATGGAGGCTCTGCTACCGGTGCTTCGGCCCGACGACCACGTGCTGCTGACCGATCAGCTTGCCGAAGGCACGCCGGTCTTGCTGTGCGACCCGGAGAAGGTGCGCACCCGGGCCGCCGACCTGATCAAGACCGGGCGCGAATTCCTCGAGGCGTCATGGTCGGTGGCCGCGCTGGGTACTGACGCACCCGTCGACGTCGAAGAGCTGGGCGGGTCGGGATTCGCCGAACTGGACGAAGTGCAGGCCGCGGCGGCGCGGTCGAGTCATCCGTGGTGGACCCTGAGCCAGCTGTCCGGCGAGTCGGCCGTGGAGCTGGATGTCCGGGCGGCTCCGTCGGCGCGTGGGCATCAGCATGACATCGACAGCATCTTCGCGATGCTGCGCGCGCACGTCACGACCGGCGGGTACGCCGTGGTAGTCACGCCCGGCACCGGGACCGCCCATCGGGTGGTGGAGCGGTTGGCCGAGTCCGACACCCCCGCCGCCATGCTGGAATCCGGCCCTGGGTGCACTCCAGCGCCCAAACAGGGTGTCGTCGGAGTGCTGAAGGGCCCGCTGCACGACGGCATTTTGATACCGGGGGTCGTGCCCGGCGCCGATCTGGTGGTCATCACCGAGACCGATCTGACCGGCAACCGGGCGACGTCCGCCGAGGGCAAGCGGCTGGCGGCCAAGCGGCGCAACACCGTCGACCCGTTGGCGCTCACGGCCGGCGACCTCGTGGTGCACGATCAGCACGGCATCGGACGGTTCGTGGAGATGGTCGAGCGCACCGTCGGCGGCGCCCGACGCGAATACCTGGTGCTGGAGTACGCATCGAGCAAGAGGGGCCAGCAGGCCGACAAGCTGTATGTCCCAATGGATTCGCTGGATCAGCTGTCACGGTACGTCGGCGGGCAAGCGCCCGCGCTGAGCCGCCTCGGCGGCAGCGACTGGGCGAACACCAAGACCAAGGCGCGCCGCGCGGTGCGGGAGATCGCCGGGGAGCTGGTGTCGCTGTACGCCAAACGGCAGGCCAGCGCCGGACACGCATTCGCGCCGGACACCCCGTGGCAGGCCGAGATGGAGGACGCGTTCGGCTTCACCGAGACCGTCGACCAGCTCACCGCGATCACCGAGGTCAAGGCGGACATGGAAAAGCCGGTGCCGATGGACCGGGTGATCTGCGGCGACGTCGGCTACGGCAAGACCGAGATCGCGGTGCGGGCGGCGTTCAAAGCGGTTCAGGACGGCAAACAGGCCGCCGTGCTGGTGCCCACCACGCTGTTGGCCGACCAGCACCTGCAGACGTTCGGCGAGCGGATGGCCGGATTCCCGGTGACCGTCAAGGGACTGTCCCGGTTCACCGACGCCGCCGAATCCCGGGCGGTGATCGAAGGCCTGGCCGACGGGTCGGTGGACATCGTCATCGGCACGCATCGACTGCTGCAGACCGGGGTGCGCTGGAAGGATCTGGGCCTCGTGGTCGTCGACGAGGAGCAGCGGTTCGGCGTCGAGCACAAGGAGCACATCAAGTCGCTGCGCACCCACGTCGACGTGCTGACCATGAGCGCCACCCCGATCCCCCGCACCCTGGAGATGAGCCTGGCCGGGATTCGCGAGATGTCGACGATCCTGACGCCCCCCGAGGAGCGCTACCCGGTGCTGACTTACGTCGGGCCGCACGACGACAAGCAGGTCGCCGCGGCGCTGCGCCGCGAGCTGCTGCGCGAGGGTCAGGCCTTCTACGTGCACAACCGGGTCAGCTCGATCGACCAGGCCGCCGCCCGGGTCCGGGAGCTGGTGCCCGAGGCGCGGGTCGCCGTCGCGCACGGGCAGATGCCCGAGGACCTGTTGGAGCGCACCGTGCAGGGGTTTTGGAACCGCGAACACGACATCCTGGTGTGCACCACGATCGTCGAGACCGGCCTGGACATCTCCAACGCCAACACGCTGATCGTCGAGCGCGCCGATGCCTTCGGGCTGTCCCAGCTGCACCAGCTGCGCGGCCGGGTCGGCCGCAGCCGCGAGCGTGGTTATGCCTACTTCCTCTACCCGCCTCACGCGCCGCTGACCGAGACGGCCTACGACCGGCTGGCGACCATCGCGCAGAACAACGAGCTGGGCGCGGGCATGGCGGTCGCGCTCAAGGACCTCGAGATCCGCGGCGCGGGCAATGTGTTGGGCGTCGAGCAGTCCGGGCACGTCGCCGGGGTCGGGTTCGACCTGTATGTGAGGTTGGTGGGCGAGGCCGTCGAGGCCTACCGGTTGGCGGCCGACGGTCAAACGGTGACCACCCCCGAGGAGCCCAAGGATGTGCGGATCGACCTGCCGGTGGACGCACACCTGCCACCGGACTACATCTCCAGCGATCGGCTCCGCTTGGAGGCTTACCGGCGCCTGGCCGCGGCCACCGACGATGCGGCCGTCGCCGCTGTTGTGGACGAGCTCACCGATCGCTACGGCGCGTTGCCCGAACCGGCCCAGCGGCTGGTGGCGGTCGCTCGGCTGCGGTTGCTGTGCCGCGCCGCCGGCATCACCGAAGTGAGCGCCCCGTCAGAGGCGACCGTCCGGCTCTCGCCGATAACGTTGCTGGATTCCGCCCAGGTGCGGCTCAAGCGGATGTATCCCGCGGCGCGCTACCGTGCGACGACGGCCACGGTGCAGGTCCCGATCCCGCGGACCGGCGGAGTCGGCGCGCAGCGCATCCGCGACGTCGAGTTGGTCCAGATGGTGGCGAACCTGGTGACCGCACTGCAGGGAAAGCCACAGACGGAGGTTGGTATAACGAGTGCTGCAGCGATGTCAAGTGAGGGGGGACAAGCGCGATGATCGTCGTCTTGTTCGACCCCCGCCGCCCATCGCTGGTGCCCGTCGAAGCGATCGAGTTCCTCACCGGTGAGGTGCAATACACCGAGGAGATGCCCGTCGCGGTGCCCTGGTCGCTGGCCGCGGCGCGCCCGGTGCACTCCGGAGGCGACGCGCCGGTGTTGCTGTCGTCCGATCCCGACCATCCCGCCGTCACCGCGCGGTTGGCGGCCGGAGCGCGGCTGATCTCGGCGCCGGACGCGCCGCGTGGCGAACGACTGGTCGACGCCGTCGCGATGATGGACAAACTGCGCACCGCCGGGCCGTGGGAAAGCGAGCAAACCCACGACTCGTTGCGCAAGTTCTTGCTGGAGGAGACCTACGAGCTCTTGGACGCGGTGCGCAGCGGCAACGCCGACCAGCTGCGCGAAGAACTCGGCGATGTGTTGCTGCAGGTTCTCTTCCACGCCCGCATCGCCGAGGACGCGCCGCAGCTGCCCTTCACCATCGACGACGTTGCCGCCACGCTGATGCGTAAGCTGGGCAACCGGGTTCCGGGAGTTCTTGCCGGACAGTCGATTTCGCTGGAAGACCAGTTGGCCGAGTGGGAAGAGCGCAAGGCTGCCGAAAAGCCGCGTAACTCGGTGATGGACGACGTCCACACCGGTCAACCTGCATTAGCTCTGGCGCAGAAGGTGATTCAACGCGCGGCGAAAGCCGGACTGCCCGCCGACCTGGTCCCCGCCGATATCACGTCAATCGTCGTGTCGGCTGATATTGATGCGGAAAGCGCACTGCGCACCGCGGTGTTGGAGTTTGTGGACACGGTCCGCAGCGTCGAGAGGGCGATAGCCGCCACGCGCCGCGGGGACAGCGTGCCAGAGGAATTCGATGTGGCCCCGCTGGGCGACGTCACCGAGGACGAGTGGCGCGAGCACTGGCCGCGAGAGTCGCCATCAGCGGATGAGACGGCCGCGGGGGACATCGATGTCGACGAGCCCGATGATGAGCCCGGCACTGCGTCCAAAGCGTCCAAAGGGTCCGGCGGAGGCTCCAAGCGACGCCGCGGCCGGCGGTAAGGCGGCCCTATTTCGGGATTCGTGGCATTAACCCGGCAGCGATGACAATAACGTTTGCCGTCTCCGTCGTTTATCGCGGGTAATGTCGCCTGTGAGATCACGAATCGACGTGGTTGGGGCGGATGTAACTTTGCTAGCCACCTTTGCCGGCAGCTAATCGACCATTAGCTGAAACGACACCGGGTCGGTGCGCTTGAGCCCCGAAACGCCGGGGTAGTCCCGAAACCCGTGGGACGATGATGATGACCGAAGTTTTGGTGTGAGGGAGTTTAGGAGAACGTGGTGTCGCCGAGGCGCTGGTTGCGTGCGGCCGCTGTGATCGGCGCGACCGCGATGCTTCTGGCGTCCAGCTGCACCTGGCAGCTCAGCCTGTTCATCCCCGAAGGCGTCCCGCCGCCGGCCGGCGACCCGGTGCCGCCGGTGGACACTCACGCCAGCGGTCGGCCCGCCGATCAGTTGCGTGAATGGGCCGAGCGACGGTCGACGGGATTGGAAATCCCGGTCATCGCGCTGGAGGCTTACGCGTACGCCGCCCGGGTCGCCGAGGTCGAGAACCCGAAGTGCCACATCGCGTGGACCACGCTGGCGGGCATCGGGCAGGTCGAGAGCCACCACGGCACCTATCGCGGCGCGACGCTGGCGCCGAACGGAGATGTGAGTCCCCCTATCAGGGGTGTTCGGCTGGACGGTAGTGGGGGCACCCTGCGCATCGTCGACACCGAGGACGGTGCGGAGCGCAACGCCGGGGTGGTGCGCGCGATGGGGCCCATGCAGTTCATCCCGGAGACGTGGCGGTTGTACGGGGTTGACGCTCACAACGACGGCGTCGTCAGCCCGGACAATATCGACGATGCGGCGCTTTCGGCGGCGGGTTATTTGTGTTGGCGCGGAAAAGATCTGGCGACGCCGCGAGGGTGGATCACCGCGCTGCGGGCCTACAACAACTCCGGTGTTTACGCGCGGGCGGTCCGGGACTGGGCGACCGCCTATGCGGCGGGTCATCCTCTGTAGCAGGATGTATCGCTGACCCAGGCTTTACGCTTAAGGCGGCCCGGGGCCGGCGCCCGCTACTAGGCAAGTTTAGGCAAGGAGAACACTAGTGCCGATTATCGAGCAGGTCGGGGCCCGCGAGATCCTCGATTCCCGCGGTAACCCGACGGTCGAGGTCGAGATAGCTCTGATGGACGGGACGTTTGCCCGCGCGGCGGTGCCGTCCGGCGCGTCGACCGGGGAGCATGAGGCCGTCGAGTTGCGTGACGGCGGTGAGCGTTACGGCGGCAAGGGCGTGCAAAAGGCAGTGCAATCCGTGCTCGATGAGATTGGTCCGGTCGTAATCGGACTGAGCGCCGACGATCAGCGGTTGGTGGACCAGGCGCTGGTAGACCTCGACGGCACGCCCGACAAGTCCCGCCTGGGTGGGAACGCGATCCTGGGTGTCTCGCTGGCCGTCGCCAAAGCGGCCGCCGATTCCGCAGAGCTGCCGCTGTTCCGTTACATCGGCGGCCCGAATGCGCACATCCTGCCGGTGCCGATGATGAACATCCTCAACGGCGGTGCGCACGCCGACACCGCCGTGGACATTCAGGAGTTCATGGTGGCGCCGATCGGTGCGCCCAGCTTCGCCGAGGCGCTGCGCTGGGGCGCCGAGGTGTACCACGCGCTCAAATCGGTGCTGAAAAAGCAGGGGCTGAGCACCGGACTGGGTGACGAGGGCGGCTTCGCCCCCGATGTGGCCGGCACCACCGCGGCCCTGGACCTGATCAGCTCGGCCATCGAAACGGCGGGTTTCAAACCCGGCGTCGACGTTGCGTTGGCCATCGACGCGGCGGCAAACGAGTTCTACGCCGACGGCACCGGCTACACCTTCGAGGGCAGCACCCGCACCGCCGAGCAGATGACGGAGTTCTATACCGGGCTGCTGGGCTCCTACCCGCTGGTGTCGCTTGAAGACCCGCTTTACGAGAACGATTGGGACGGATGGGCGGCCCTGACGGCCGCGATCGGTGACCGGGTCCAAATCGTCGGCGACGACATCTTCGTCACCAACCCCGAGCGGCTCGAGGAGGGCATCGAAAAAGGTGTGGCAAACGCGTTGCTGGTGAAGGTAAACCAAATCGGCACGCTGACCGAGACGCTCGACGCCGTCGCACTGGCCCACCACAGCGGGTACCGCACCATGATCAGCCACCGCAGCGGGGAGACGGAAGACACCACGATCGCCGATCTGGCGGTGGCCGTCGGCAGCGGGCAGATCAAGACCGGCGCGCCCGCCCGCAGCGAGCGCGTGGCCAAATACAATCAGCTGTTGCGGATCGAGGAGGCGCTCGGCGACGCCGCACGCTACGCCGGCGATCTGGCGTTCCCCCGATACGCGCCGGAGGCTAAGTAGTTTGGCCGCCAAGCCCGATCCGAAGCGGCGCTCCCCGGCATCGCGTCCGGGGAAGGCCGGCGATTCGGTTCGGCGCCGTCGCTCCACCGGGACTTCTAAGCCCCCCAAGCCCTCGCAAACCGCGACCCACGTGGGCCGCGACGCGACGCGCACGCTGCACGAACGTGTCGTCGAACCCATCAAGCGGCAGGTTGCCGAATCCGTCGAGCAGCGGTCCGACCAGCGGCTGGGTTTCACCGCGCGGCGGGCGGCGGTGCTGGCCGCGATGATCTGTGTGCTGACGCTGACCATCGCGGGCCCGGTGCGCACGTATTTCGCGCAGCGCACGGAGATGGATCAGTTGGCCGCAAGCCAAGCCGCGTTGCGCGGTCAGATCGCCGACCTCGAGCAGAAGAAGGGCAAGCTCGCCGACCCGGCCTACATTGCGGCGCAGGCCCGCGAGCGCCTCGGTTTCGTGATGCCCGGAGACATCCCGTTCCAAGTTCAACTTCCGCCGACGGCGGCGGTGTCCCCGCAGCCAGGAAGCGAGACGGCGAAACCAGCCAACAACGACCCGTGGTACACGGCGCTGTGGCACACCATCGCCGACGCGCCGCACCTGCCACCGGCCAATGTGCCTCCGGCAGACGCACCACCGCCGGCGGAACCCGGGGCGCCCGGTCCCGCGCCGCCGGCCGAACCGAATCCCACGGTTCCCGGTGGTTGATCGTGCGGACCTGGAAGCGGTGGCGCGTCAGCTCGGGCGTGAGCCCCGGGGCGTCCTGGAGATCGCCTACCGGTGCCCCGACGGTGAACCCGGCGTGGTGAAGACCGCGCCCAAACTTGCTGACGGCACACCATTTCCGACGTTGTACTACCTAACGCATCCGGTGCTGGCCGCAGCAGCGAGCAGGCTGGAGACGACCGGGTTGATGCGCGAGATGTCCGAGCGGTTGCGGCAGGACTCCGAACTGGCAGCGGCGTATCGGCGCGCCCACGAATCGTATCTGGCCGAACGCGACGCGATCGAGCCGTTAGGGACCACGTCCTCCGCCGGGGGGATGCCGGAGCGGGTCAAGTGCCTGCACGTGCTGATCGCGCACTCGCTGGCCAAGGGGCCCGGCTGCAACCCGCTCGGCGACGAGGCGCTGGCCATCCTGGCCGCCGAGCCGGCAATGGCCGGGGTTTTGGTGGCCGGGCGGTGGTGAGCAGGCTCGCCGCTATCGACTGCGGCACCAACTCGATTCGGTTGCTGATCGCCGACGCAAGCGGTGGGCAGCTGCGCGACGTGCATCGCGAGACGCGGATCGTGCGGCTGGGTCAGGGCGTGGATGCGACGGGTCAGTTCGCACCGGACGCGATCGACCGAACCCGTGCTGCGCTGGCCGACTACGCTTCGCTGCTGGGAGCGCATGGTGTCCAGCGGGTGCGGATGGTGGCCACCTCGGCGGCTCGCGATGTCGCCAATCGCGATGTCTTCTTTGCGATGACGGCCGACGTGTTGGGTGCCGTAATCCCCGGCGCGGTTGCCGAGGTGATCACCGGCGCCGAAGAGGCTGAGTTGTCCTTCCGCGGAGCTGTCGGCGAATTAGACGACGCCGGAGCACCTTTCGTCGTCGCCGACCTGGGCGGCGGCTCCACCGAGATCGTGCTCGGTGGTGGGCCGGCGGGGGACGGGGTAGTGGCGAGCTACTCGGCCGACATCGGCTGTGTCCGGCTGACCGAACGCTGTCTGCACTCGGACCCACCGACACCAGGGGAAGTGCTGGCCGCCCGCCAGGTGGTGCGCGAGCGGCTCGACGTCGCACTGGGCGTGGTGCCCGTCGAAGGGGCGCGGACCTGGGTGGGACTGGCCGGAACGATGACCACGCTGTCCGCGCTGGCGCACAATCTGACGACGTATGACCCTACGGTCATTCATCTTTCGCGTGTCTCAGGCAGCGATCTGCTGGCGGTGTGCGAGCGCCTGATCGGCATGACGCGATCCCAGCGTGCCGGGTTGCCGCCGATGCATGAGGGCCGGGCCGACGTGATCGGCGGCGGCGCGATCGTGGTGGAGGAACTGGCGCGTGAGTTGCGCACCCGCGCCGGCATCGATGAGCTGACCGTCAGCGAACACGACATCCTGGACGGCATCGTGCTGTCGATCGCCGGGTAGCTGCGAACGTCGACTCGTTGTGCTGACAGTGCTCGAATCCGCCGAACAACTCGACGTTCGGCGCACAGTGATGCACAGTGATGCACAATGTTCACGCCTCGAACCGATACCCCATACCCGATTCGGTCAGCAGATGCTTGGGATGTGACGGGTCGTCTTCGAGTTTGCGTCGCAGCTGCGCCAGATATACACGCAGGTAATGAGTTTCGGTGGCATACGCCGGGCCCCAGACCTCTTTGAGGAGTTCCTCGCGGCCGACCAGCTTACCCCGGTTGCGGACCAGCACCTCGAGCATGCCCCATTCGGTCGGGGTCAGATGCACCTCAACACCGTCCCTGGTGACCTTCTTGGCGGCCAGATCGACGGTGAATGCCTCGGTTTCGATAACCGGCTCATCCATTTCGGACGCCGCGGCATTGCGGCGGACCGCGGCGCGCAGTCGGGCCAGGAACTCGTCCATCCCAAAGGGTTTGGTGACGTAGTCGTCCGCGCCGGCGTCGAGGGCCTCGACCTTGTCCGACGAATCGGTGCGCGCTGACAACACGATTACCGGGGACATCAGCCAGCCGCGCAGACCGGCCAGCACCTCGATACCGGATATGTCGGGCAGACCGAGGTCGAGGATGACGACGTCAGGTTTGTGCTCGGCGGCGGCGCGCAGCGCTCCGGCGCCGGTTGACGCGGTGATGACCTCGTAGCCTCGCACGGACAGATTGATTCGCAGGGCGCGCAGGATGTGTGGCTCGTCGTCGATCACCAGCACCCGGGTCATCGTGCACCGATCCGCTGCGGCGCAGCAAGATCCACCATGACGGTGAGTCCGCCGCCCGGAGTGTCGCCGGCCTGGATTGTGCCGCCCATCGCTTCGACGAAGCCGCGCGCCACCGACATTCCGAGACCCACCCCGGTGGTGTTGTCGTGATCACCCATCCGCTGGAAGGATTCGAAGATCTGATCCTCGGCCCCTTTCGGGATTCCGGGACCTTCGTCGACGACATTGATCAGGACGCGATCCCCCACCCGCCCCGCGTTGACCCGGACCACGCAGTTGGGCGCGTAGCGCAGCGCGTTGTCGATCAGGTTGGCAAAGACTCGCTCGAGCAGCCCGGCGTCGGCCATCAGCACGGCGTCACCGACGTCGACCTTGACGCGGTCGATGGCGGATCGGTAGAAGCCGGTGGCGCCCTTGCCGATGCTGACCAGCGCGCGTTGCACCGTCTCCTCCAGATACACCCGGCGCAGATCCGGCCGTACCACGCCGGCGGCCAGACGCGAGGAGTCCAGCAGGTTTCCGACCAGCGCAGTCAGCTGGTCGATCGACTCCTCGATGGTGGCCAGCAACTCGGCGGTGTCCTCCGGGGAGAAGGCGACGTCTTCGGCGCGCAAGCTGGACACCGCGACCTTGGCCGCCGCCAGCGGCGTGCGCAGGTCGTGGCTGACCGCTGAAAGCAGCGAGCGCCGCAGCTCGTCGGCTCGCATGATTGCCGCGGCCCGGCTGGCTTCGTCGGCCAGCTCACCCTGTCTGATCAAACCCACGGCCTGCCTGGCCACAGCGCTGAGCACCCGGCGGTCACGCGCGGCGAGCTTCCTGCCGGCCAGCAGCATCCAGAACTCGTCGTCACCGACCTCGATCGCGGTATCGGCGGAATCAACGGTCACGCAGGGATCTTTGCCCACGCAGGCGACTACGTAGCTCTTTTTCCCGCTGGCGCGATCTTCCTCGCTGGGTTCCCGCAGCATGCTGACCGCGCGCTGTGAGTAGGTTTCTCGTACGCGTTCCAGAAGCGTCTCGAGATCCGCGCCGCGCAGCACCGACCCGGCGAACAGCGTCAGCAGTTCGGCCTCCTGGGACGCGCGGCGGGCCTCCCGGGTGCGTTTGGTCGCGCCGTCGACAAGAACCGCGACCGCGACCGCAATCATCAGCAGAACCAGCTCGGTGACGGCGGCATTGGGTTCGGCGATGGTAAAGCTGTGCCGCGGGGCTATCAGGTAGTAGTTCAGCAGCAGCCCGGACAGCACCGCCGAAAGTATCGCGGGCGCAACGCCTCCCAGCAGGCCCACCAGCAGCACCCCGACGAAGAACAAAGCGCTCTCGCCGCCGGTCTCCAGATACGGGTCCAGCCAGGTGAGCGTAACCGCGCAGATGACCGACGGCACGATGAAGGCCGCCAGCCACGAGGTGACCCGCCGCTCGCGGGGCGAGAGCGACGCTGCCCGAAAGCCGCGTTTGGATTCTTCATGGGTGACCAGATGCACATCGATCTTTCCGGACCGCTCGACGATCGTGGGGGCGATACCCTCCTCGAACATGCGCGCCCACCGGGACCGGCGCGACGTACCGATCACCAGCTGAGTGGCGTTCATCTCACGGGCGAAATCAAGCAGGGCCGTGGGCACATCGTCACCGACCACGGTGTGCACGGAAGCTTCGAGGCTGCTCGCGAGCTCACGGATCTTGCTCATCCTGCGCTCGGACACGCCGGCCAGCCCGTCACCGCGGATGACATTCACCACCATCAGCTCGGCGCTGGACTTCGATGCGATCCGGGATGCCCGTCGTACCAGCGTCTCCGATTCCGGACCACCGGTGACTGCCACCACGACCCGCTCGCGCGCCTCCCAGATATCGGTGATCTTGTTTTCCGCGCGGTACTTGGCCAGCGCGGTATCCACCTGGTCGGCCAACCACAGCAGCGCCAATTCCCTTAGCGCGGTGAGATTGCCACGGCGGAAATAATTCGACAGCGCCGCGTCGATTTTTGTCGAAGCATAGACGTTTCCGTGGGATAGCCTGCGGCGCAGCGCCTCCGGTGTGATGTCGATGAGCTCGACCTGCGAAGCCTGGCGCACGATCGAATCCGGTATCGTTTCTTGCTGTTCGATACCGGTGATCTGGGCGACGACGTCGTTGAGGCTCTCCAGATGCTGGACGTTGACGGTGGAAATCACCGTAATCCCGGCGTCGAGCAGCTCCTCGACATCCTGCCATCGCTTGGGGTTTTTGCTGCCCGGTGTGTTGGTGTGGGCGAGTTCGTCGACTAGAACGACCTGCGGGTGGCGCGCCAGTACGGCCGGCACGTCGAGTTCGGGGAAGCTGCCGCCGCGATATTCGATGTAGCGGGGCGGGATCATCTCGATTCCCTCAAGCAATTCCGCGGTTCTGGTTCGTCCATGGGTCTCGATCACGGCCGCCACCACATCGGTGCCGCGTTCCAAGCGCCGGTGTGCTTCTCCAAGCATCGCGTACGTTTTGCCGACACCCGGAGCCGCGCCGAGGTAGATGCGTAGCTCCCCGCGCTTGGGATGGTGGTCCCCGAGGCTGACGTCACTCACGTCAACCATCATCCCCCCTGGTGCTAGCTCGCGACTGGATACCGGTGGTCGAGTTGCAGGTTGAGTTGCAGCACATTGACCGTCGGCTGACCGAAAACCCCAAGAGCGCGGCCGCTTCGGTTCTGCGCCACGACATCACGTATCTGATCCGGGCTGACGTGCCGGGCCTTGGCCACCCTGGCGATCTGGATGTCGGCGTAGGCCACGGAGATGTGTGGGTCGAGGCCGCTGCCGCTGGCGGTGACCGCGTCGGCGGGCACGGCGGGGTTAGCGGGTGCCGCGCCGCGGATGGGGACGATCTGGCCGATCGTGTAGTCCTCGCCGTACTTCGCGCACTCCACCCGCACGCCCTGGTAGATGGTCTGGAACGGCGTCTGAGTGGTCTGGCACGGCTCGTTTACGCTGACCACCCGGGTGGGGTGAATGACGTTTCCGCCGGCGTCCCGGGAACCGATCACCGAGAGCACCGCACCCACACCGCCGCCTGTGCAGAACGGGCGCGACCCGTCCACACCCTCCAGTTGACCCACGGCGGAGCTGCGCGAGCACACCGTCGTCAGCAGGCTCGGCTTGAAGCCCGCGTCCGACGCGGACTTGCCGGCCGCCAGTAGCGACGGATCGGCGGGCGTGTCGACGACGCTTTCCGGCCCGAGGTTGCTCGCGCCCGACGACGTTGGGTCGTAGCCGTTGCCGGCCGCCGAGGGGCGGCTCTGGAAGTACTTCGGCAGCGCGTTGCCGTCCTTGTCGGTGAACAGCTGACCGATCAACCGGCTGCCGACCGGCTTGCCGTCGACGGTCAGAATCGACCCCTCGGCCTTGTCGTGCAATCCCGGAATCTGCGCGACCAGCCAGATGAACAGCGGATACGCGAGACCGGTGATCACGGTCAGCACCAGCAGCGCGCGGAAAGCCGCCCAGTGCATGCGGACGAAATTGGAGAACTTCATGTCAGGACATCCCGGGGACGAATTGGACGATCAGGTCGATTGCCTTGATTCCGACGAACGGGGCGACGATGCCGCCGAGCCCGTAGACATAGAGGTTGCGGCTCAACAGTTTTGAGGCGCTGCTCGGCGTGTAGCGGACGCCGCGCAGCGAGAGCGGGATCAGCATGACGATGATGATCGCATTGAAGATCACCGCCGACAGGATCGCCGACTGCGGGCTGTGCAGCCGCATGATGTTGATCATGTCCAGCCCGGGGAACAGTGCGACGAACATTGCCGGGATGATCGCGAAGTACTTCGCGATGTCGTTGGCGATCGAGAAGGTGGTCAGCGCTCCGCGGGTGATCAGCAGCTGCTTGCCGATCTCGACGATCTCGATGAGCTTGGTGGGGTCGGAGTCGAGGTCGACCATGTTGCCGGCCTCTTTGGCGGCCGACGTGCCGGTGTTCATCGCCACGCCCACGTCGGCCTGAGCCAGGGCCGGCGCGTCATTGGTGCCGTCGCCGGTCATCGCGACCAGTTTGCCGCCTTCTTGCTCCCGCCTGATCAGCGCGAGCTTGTCCTCGGGCGTGGCCTCCGCGAGGAAGTCGTCGACACCGGCCTCGTCGGCAATCGCCCGCGCGGTCAACGGGTTGTCGCCGGTGATCATCACCGTCCGGATTCCCATCTTTCGCATCTCGTCGAAGCGCTCGCGCATGCCCCGCTTGACGACGTCCTTGAGGTGGATGACCCCCAGCACGGCCGCCTTGCCATCGATGCTCTCCCCGACGACCAGCGGGGTGCCACCGCTGGCGGAGATGCCGTCGACGATCTCGCCGAGCTGGGCGGGAACGTTGCCGCCTTGTCCGCGTACCCAGTCCGCGACCGAGCTGGCAGCTCCCTTTCGTAGCATGTGCCCGTCGAGGTCGACACCCGACATCCGTGTGGTCGCGGAAAACTCCACCCAGTGCGCCTGCGCGAGTTCGCCCGGTGTGCGCGCGCGCAGCCCGAAGTGTTGTTTGGCGAACACGACGACCGAGCGTCCTTCCGGTGTTTCGTCGGCGAGGCTGGACAACTGCGTCGCGTCGGCCAGCTGCTCTGGGGAGACCCCGTCGACCGGGATGAAGGCGGCGGCCTGCCGGTTACCCAGGGTGATGGTGCCCGTCTTGTCGAGCAGCAGCGTGTTCACGTCGCCGGCGGCTTCCACCGCGCGCCCGGACATCGCGAGCACGTTGCGCTGCACCAGCCGGTCCATGCCGGCGATGCCGATGGCCGACAGGAGCGCGCCGATCGTCGTCGGGATCAGGCACACCAGCAGCGACACCATCACGATCCCGGTGACGCCACTTGCGTTGAGCGCCTGGGTATCCGGGACGCCGGGGTTGTTGACCTTGGAGTAGATCGCCAGCGGCTGCAGGGTCGCGACGGCGAACACGAAGATGATCGTCAACGCGGCCAACAAGATGTTCAGCGCGATCTCATTGGGGGTTTTCTGCCGGTTGGCACCCTCGACGAGCGCGATCATCCGGTCGATGAAGCTTTCCCCGGGCTTTTGGGTGATCTGCACGACGATGCGGTCGCTCAGCACGGTCGTGCCGCCGGTGACCGCCGACCGGTCACCGCCGGACTCGCGGATCACCGGCGCCGATTCGCCGGTGATCGCGGATTCGTCCACCGAGGCGATGCCCTCCACCACATCGCCGTCACCCGGTATTACCTGCCCGGCCTCGACCACGACGATGTCTCCCTGCTGCAGCAGCGGAGCCGCGACTTCTTCCTCCACGACGGGGGCACCGGCTTTCCAGTCCTTGAGCCGCCGGGCCATGGTGCTGGTTTTGGCTCGGCGCAGCGTTTCGGCCTGGGCCTTGCCGCGGCCTTCGGCCACCGCCTCCGCGAGGTTGGCAAACAGCACGGTCAGCCACAGCCAGACCACGATCAACCACGCGAACCATGTTTCGTTAGCGATCGCCAGCCAGGTGCTCCAGGCGGCACCGATTTCGACGATGAACATCACCGGGTTGCGCCACAGGGTGCGCGGGTCGAGTTTGCGCAGCGCATCCGGCGTCGATTTCCACAGCATCTTCGGGTCGAGCAGGCCGCCCTGAACCCGATTCTTGGTTGTGGGGGTCGCGGGCTGCGCCTGCTCAGCCGAATCGATGGTCGCGGTCATCAGTGGATTCCTTCAGCGAGGGGCCCGAGCGCGAGCATGGGCAGGAAAGTAAGGGAAACGAGGATCACCGTGACGCCGGCGACCATTCCGACGAACTGTGGCCGATGGGTCGGCAGCGTGCCCACCGATTCCGGTGTGTGGCCCTGCTTGGCCAGCGAGCCGGCCAGGGCGAGCACGAGCACGATCGGCAGGAATCGGCCGAACACCATGGCCAGCCCCAGGGCCGTGTTGTACCAGTCGGTGTTGACGCTGATTCCGGCGAACGCCGATCCGTTGTTGTTGGTCGCGGAGGTGAACGCGTACAAGACCTCCGATAGCCCGTGCGGACCGGTGTTCAGCATGCCCGCGCGTTCGCCCGGCAGCGCCATCGCGATCGCAGTGCCGATCAGCACGACCACCGGCATGACCAGGAAATAGCTTGCGGCGAGCTTGATTTCGCGAGGGTTGATCTTCTTGCCGAGGTATTCCGGGGTCCGCCCGACCATCAGCCCGGCAACGAAGACCGTGATCACCGCCAAGACCAGCAAGCCGTACAGGCCAGAGCCGGTGCCGCCGGGGGCGACCTCCCCGAGCTGCATGTTGAACAGCGCGATCATCCCGCCGAGGCTGGTGTAGGAGTCGTGGAACGAGTCGACGGCACCGGTAGAGGTGAGCGTTGTCGAGTCGGCGAACACCGCCGAGTTGGCGATGCCGAACCGCTGTTCGACTCCCTCCATCGCCGCGCCGACCGAGGTCGGCACCGTGCCGTGGTGCTGCAACTGGAGCCACAGCATGAACGACACGCTGATCGCGTACAGCGTCGCCATGATGGATGCGATCGCGTAGCCCTGCTTGGTGCTTCCCACCATGCGGCCGAAGGTGCGCGGCAGGGAGAAGCTGATCACCAGCAGCAGGAAGATCTCCAGCCAGTTCGTCCACGTCGTCGGGTTCTCAAACGGGTGCGCGGAGTTCGCGTTGTAGAACCCGCCGCCGTTGGTGCCGAGCTCCTTGATGACTTCCTGGCTGGCCACCGGCCCGCCAGTGATCGTCTGCTGGGCGCCGCCAAGGGTGGTGACAACCTGGTCGTGCAGATGGAAGTTTTGGATCGCGCCTCCCGCGATGAGCACGATCGCGCCGATGACGGCGATCGGCAGCAGGATGCGCAGCGTGCCGCGCACCAGGTCGACCCAGAAGTTACCCAGATCGCCGGTGCGGGTCCGGGCAAAACCGCGCACCACCGCGATCGCCACCGCGATGCCGACGGCGGCCGAAGCGAAGTTCTGCACCGCCAGCCCGGCCATCTGCACCAGATGGCCGTCGGTGGACTCACCGGAGTAGGCCTGCCAGTTGGTATTGGTGACGAAGCTGACCGCGGTGTTCCATGCCAGCCCGGGGGTCATTTGGGTGGCCGGATCGTGCAGATGCAACGGCAGCTTGCCCTGTACGAGCTGCAACACGAACAGGAAGAGGACGCTGATCGACGAGAACGCCAAAACGCTTCGGGCGTAGGCGGCCCAGGTCTGCTCCGAGCGCGCATCGACACCGATCAGCCGATAGATCACCCGCTCGACATACAGGTCCTTCTCCGACGTGTACACCCGGTACATGTAATCGCCCAAGGGCACATGCACCGCCACCAGTGCCACGACGACGACGAGGAGGAAGATGATCCCCGCTGTTGTTGTGCTCACTAGAACCTCTCCGGGAACAGCAGGGCGCCGAAAAGGTACAGCGCAAGAAGAACGGAAAGCACCAAGCCGACAACGTTTTCGTAGCTCATAGCCGCTCGACCAACTTCTGCGCTATGCCGAGAATGGCGAACACCGCCAGTGTCAGCACGATGAATATCACGACGCCCATCTTGTCTCCGTTCCCAAGCCGGTCACGCGCACACGAAAAAACCTCAACGAGTCAGCCACAGCGCAGTCCTCGGAGGCAAGGCCAGCTTGAACGTAAGCGGGCCCGGTCGGATAGAGCCATTGGTTGATACTTTCCTAACGGCGTCGCAGGGCACCTTTACGTTTCCTTTACGCCCATTTGTTCGAACATTCCCATGGTTCGACGGGGCCTGCCGCGCGCGTGATCGCCGGGTTCGCCGCCGGGTCGATAAGGTTGCGTAAAGGTTGGCGCGTCAAGCGTATGAATGCCGTTTGGATCGATAGTCGGCGTCGCGAATTCGGCGTATATCCGAATCCATGCGGAGGACCCGGCACCGAGACGTCGAAGCAAGTCCCCGACCGGCCCTGGAGTTCCCGGCAAAACCGGGGTGGTGGTCGCGGCTGCTCGACGGCGCGCATCCGTGGGGATCGTTTGATGCGCGGGTCAGCCGATACGGCGTCCGGCGCTATCGGTTGACCATCTACCCGCCCGCAGCCAGTACCGCCGATCGGCAGTTCGCGCGCCTGTGGCGGGGATGGCCGATAACTGGCGCCGTGCTCGCACTGCTCGCGGTCCTACTGCTCGGCAACGTGGCGTCCCCACCCGATACGGTGCTGGGATTCGCTGTGGCCGCCTATGTGGGTATCGGCACGCTGCTGTTTTTGCGGGCCGGCCCGGCTCGCGTGCAAGTCAGGTCCATGTCGATCGCCCTGATGCCTAAAGGCGCCGACGCTCGCCAGCGACGCAGGCACACCGAATGGCGAGTCTTGGTCCACATGCTGACCCGGGCCGACGCTATGTTGGCGACTCGAGCGATCTCATTGGTCGAGCATGAGGCCATCTGGTGGGAAGCCTATGACCGTCTCGAGGTGACCCATGTCTGATGCGGTGTCGCAGATTCCTGAGGCCGTCGCCGCGGCAGCGACCTTGCTGACTATCTATTACCTGGGGCGGCGGGGACAAGGGCGTTCCCACTCCGAATCTTGTTCTGCCCGGCGACAATCGCACAGCGCGCGGGTCGAGCGAAGCTGACACAGGGGATTCCACACAATGCGTTCGGGAGACGCGGCGTCAAAAAAACATCAAGAAAACCGTTTGCGCGTCAAGAAGTCGTTAAGCAGCGTTGCTTTTACGCGTCGCGGCCTGCTGCGATGAACCCATGTCCCACGCCACCGTTGTCGCGCTCGCGGTGCCTTCGGTGCTGGAGTGTTACGGTGTGGGCTGGGACGACGAACCGCCGTCGCGTAGGTGAATCAGCTTCTGAGCCAGGCTTTTTAGCGTTCGACGCTTCACACCCTTTCTAGATTCGTTTCATTCCCATTCAATTTCGATCGCATTTGCTGTCGCGTTGTATCGCGCGGTGTCTGCAGTCGTGCTTTCAGTTAGCGAAAGTCATTATGTCCGAGCTCGTTTCCAACACTCCTACAGTTCTCATCACCGGCGCCACCGACGGCATCGGTTACGCAAGTGCGCGCAGGTTTGTCGATGAAGGTGCGACCGTGTATCTGCACGCTCCGGACCTGGACAGTGGCGAGAAGGCGATGACGCGGTTGGTGAAAGACGGCGCGGAACCGCTGCGCCTGCATCTAGTCGTCGCCGACTTCGCCCATATCGAAGAGGTCGCCTGCCTAGCCGACACGCTCGCCGCGACCCTGCCGGCGCTGGATGTGCTGGTCAACAACGCCGCGGTCGCTGCACCGCAGGGACGCACCTACACGCAAGACGGCCAGGAGCTGACCTTCCAGGTCAATTACCTGGCGCCCTACCTTCTGACCACGAAGCTGGTGCCCCGGCTTGCCAGCGCCGGTGGACGAGTCGTCAACCTATCTTCGGTGACCCACTCTGGGGGAAACATCAAGTGGGCCAAACTCGCCGGCGAGCAGTATTGGCCGCTGGCGGCTTACGCACAGTCCAAGCTCGCTCTGACGATGTACACCAGGTCGCTGGCTGAGGCCAGCGGCGATTCGTTCACCGCGCTCAGCGTTCATCCCGGCGTGTTCCGGACCCGACTGCTGCCCATGTACGGCCGCGTCGGCCGACCGGCTGAAGAGGCCGCGCCGATCCTGACCACGCTGGCGGCACCCACATATCCCGTGGTCGACGGTGGCTACTACGACGGTCTGCGCCTCGCAAAGGCCGCAGCGCTCGTCGAGAACCCGCGCGCCCGCAGCCGGCTGGCCAAACTCAGCGCTGAACTCGTCGCGTCGGCGCTGACTTAGAAAGGACGCGACGCGATGTCCAAACGAGCCGACAAGAAGCGCGCCCGTCGGAAGAAAAAGGCCAACCACGGAAAGCGGCCGGCCTCCGGAAAGCGCGAACGCCAATAACGACGCTCGCAGTCACCGCCGTTTTCGGCATCGGTGCCTAGTCGGTATCCGCGAGCGGATCTTCGATCATCGGAAGCCGCACCCGAAAGACCGTTCTGCCATCGGCGGATTCGGCGGTAACCGAGCCGTGATGGGCCTTGACGATCGAACTCACGATGGCCAGGCCAAGCCCGATGCCTGACCCGTTGGACCTGGACGTGTCCGCGCGGGCGAAGCGCTCGAACAACCGGGGGAGAAGATCCGCGTCGATGCCGGGCCCGTCGTCAGCGACGGTCAGGTCCGCATACGGCGCTTCGGGGCCGCTGCGGTGGCAGGTGATTCCCGTCGTCACCGTGACGCCGGGCGGCGTATGGACGCTGGCGTTGCTGAGCAGGTTGCTGACCAGCTGGTGCAGCCGGGCGTGATCCCCGCGGACCCACACCGGCTCGTCGGGCAGGTCTTTGACCCAATGGTGTGTCGGCGCGGCGACCGCCGCGTCGTTCACCGCATTGATGACCAGTTCGGCCAAGTCGACGTCTTGGGTTTGCAGATCTTCACCCTCGCCGAGGCGGGAGAGCAGCAGCAGTTCGTCGACAAGCAGGGCCATGCGCCGTGCTTCGGACTCGATGCGTGCCAGCGCGTACTCGGTAGTCGGCGGAAGTGCCGAACTGTCCTGGCGGGTCAGTTCGGCATATCCCTGAATCGCCGCCAGCGGGGTTCGCAACTCATGGCTGGCGTCGGTGATGAATTGCCGCATCCGCAGGTCAGAGTCGGCACGATGCGCCAGCGCGCCGTCCACGTTGTCCAGCAATCGATTCAGCGTGTGTCCGACGATTCCGACTTCATTGTCCGGGTCGGTGTCCTGCGGCCGCACCCTGACGCTGATCCGTTGGTCGCCATCGGTGAGCGGCATCGCGGCGACTTCGGCGGCGGTCGCGGCGAGACGTCGCAGCGGGCGAAGGGTGTAGCCCACCACCGAAACGGTAAGCCCCGCGGTAACCGCCAGAGCTGCCGCGACCAGGGCCATGTTGGTGAAGTTTTTGCGGGCGATGATCTGGTTGGCGCGGGCTACTGATACCCCGACGACCAGGAGGTCGGGTCCGTCGACGCGGCTGTCGACGCGATAGGAACCCAGGCTGGCGAGTTTCACGGTCCTTGGCGGGGCGTCATCGGGCCACGGCTGCGCTTCGATGGCGCGGACCACGTCGGCCGGCGCAGGTCGCGCTTCGGGTTCGGAAAAGACCGCCGATCCGATTACGACGCCTTCCCGCAGCACGGCGATGACGTTTCCCGGCGTTTGATCTGTGAACTCGAGCATCGCCTGTGCGATGGGCGGAGGGCTGCGGTGCGCCGAAGTGTGTTGGCCGTTGCGGTATTTGGTGTACGAGTTACTCAGTGCGTCAAGGGATTCGGCGACGTCGGCGTCGCTCATCGCAGTACCATAGCCGCGCAGGCTCAGCACGGAGGCGATCCCGACCGTCGCGAGCACGACGCTGACGACTGCTAATACGCCCAATAGCAACTGGCGGCGCAACGAATGCGGAAGCCACCGTGGAAGGTCTCCGGATGCCCTATTCCGCTCGCGGGTCATTCCGGCGGCCGCAGCATGTACCCAATACCGCGGACGGTGTGGATCATCGGCTCCCGGCCGGAGTCGATCTTCTTTCTCAAGTACGAGATGTACAAATCGACGATGCTGGTGCGCCCGGCGAAGTCGTAGTTCCAGACCCGGTCGAGGATCTCGGTGCGGCTCAGCGCGCGCCGGGGATTGCGCATCAGGAAGCGAAGTAATTCGAACTCGGTTGAGGAAAGCGATATCGGCGTGCCGTCGCGGGTGACCTCGCGACTGGCGGTATCGACTTGCAGGTCGCCGACCTTAAGGGATTCGGCTGCCGGTGGGGTCTGCTGGGTGGAACGGCGCAACAGCCCGCGCAGTCGGGCGACCAGCTCCTCGAGGCTGAACGGCTTGGTCATGTAGTCGTCGGCGCCCGCGGTCAGGCCGGTCACCCGGTCCATGACCGAATCGCGTGCGGTCAGGAACAGCGTGGGCGTGTACGAATCGGATTCGCGGATCCGCTGCAGAATTCGCAGTCCGTCCACGTCGGGAAGCATGATGTCGAGGACCAGCACGTCGGGGCTGACACTGTCGAACTTCGCCATGGCCTCGCGCCCGTTGTGGGCGATGTCGACGACCCAGCCTTCGTAATGCAGCGCCATCTTCACCAGGTTGGTTAGTGCGGGCTCATCGTCGACCAGCAAAACCCGAATTGGTGATCCATCGGCACGATAGATCCGCGGCAACTGCCCGAGAATGGCCTGGCGTGGCCGCTGGCTGCTCGCATATCCCGACATTGCGGTCATGTTCCTACATTCTCGCAAGCGCACATGCAATTGTCACGAACTTCATAGAGACCTCAAATATAACCATGTTCGGTGGATCACACCACGGGCCGTTCAAATATGTGTTTTATATGTGTTGCATCAGCCAACTTGAGATTGAGCTCCGATCCCAAAAATACTGGTATGCATGGCCGTTGGTTTGATGGAGCTCTGAGAGAGCTCAGCCGTTCCGAGGGATAGCTGTTCAAATCATCGGCATACGAATGGATTTCATTGATTACGAGACGCTGCAGTTCAGCAGATGCCGTCGGGGCTCAACACGTACGCACGACGGCTGAGGACGACGGCGTCCTGACTTTCGTTAACTCGAAGTTACGTGATGTTACGAATGTCGGTAGATGTAAATGTTTTTCGTAGCGCCGGTAGTGAGCGCACCGTCGGAGACGCCATGGGCGGCGGCTAGCAACTCCAAGAGCTGCGGCGCTGTGCGCCCTGCGGCGGGCGCTGCAAACGTAGCCAGTTCGGCCCTCGCCGAGGAGGTAAAGCCGACGGTCGCCGATGGTGATGCCTGTGAATTCGACTACCCACTTCGCGGGGCCCGCCGAGCCTCGGTCTGTGGTGCGATCCGGAGCCTCCCCGGGCTTACCGCCGGTACTCGGCCGACCCAGTGCCCTTCGGCATGCCGAGCGCAGCGTCGCGAGTCGTTTGTAACCCGGCCAGCAAATTCAACTAAGAGATAGGAAAAGGCGATGGACTTTGGGGCATTGCCACCAGAAATCAACTCCGGCCGGATGTACTTGGGGCCGGGGCCCTCAACGCTGCTGGCCGCCTCCGCGGGATGGGATGCGCTGGCTGCCGAACTGAACGCCGCCGCCGACGGCTACCGGTCGGTGATCGTGAGCCTCACCGACGAGTCGTGGTTGGGTCCCACTTCGATGTCCATGGCGGCGGCGGTCACGCCATACATGTCGTGGATGACGGCCACCGCTGCCCAATGTGAGCAGGCGGCCGGTCAGGCCACCGCGGCCGCGGCCGCCTTCGAAACCGCGTACGCGATGACCGTTCCGCCCCCGCTGATCGTGGCCAACCGGGTCCAGCTGATGACGCTGATCGCGACCAACCTGCTGGGCCAGAACACGCCGGCGATCATGGCCACCGAGGCGGAATACAGCGAGATGTGGGCCCAGGATGCGACGGCGATGTACAACTACGCTGCCAATTCGGCCAGCGCGTCGGCGTTCAGCACCTTCACGTCACCGCCACAAACGACCAATCCGGGCGGGCTTGCCGGCCAGGCCGGCGCAGTCGCGCAGACGGCGGGCACCAAGGTCCAGTCGACGTCGACGCAGCTGATGTCCTCGGTGAGCCAAGCCCTCCAGCAACTGGCAACCCCCGGATCATCGACCAGCGCGGGTCTGTCGCAGGCGGCGATGGGCACTGGGGCGTCACTCGGATCGTCGGGAGCCTCTGCGCCGCTTGGTGCCCTGTCGAGTCTGACCAGCGCGTCGACCAAAACCGCTACCAGTAGCACCAGCACGGGGGCGGGAGCGCTATCCGGACTGACCTCAAGCCTGGTATCTGCGTTGGGCGGGAATGTGAACAGCCTGACCGACGTGTTCGGCGTGGGCTCCGATGTGGCCGGCCTCGGCGCCGACGGTGGAGGGTTGGGTGGCGACGGCGGTGGGCTTGGTATGGACGTGTACGGCCTGTCGCTGGATTTCCAGGGCGCGGGTTCGATCATCGGCGCCGAGGGAGGCGCAGCGGTCCCGGGCGCGGGGGACTTGGGTGGTCTGGGAAGCCTGGGGCCCGTGGGGGGTCTGGGCGAGGGCGCATCGGCGGGGGTAGGCCACGCGGCCTCACTCGGCACCCTGTCGGTGCCGCCGAGTTGGGCCGAAGCGGTCTCGTCCGTTACACCGCTGCCCACGCTCGACGCCAATGTCATGCCGGGCGGGTGGGGTGCCGCGCCGTCGCCGACGACTGCCACGGGCATTTCCAAGCTGCCACTGGGCGGGATGGTCGGGCGCGAGTCCGACGGTGCGGTTCAGCGGATCGGGTTCCGCACCTCGCTGATTCCGCGATCGCCCGTGGCCGGGTAGCGCCACAAAGAACCGGGGCCGCACACCGATCGGTGTGCAGCCCCGGCCTGAACGTGCGGTGTCAGGCCCAGCTGGAGCCGACGGCGCTGTCGGTGCTCGCCATGTTGCTGCCGGCGGTCTGCACCTTTTGCCCGTGGGAGTTGGCCTGCTCGTAGATCACCTGGAAGTTACGACCCAACTGGGTGATGAACTCCTGGCAGGCCACCGAACCGGCGCCGCCCCAGAAGTCACCAGCAGCCAGCACATCGCGCACGATGGCCTGGTGCTCGGCCTCCAACGATGCGGCCTGGGCGCGAATCGTGGCGCCGTGGGAGTCCACATCGCCGAACTGGTAGTTAATGCTCATGTTCACGTCCTCCTGAGTTAAAAGTATTGGACAGCAGCAGTTTTCGGCTGCTAGCTGGACAGGATCTGCTGCGAGGCCTGCTCTTGCTGCTCGTAGTTGTTCGCGTCGCGGACCAGACCGTCACGCACCCCGTGCAGCATGTTCACGATGTTGCGGAACGCCTGGTTGACCTGACCCATGGTGTCGTACGAGGTCGCCTGGGCCTGACCGCTCCAGCCCGCACCGGCGATGTTCATCGACGACGCCCACATCTTGCGGGCCTCGTCCTCAAC